>JABFYH010000119.1 GCA_013361335.1 Gemmatimonadaceae bacterium | reverse complement strand
TCGTACGTCGACCAGACCGGCGAGAAGCTGCGACTCACCTCCGACGCCACGCGCGAGGCGCTGCTCGGGGCGATGGGGATCGACGCGAGCACCGAGGAGCGTGCGAGCGCCGCGCTGCGGAGGCTGCGGGTCGCCGAGCGGCGACGGTTGATCGAGCCGGTGCGCGTCGTGCGGCAGCGCGACCGCCGCAAGCTGTCGCGCGTCGCCGTACGCGTGCCGGCCACGCGCGCCGAGTCGGTGGAGTGGACGCTCACCCTCCGCACCGAAGACGGGATGGAGCGGCGGTGGACGGGCACGACGCATGGCGGCCGCGCGCATCGCCTGCGTCTCGAGCTGCCGGTGGTGCCGCCGCTCGGCTATCACGATCTCGCGATCGAGCTCGCCGCCGGCGGTCGGGTGCGCGCCGCGATGCAGAGACTGATCGTCGTGCCGACCCAGTGCGTCGCCCCCGAGGTCCGTCTGCGCGGGCGTCGCGGCTTCGGCATCACCGCGAACCTGTACACCGTGCGCAGCGCGAAGAACTGGGGTGTCGGCGACTTCGGGGATCTCGCCACGATCGCCGAGTGGCTCGCGCATCACGGCGGCGCGTTCGTCGGGGTGAACCCGCTGCACGCCCTGCGCAACGAGGGGTACGACGTCAGCCCGTACAGCCCGATCAGCCGGCTCTTCCGGAATGCCATCTACCTCCGGGTCGAGGCAATCCCCGAATTCGCGCATGACGAACAGGCGCGGGCGCATGCGGCGTCGGACGAGTTCCAGCGGGCGCTCGCCGAGCTGCGCGCCGCCGACCTGGTCGACTATGGGCGCGTCACGGCGCTCCGCGCGCCGGTGCTCGAGTCGCTGCACCGCACCTTCGTCGCCCGCGAGGTGCGCGGCGGGTCGGTGCGCGCGCGCACCTACGAGCTGTTCGTCGCGCGCGAGGATCCGCAGCTCACCCAGTTCGCCACCTTCATGGCGATCTCCGAGCGCGGGGGGCCAGACGCCCGGCAATGGCCGGAGGCGCTGCGCGACGCCCGCGGGCCGGCGGTCGCGCAGCTGGGCCGCGAGCTCGCCGAGCGGGTCGACTATCACCGCTGGCTCCAGTTCGAGATCGATCGGCAGCTCGGCCGCGCGTCGCTCGACGCGGCGAGCGAGGGGCTGACGCTCGGGCTCTATCAGGATCTCGCCGTCGGCTCGGCGCCGAGCGGCGCCGACGTCTGGGCCAACCCGGAGCTGTTCGTGCAGGGCGCGACCGTCGGCGCGCCCCCCGACATGTACTCGGACGAGGGGCAGAACTGGGGGTTGCCGGCGATCAACCCGCACGTGCTCCGCGCCACGGGCTACGACTACTGGGTGCGCCTGCTGCGCGCCGGCTTCCGCCACACCGGCGCGCTGCGCATCGATCACGCGCTCGGCCTCTTCCGGATGTTCTGGGTCCCGCTCGGCCAGTCGGCGCGGCATGGGGCGTACATGACGTCGTTCAGCGAGGAGCTGTTCGGCATCCTCGCGCTGGAGAGCGTGCGCCATGGCGCGCTCGTCGTCGGCGAGGATCTCGGCACCGTGCCCCCCGAGGTGCCGAAGGTGCTGGAGCGGTGGGGAGTGCTGGGCTCCAAGGTGGTGGTGTTCGAGCGCGACTTCGTCACCGGGCGCTTCCGGCCGTCCGACGAGTATCCGCGCATGGCGCTGGCGACGGTCAACACGCACGACCTGCCGCCGCTCGTCGGGTGGATGGAGGGGCGCGACATCATGCTGCGCGCGGAGCTGGGCGACCTGGCGAATCCTGCCCAGGCGGCGGCGATGCGCGATGGCCGGTGGCACGACCGCGTGGCGTTGGTGGAGTCGCTGATCGAGGCGGGGCTCTTGCCCGATTCGGCGCGCGAGAACGTGACGTCGGACGCGCTGATCTCGGCGGTGCACGCGTTCATCCGGCGCACGCCGTCGGCGTTGGTCGGCCTGTCGCTCGACGACCTCGCGCACGAGCAGGCGCCGGTGAACATCCCCGGAATCTGGCAGGACAGGTACGCGAGCTGGTCGCGGCGCATGCGCGAGCCGCTCGAGGACCTTCTCGCGGATGACAGGACCCGGCGAGGGCTCGGTGAACCGTGAACGGTGAACCGTAGCGGGATGACAGGGGCGATGCTCACGGCGACGTACCGTCTCCAGCTCAATGCCGGGTTCACGCTGCACGACGCGCGGGCGCGGGTGCCGTATCTGAAACGGCTCGGCATCTCGCACGTGTACTGCTCGCCCGTGCTCGCCGCGCGCCGCGGGAGCACGCACGGTTATGACGTCGCCGATCCGACCCACGTGAGCGACGAGCTCGGCGGCGAAGCGGCGCTCGTCGCGCTGGCGGACGAGGCGCATGCGAACGGCATGGGGCTGCTCCTCGACATCGTGCCCAACCACATGGGCATCGGCGCGGACAACCCGTACTGGGACGACCTCCTCGAGCGCGGCAGCCAGTCGCGCTATGCCGACTGGTTCGACGTCGAGTGGCAGGCGTCGACGCGGCGGCTCACCGGCAAGGTGCTGCTGCCGATTCTGGGCGACGGCCCCGAGCAGGTTTTGGCGCGCGACGAGCTGGGGCTCGAGGTGACCGACCAGGGCGTTCGCGTCCGCTACTTCGACCACCACTTTCCGATCGATCCGTCGACGCTTCCCGCCGAGCTGGAGCTCGCGATGCGCGATCCGTGGGCGCGCGACGTCGTGGCGGAATGGACGAAGGGTGAGGCGGGACGCGCGCGGCTCCGGGAGCTGCTCGCGCATCAGCACTACGAGCTCGCCTTCTGGCGCACGGCGCAGCGCGACCTCAACTACCGTCGCTTCTTCGACGTCAACGAGCTGATCGCTCTGCGCGTGGAGCGCGAGCCGGTGTTCGAGGCCACGCACCGCTTCGTGCTGAAGCTGGTCGCCGACGGCGTCGTGGACGGCCTGCGGGTGGATCACATCGACGGGCTGCTCGAGCCGCGACGGTATCTGGAGCGGCTGCGGGCGGCGGTGGACGCGCGCCGTCCGGCGCCGCCTGGCGGCGCACGCTTTCCCATCGTCGTCGAGAAGATTCTCGCCGCGCACGAGTCCCTTCCCGCCGACTGGCCGGTGGACGGCACGACCGGCTACGAGCTCATGACGGCGCTCGAGGACGTATTCGTCGATCCCGCCGGCTACGATGCGCTCGAGACGCGCTATCGCGGCCGCGCGGGGACGCCGGATTTTCACGCCGTGGCGGTGGACGCCAAGCGGCGGGTGCTGCGCGCAGCGCTCAACGCCGACGTCCGCCGCATCGCCCCCATGCTGGCCGCCGTCGCGCGCTGCGCCGACTGGCCGCAGCTGCCGATCGCCGCCTACGCCGGCGCGATCGTCGAGCTGGTGGCCCTCCTCCCCGTGTACCGCACCTACATCGACGCCCAGCATCCGGACGTGCGCGGCGACGACGCAAAGGTGCTGAAGGACGCGATGGCCGAGCTGCGCAAGCGCGGTCGTGCCGATCCAGCCGCGGCCGACGCGCTCGAGCGCGCGCTGCTCGGCAGCTGGCGCGACGCCGAGCCCGAGCTCGCCCGAGCGCGGCTCGCCTTCGTGCTGCGGTGGCAGCAGCTCACCGGGCCCGCCGCGGCCAAGGGGGTGGAAGACACCGCGCTGTACGTCTATGCACCGCTCGCGTCGCGGAACGAGGTGGGTGGTGATCCGGGTGTGCCCGTCGAGGGCGCGGTGCAGCGCCTGCATGCTCGGCTCGCCGAGCGCGCCGCGCGATATCCACGTGCGCTGAACGCGACGAACACCCACGACACCAAGCGTAGCGCCGACGTGCGCGCGCGGCTGGACGCGCTCAGCGAGAGCCCGGGGGCCTGGGAGCGGCGGCTGCGGCAGTGGCGCCGGCATCATCGCGCGCTGCAGACCCTCGTCGCCGGCCGGCTCGCCCCGACGCGCGCCACCGACAACTTCATCTACCAGGCGCTGGTGGGGCTCTGGCCCGTGGGCTCGGGGGTGCGCGCGTCGGATGACGACTCGTGGCTGACCGAGCTCACCGGCCGCCTCACGGAGTACATCCGCAAGTCGGTGCGTGAGGCGAAGGTGAGCACCAGCTGGACCGATCCCGACGCCGACTACGAGAAGGCGATCGAGACGTTCATCGCGCGGATGCTCGAGCGGTCGACGAACGCGCGCTTCCTCCACGACGTGGAGGAGCTCGTATGCGCGATCGCGCCGCAGGGGCGGTGGAACAGCATCGCGCGGCTCGTCGTCCACCTGACCGCGCCCGGCGTACCGGACATCTATCAGGGGGACGAGCTGTTCTTCCGCGCGCTCGTCGATCCCGACAACCGCCGGCCGGTGGACTGGGCCAAGCGCGAGCAGGCGCTCGACGCGATCGGCGGCGCGCTGGCCCCCGACTTCGTCGACCCCGCGCGGCTCGCCGGGTGGTGCGCTCGGCCGGAGGATGACGGGCTCAAGCTGTACGTCACTGCCCGCCTGCTGCACCTGCGCCAGCGCCGTCGCGAGCTCCTCGCTCACGGCGACTACCGGCCCCTCGCCACCGAGGGGGACAAGGGGACCCACGCCCTGGCCTTCCAGCGAGCTCATCTTGAAGACAGATTGATCGTGATCGTCCCGCGGCTGACCTGTGGATTGGGCGGGGAGGTGCCGATACGAGAGGCGTGGGGTCGCACGTCGATCCGCCTCCCGGACGACGACGTCGCGCGCTGGCGTTGCGAACTGGGTGGGCAGGTCGTTCAATCACGGGACGGGGCGCTGGTCATGGCCGACGTCACCGCGGTGCTCCCCGTCGCCGTGCTGTCTCCGCAGCGTTGAAACGCGAGCCCGGCGACGTAAACTTCTCTGCGGATTCAGCCGGACCGTCGGCGCCCCTGGGCGGAGCACTCCGTCCCGTGGGCGCTGCGTCCCTTTTGTGCCCTGGACTCGAGGCTCCTTCATGACGCACGTCCCGACGCGCACCAGCGTCGCCTACTTCTCGATGGAGATCTGCCTGGAGCAGGCCATCCCGACCTACAGCGGAGGCCTCGGCGTCCTGGCGGGCGACACCCTGCGCTCGGCGGCCGATCTCGCCGTGCCCGTCGTGGCCGTCACGCTGCTCCATCGCAAGGGCTACTTCGAGCAGCACCTCGACGCCTCGGGCCAGCAGACGGAGACGCCGGTGCACTGGAAGCCGGAAGAGGTGCTCGAGCGGGTGGACGCCTGGACCACCGTGACGCTCGAGGAGCGCGAGGTCAGGGTCACCGCATGGAAGTACGTCGTGAAGGGGGTGCGCGGACACGAGGTGCCGGTGTACCTCCTCGACACCAACGTCCCCGAGAACAGCGAGTGGGACCGCACCCTCACCGACACCCTGTACGGCGGCGACGACCACTACCGCCTCTGCCAGGAGATCGTGCTGGGGATGGGCGGCGCGGCGCTGCTCCAGGAGATCGGCTACCAGAACGGCACCATCTACCACCTCAATGAGGGGCACTCGGCGCTGCTCACCCTGCAGCTCCTGGAGAAGCAGCTCATCGGCCGTCCGGCGTTCGAGCTGGAAGACGCCGACTTCGAGGCGGTGCGCTCGCGCTGCGTGTTCACGACCCACACGCCGGTGCCGGCGGGGCACGACAAGTTTCCGCTCGAGATGGTGCGCAAGGTGCTCGGCGACACGCGCGTCTCGCTGCTGGAAAGCTCGGGCGGCATTCACGAAGGGATGCTCAACATGACGCATCTCGCGCTGCATCTCACCCGGTTCGTGAACGGCGTCGCGATGCGGCACGGCGAGGTGTCGCGCGGCATGTTCCCCGAGTATCCGATCGACTCCATCACCAACGGCGTGCACGCCACGACGTGGACCGGTCCGGCGTTCGCCGCGCTGTTCGACCGCCGCATTCCCGAGTGGCGGCACGACAACCTGTACCTGCGCTACGCGGTGAGCATCCCGCTCCAGGAGATCCGCGAGGCGCACGCCGCCAGCAAGGCGGCGCTGCTCGAGGAGATCGAGCGGCGCACCGGCGAGCGGCTCGATCCGGGGGTGATGACGATCGGCTTCGCGCGGCGCGCCACCCCGTACAAGCGCGCGGACCTGATCTTCTCCGATCTCGACCGGCTCACCGCGATCGCGCGGAGCGTCGGGAAGATCCAGATCGTGTTCGGCGGCAAGGCGCACCCGCACGACGGCGGGGGCAAGGAGCTCATCCGCCGGATCTTCGCGGCGCGCGAGAAGCTCGGCGATCTCGTGAAGATCGTGTACGTCGAGAACTACGAGATGGCGCTGGCCTACAAGATGGTGGCCGGCGTGGATCTCTGGCTCAACAACCCGATGAAGCCCCTCGAGGCGTCGGGCACGAGCGGGATGAAGGCGGCGATGAACGGCGTCCCCTCCTTCTCCGTGCTCGACGGCTGGTGGGTGGAGGGGCACGTGGAAGGGGTGACCGGCTGGTCGATCGGCGGTCCAGAGCTCGAGGCCGATCCGACGCGCGACGCAGTGGACCTCTACATCAAGCTCGAGCGCGTGATCCTGCCGCTCTTCTACGGCCTCCCCTTCGCGTACGCCGAGGTGATGCGGTCCGCCATCGCGCTCAACGGGAGCTTCTTCAACACCCAGCGCATGGTGGGGCAGTACGTGCACAACGCCTACTTCCCGAACGGCGCGTCCAACGCGTCGCCGGCGGAAGCGATCGCGCTGATCTGACGCTTGGCAACGGCGTCGCCCTTCGACGACCTGCGCGCGCGATGGCTGGTCGTGCAGTTCCTGTTGCTCGTCGGCGCGGCGCTCGGGCTCTACAGGCTGCTCGGCCGACCCGGCAGCGAGCGGATCGGCGGTGACGAGCGACTCGGTGCGGTGCTCGTCTACTGCGCGCTCGGCCTGGTGCTGCTGGTGCGCGGACGGTTCGCGCGGCTGAACTGGCGCGGGCTCTTCGGCCGCTGGCCGACGCGCACCGAGCTCCCCCTCCTCGCCGTCGTCGTGCCGATCGATCTGCTGACCCTCGGCGCCTCGATCGCGGTGTTCGTGCCGCTCTCCTACGTCGCGCCGCGCTTCGTCGAGCGCTTCGTGCTGGGCGCCTCGGACCTGTTCGACGCGCGCTCCTTCGGCCAGTGGCTCGGCTTGGTGCTGGTCGCGGCGGTCGCGGCGCCGTTCGTCGAGGAGCTCTTCTTCCGCGGCATCCTGCTGCACCGCTGGGCACGTCGCTGGGGCACCGTCCCCGCCGTGGTCGCCAGCTCGGTGCTCTTCGCGCTGCTGCACGCCGAGTGGGTCGGGCACCTGCTGTTCGGCGTGGCGATGTGCGCATTGTACCTTCGCACGCGCACTCTCTGGCTGCCGATCCTCGCGCACGCCCTCAGCAACTTCATCATCGCGCTGACGACGCTGCCCGACGCGTTGAGGCACACGCCGCCCACGCCGGAAACGCTCGAGAGCCTGCGGGGTGAGTGGCCGCTCGGCGTCGCGGGGCTCGTCGCGGGTGGAGCGCTGCTCGCGTGGTACCTCGGCCGCTGGTGGCCCGGGGGTCGGCTCCGCGCCGCCCTCGCCGGCCCGGTGCCCTACGACGTCTACGCCGCTTCGGCCACGGCGCCGCCGGACTCCACCTCGGCCTCGTAATCCTCGGTGCGGCGGACCGCGCGGAGCACGGTGCTCCCTGCGGCGACGGCGCCGAGCAGGATGTAGATGTAGAAGGTGTAGAAGCGCCACCACACGAGGGCCGCGGCGAAGAGCGACACCGGGATGTCGCCGCCGAGCGCCACGCGGAAGGCCACCTCCACGGCGCCGCCGCCACCAGGAGCCGGCACCACCGCGGCGCCGTAGAGGAAGCCGAGCGGCCACAGCGCCAGTGGGGCCAGCGGGGCGGACGGGATGCTCGTGAGCACGAGCGCAGGCAGCACGGTGAGCCGGATCCCCACGTGCACGACGGACGCGATGAACGCCGCGAGCGCGGGCCTGAAGTTCACGTGCTCCACCGAGTCGATCGTCGTGCGCAGCTTTCGCAGGGCGCGCTGGATGGTGCGCCACCGGCCGGCATGGAGCCGGAGCCGCCGGGCCCAGCGCGGGGGCGGGCCGTTGGCGTTGCGTCGCGAGAGGAACAGCGCGAGCGCGCCAATGCCGAGGATGACGGTGGCGTACGTCCCCACGAGGCCGGCGAGCGTGAGCACCACCGCGCCAGCATGCCGGAACACCACGGCCACCGCGACGACGACGGCGGCGAGGGAGAAGACTTCGAGAAAGAGCTCGGCGTACAGGATGACGAGGACGCTCGACGACGCGAGCCCCGACTCGGCGAGGATGAAGAAGCGCGCCGGCTCGGCGCCGCTGCGGGCGGGTGTGATCGCCGCGCCGAAGTCGCCGCCGAGGCAGGTGCGCAGCGCCGTGCTGAGGGGCAGCCGGATCCCGGCGGCTCTGGCGCTCCAGCGGATCTTGAGCGCACGCGCCACCACCTCGACCACGACGGCGAGCAGGGCGAGCAGGTGCGCGCGCGCCGGCAACGCGAGCGAGGTCCCCTGCTGCGACCACCCGGCGATCAGGTACAGGGAGACCCCGATCGTCGCCGCGAAGGAGAGCGCCGTGAGCAGCCACCGCGTCGGGGTCATCAGTCGGGCGAGGGAAGCATTGCCTAAGGTACAGTCCTGGCGAGTCGTACGGCGG
>JABFYH010000107.1 GCA_013361335.1 Gemmatimonadaceae bacterium | reverse complement strand
CGCGCCCCATAAGCGCAGCGCCCCCAAACAGTTGACCGCCACCGCCCGCCCGGGTATTTTAAAAGTCTGCCCAAAAACGCCTACAGGCGGCCGAGACCCGGGTTGCATGACGCACCGGTGAGGCGATGGACTCATTTCGAGCAGTCAGGCATTCAGGTCATGTTCAAAACCTTCAGCGCCACGCCGACCGACATCCGGCAGGACTGGTATGTCGTCGACGCCGAGGGCATGGTCCTCGGGCGCCTTGCCACGGAGATCGCGCGCATCATCCGCGGCAAGCACAAGCCGACGTTCACGCCCCACATGGACACGGGCGACGGCGTCATCGTCATCAACGCCTCCAAGGTTCGCGTCACCGGCCGCAAGGCGGAGCAGAAAGAATACTTCCGCCACACCGGCTACATGGGGCACGAGCGCTTCACGCCCTTCGCGAGCATGCTCGCCAAGCACCCCGAGCGCGTGATCGAGAAGGCCGTGTTCGGCATGCTCCCCAAGACGGCGCTTGGCCGTCAGGTGCTGCGCGGCAAGCTCCGGGTCTATCCTGGTGCCGAGCACCCGCACACGGCGCAGACCCCGAAGACGCTGACCTTCCCGAAAGCCGAGGCCAAGTAATCCATGCCCGATACGCAGATCACGCACACGATCGGCCGCCGCAAGGAGGCCGTCTGCCGCGTCTACCTCAAGCCCGGCTCGGGCAAGTGGGACATCAACGGGCGCACGCTGGGTGACTATTTCCCGCGTCCGGCGCTCGTGACGAGCATCCAGCAGCCGTTCACGGCCACGGATCGCCTCGGCCAGTACGACGTGAAGGCCAACGTGAACGGCGGCGGCCAGAGCGGCCAGGCCGGCGCGCTGCGTCTCGCCGTCGCCCGCGCCCTGGTGAAGCTCGACGAGAGTCACCGGCGCAAGCTGCGCGACCTCGGCCTCCTCACGCGCGACGCACGAGCGGTCGAGCGCAAGAAGCCGGGCCGTCCGAAGGCTCGCAAGCGGTTCCAGTTCAGCAAGCGGTAAACAGTGAAACGGTGAACCGGTGAGACAGTAGGACGGCCTGCCGTCTCACCAGATCACCGTCTCACCGTCTCACAGCAACACCCATCTCTCACGCATCCCGAGTCTCGACCCGGTGCCGGCCACGCCGGTGGGTCGAGATGCCGACGGATCGCGGACGACAAACCACACGGAAACGACGATGCCCGAGACCCTGCCCAAGCTCGAAGACCTCCTGGCCGCCGGTGTCCATTTCGGACACCAGACGCGCCGGTGGAATCCCAAGATGCGCCGCTTCATCTTCGCGGAGCGCAACGGGATCCACATCATCGACCTCCAGAAGACCCTCCGGCAGATCGAGATCGCGCAGAAGCTCGTGCGCGACGTCGTGCTGCGCGGCGACAGCGTCCTCTTCGTCTGCACGAAGCCGCAGGTGGCCGGCATCGTGAAGCAGGAAGCCGAGCGCGCCGGCGCCATGTACATCACCGAGCGCTGGCTCGGTGGGCTGCTCACGAACTTCCAGACGGTCAAGAAGCAGCTCCGGCGCCTCAAGGAGCTCGACGCCGGCTCGGCCGAGGGCGGCGAGTGGGCGAACTACACGAAGAAAGAGCGTCTGATGATGACGCGTGAGAAGGAGAAGCTGTCCAAGTACCTCAACGGTATCCGGTCGCTCACGCGCACCCCGGGCCTCATGTTCGTCGTCGACGCGAAGAAGGAGAAGATCGCCGTCGCGGAGGCGAACAAGCTCGGCATTCCGATCATCTCGATCGTCGACACCAACGCCGACCCCGACCTGATCACGGTGCCGATCGCCGGCAACGACGACGCGATCCGCTCGGTGGAGCTGATCACCCGCGCCGTGGCCGACACGATCGCCGAGGCGCGGCGCGAGGCGCCGGTGCGCGACGAGACGGACGAGGGTGGTAAGGAAGGCGAGATGACCTACAGCTCGGAGCGGGGCACCGAGGCTGCGGGCGACCGCGACGACAAGCGCCGCCGCCGCCCGCGCCGTCGCCGCGCCAAGCCGGAAGCGATCGCCGCGCACCTGAAGGGCACCGACGGCGGCGACGCCGAGGGTGGCGAGTCGGGCGGCGACGACTCGGCCGAATAAGCGCACCAGGCGGTGGGCCGCCGCACGCGAACCGCCGCCCGCCGTACGCCCGGATAGGTTACCATTCATACGCCGCCGGCTTCCCCGGCGGCGTTTCCACGACAGATAAGGACTTGCGAGCAATGGCTGCGTACACCGCCAAGGACGTCTCCGAGCTGCGCCAGCGCACTCAGGCCGGCATGATGGATTGCAAGAAAGCCCTGGAAGAGAATCAGGGGAACATGGACGCGGCCGTCGAATGGCTGCGGAAGAAGGGCATCGCGCGGGGAGAGAACCGCGCCGGCCGCGCCGCCTCCGAGGGGAAGATCGTCGCGAAGACCAGCCCCGACGGCAAGACGGGCGCGATCGTCGAGCTGAACAGCGAGACGGACTTCGTCGCGCGCAACGAGGTCTTCGGCCAGACGGCCGATTCCATTGCGAAGACCCTGCTGACCGATGGCAACCAGGACGGCATCGTCGCCACCGGCGAAGGCTCGCCCCTCATGAACGCGAAGTTCGGTGACGCCGGCACCCTGGCGGAGTCGCTCAAGCAGTTCACCGGCACGATCGGCGAGAACATCGTCCTCCGTCGCTACGCCCGCTTCGGCGGCGCGGGCAGCGTCGGCGCCTACGTGCACCACAACGGCAAGGTCGGCACCCTCGTCGAGCTGGCCGGCATCAGCGGCGAGGCCGGCCAGCAGCTCGCGCGCACGATCGCCGAGCACGTGACCGCGGGGGTGCCGACGGTGCCCGTCGCCGTCACGCGCGACGACGTGCCCGCCGAGCTCGTGGACCGCGAGCGTCGCATCTTCTCCGAGCAGGCGGCGGCCAGCGGCAAGCCGGCCAACATCATCGAGAAGATGGTCGGCGGCCGGATCGACAAGTACTTCAAGGAGGTCACCCTCCTCGATCAGCCCTGGGTGCGCGACGACAGCAAGACGATCAGCGAGCTCGTGAAAGCGGCGGGTCCGGGTGTCTCGATCCGGCGCTTTGCCCGCTTCCAGATCGGCCAGGAGTAAGTGAACGTGACCGAGCTCCGCTACCCGCGAGTACTGCTGAAGATTTCCGGCGAGGCACTCGCGGGGGAGCGGGGCCTCGGCTTCGACTTCGACACGATGGCGCGCATCGCCGACGAGATCCAGAAGGTGGTCTCGTCGGGCGCGGACCTGGGGCTGGTGATCGGCGGCGGCAACATCGTGCGCGGCTCCCAGCTCTCGAAGATGGGAATGGACCGCGTCAGCGCCGACTACATGGGGATGCTCGGCACGGTCATCAACGCGCTCGCCGTGCAGGACATTCTCGAGCGGAAGGGGATGGAGACGCGCGTCATGACGGCGATCCGGATGGAGGAGCTCGCGGAGCCCTACATCCGGCGGCGCGCCCTGCGCCACTTCGAGAAGGGGCGCGTGGTGATCTTTGCCGCCGGCACCGGCAACCCCTACTTTAGCACCGATACGGCCGCGGTCCTCCGCGCCATCCAGATCAAGGCGCAGGTCATCATCAAGGCGACGAGCGTGGATGGCGTCTATTCCGCCGACCCGAAGGTCGACAAGACCGCGAAGTTCTACGACGAGATCAGCTATCGCGACGTGATGCTGGAAGAGCTGAAGGTGATGGACCAGACCGCCGTGACGCTCTGCAAGGAGAACTCGCTCCCCCTGATCGTGCTGAACATCCACAAACCGGACGCCATCGCCGCCGCGGTGCGGGGCGAGCGCGTCGGCACCCTCGTCCGATGAGCACTATCCAACAGATCATGAAGGACTGCCGGACCACGATGGACAAAGGCCTCGATGCGGCGAAGCGGGAGTTCGCGTCGGTGCGGTCCGGCAAGGCGTCGCCGAACATGCTCGACACCGTGCGCGTGGAGATGTACGGCCAGCAGATGATGCTCAACCAGGTCGCGAGCATCGCCGCGCCGGAGCCGCGCACCATCCTCGTCACCCCGTTCGACAAGGGGCAGGTGAAGGCGGTCGAGAAGGCGATCCGCGAGTCGGATCTCGGCCTCGAGCCCTCCACGCAGGGGGGCGTGATCCGGGTGCCGCTGCCGCAGATGAACGAGCAGCGCCGCAAGGAGCTGGTGAAGGTCGTGCACAAGCTGGCCGAGGACGGCAAGATCGCCGTGCGGCATGCCCGCACCCACGCCCGCGACGCGCTCAAGAAGCTGAGCGGCGTGAGCGAGGACGACGTGAAGCACGCCGAGAAGGACCTGCAGAAGGTCCACGACGACTACATCGGGAAGATCGACCAGATGATCAAGGCCAAAGAGGCCGAGATCATGGAGGTCTGACGTGGCTCGCCGAGCCACGTCCGCGGAGGTCTGACGCGACTCGCATGAGCGAGCTCGCGCTCCGCGTTCTCTTCTCCGTCGTCGCCGCGCCCGTCGCTCTGTGGATCGTGCTCGCGGGGGGCGCGCCGCTCGCGGCGCTGCTGGCCATCGTGAGCGCGATCGGCGCGTGGGAGTTCTATCGCATCGTTCGCGGCGCCGGCGCCCATCCGCTGGGGGACGTTGGCGTCGCTCTGGCCGGTCTGCTGCCGCTCGCCGTGTACGCCAGCTACCTCGGCGCGTTCGTCGTGCGGCCGGCGCTCCTCGCGCTGCTCGTGCTGCTGCTGCTCGGCGCCACCATCTGGCTGCGCGGCGTCGGCGGCCGCCCCATCGCGTCGGCGGCGACGACGCTGCTCGGCGTCGTGTACACGGCGGGGATGCTCTCCTTCGGATATGCGATCCGCTATCACGACACCGTGGCCGGCTATGACGTGGTCGGGGCGCGGCAGGCCGGGATCGACGCGTGGACGCTCCGCGTCCCGCCCGGTGGCGTGCTGCTGATCTTCCCGCTCGTCGTCACCTGGGCCTCGGACATCGGCGCGTATTTCGTCGGCCGGGCGATCGGCGGACGCAAGCTCATCCCCTCGGTGAGCCCGGGAAAGACAGTCGCCGGCGCGGTGGGCGGCCTCGTGACCAGCATGCTCGTGTCCTGGCTCTACGCGCGCACCGTGCTGGTGCCGGTGGCGAGCCTCGGCTTCACGCCGTGGGGCGCGTTGGCCTTCGGCGGCATCGTGAGCGTCGCCGCGCAGACCGGCGACCTGTTCGAGTCGCTGATCAAGCGCGAGGGCGGGGTGAAGGACAGCTCGCGGATCATCCCGGGGCATGGTGGAGTGCTCGACCGCTTCGACAGCCTGATCTTCGTGCTGCCGGTGGCGTATCTGCTCCTCGGGTGGCTGCCGATCCCGATCCTGCGGTGACTACCCGCGGGGTCGCGATCCTCGGGTCGACCGGATCCATCGGCACGACCGCGCTGCGGGTGTTGGAGCGCCAGCGCGACCGCTTTCACGTCGCCGCCCTCACTGCGTTCAGCAATGCGCCGCTGCTCGCCGAGCAGGCGCGGCGCTTCAGGCCGAGCTTCGTCGGCCTGGTGAAGAACGGCACCGCCGAGCACGCGGCGTGGGGGGCGGGTGAGCGCTGCCTCGTCGAGGCGGCGACGCGGAGCGATGTCGACATCGTGCTCAACGCCGTCGTCGGCGCCGCCGGCCTGGACGCGACGGTCGCCGCGCTGGAAGACGGCAAGCGGGTCGCGCTCGCCAACAAGGAATCGCTCGTGATGGGCGGCGCGCTCGTCGCCGACGCCGCTCGCCGTGGGGGCGGCGAGCTCGTGCCGGTCGACAGCGAGCACAGCGCGATCCTGCAGTGCATCGCCGGCCGGCCGGGCAGCGAGGTTCGCCGGCTCGTCCTCACCGCGTCCGGCGGCCCCTTCCGCACCTGGCCTGCCGACCAGCTGGACCGCGCCACCCTCGCCGACGCCCTCCAGCACCCCACCTGGCAGATGGGCCGCAAGATCACCGTGGACAGCGCGACGCTGGCGAACAAGGCGCTCGAGGTGATCGAGGCGCACTTCCTGTTCGGGGTGCCGTACGAGCGGATCGAGGTGGTCGTCCACCCGCAGAGCGTGGTGCACTCGTTCGTCGAGTTCATCGACGGGAGCGTGCTGGCGCAGATGGGCGTGCCCAGCATGGAGCTTCCGGTGCTCTACGCGCTGACTCATCCGGACCGTGTCGCCGATACCGGGGTACCCCCGTTCGATCCGGTCGAGCTGTCTCCGCTGTCGTTCGAGCCGGTGCGGCGGGCGGAGTTTCCCGCGCTCGATCTGGGGATGCAGGCCGGTCGGGCCGGTGGCGCGGCGCCTGCGGTCTTCAATGCGGCGAACGAGCAGGCCGTGGCACTCTTTCTCGACGGCGCGATCCGCTTCGGCGACATCGCGCGCGCCATCGACAGCACGCTCGGACGACTCGGCACGGCGCCGGGTGGCTCGCGCGACGCCATTCTCACCGCCGACGCCCAGGCTCGGCGGCACGTGCAGGAGCTCTTTCGATGCTAGCCATCCTCGCCCCGATCATCGTCTTCGGGCTCGTGATCTTCGTGCACGAGCTGGGACACTTCATCGCCGCGAAGCTGACGGGCGTGTACGCGCCCCGCTTCTCCATCGGCTTCGGGCCGGCGCTCTGGCGGCACCGCCGAGGCGAGACGGAGTACGTGCTCGCCGCCCTTCCGCTGGGCGGGTACGTGCGCATGGCGTCGCGCCACGATGCAGAGACGGCGTTCATCGAGGGAGGCGGTGAAGGGGAGGGGGAAGCGCTCAAGCCCGGCCAGCCGGGATACGATCCGGAGGCGATGCTCCCCTTCGGACCGAAGCCGGTCCCCGAGAGCCGCTGGTTCGAGTCGAAGAGCCTCGCCGCGCGCCTGTTCATCATGATCGCCGGCGTGACGATGAACATCCTGCTCGCCTTCGTCGTGCTCACGGTTCTCGCGTTGACCTACGGCGAGCCGGTGATCGGCACGCGGGTCGTGGGGGCGGTGCATCCGCTCGCCACCGCGCCGGCGCTGGCCCAGCTGCAGCCGGGCGACACGATCCTCGCGGTGAACGGGACGCCGGTGCGCACCTGGAGCGAGATCGCCGAGCGGATCGACGCGGCGGGGGCGGGGACGTTGACGCTGCGCACGAACCGTGGCGAGCTCTCGATGCCGGTGGGGACTCCTGGCGCGCCGACGACGGCCCAGGTGATCGGCGCGGTCGACTTCTTCATCGCGCCGGTGATCGGGGACGTCCTGCCGGGAAGCCCCGCGCGGAGGGCGGGGCTCGCGTTGGGCGACACGATCGTCACGATCGACAACCGGCCGGTGCAGAGCTGGTCGCAGCTCCAGGAGCGGGTGACGCCGTCGGCGGGAACCGATCTCCCGTTCCAGGTGCGGCGGGGCGGTCGGCTTGTGTCGATGACCATCCGGCCGGAGTCGACGAGCCAGAAGGATCCGGCGACGGGGACGATGCGCGCCGTGGGGAAGATCGGCGCGGCGGCTGCGGACCCGACGACGCGCCAGCCGATCGGCGTGGGCGACGCGATCGTCGCCGGGGCGCGTGGCACCTGGGTCACGGCGGGGAAGATCGTGGGCACGGTGCGGGGGCTGCTCACCCGCGAGGTGTCGGTGCGCCAGCTCGGCGGCCCGATCGCGATCACGCGGGCGTCGGTCGCCGCCGCGCAGAGCGGGCTCGAGTCGCTGTTCTTCCTGATCGCCTTGCTCAGCGTGAACGTCGCCGTGCTGAACCTGCTGCCGATCCCGATCCTCGATGGCGGCCAGATCCTGCTCAACGTGGCCGAGTCGGTGAAGGGCAGCCCGTTCAGCGCCCGCACGCGCGAGAACATCCTGCGCTTCGGCCTCGTGGCGATCCTGCTGATCTTCGTGATGTCGACGTTCAATGACGTCGTGATGGGGTTCCGCGATCTCGTCGCCAAGCTGTTCGGATGAGCTCAGCGGCGTCCGCTCGTCCGCTCAACCGACCGGGGAGCCCTCTTTACATCCCCCTACGGATGGGCTAACTTCCCATGCTCAACCAATTTGCCTACGCTTAGACCGCCGTTCGGCGGGCACAGTCCAGGACTCATGGCTTTCGACAACGCTGCGACGCTCGAGAAGTACAGGACGCACGAGACCGATACCGGCTCGGCACGGGTGCAGGTCGCGCTCCTCACGGAGCGGATCAATTACCTCACCGAACACTTCCGGGCCCACAAGAAGGACCATCACGGCCGCCGTGGGCTGCTGAAGATGGTCGGCACGCGTCGCCGCCTGCTCAACTACATGAAGCGGACGGACATCGACGGATACCGCAAGATCGTCCAGGAACTCGGACTGCGGTACTGAGCTGGACGACGGGCATTCGCGCGGGCGCATCTATGCGGCCCGCGCGTTTTGCATTTCACGCGGCAGTTGGTGAAGCGCGCGCCGGAATGGGCCGGCCGCACCAAGAGGCGAAAAGAGCAGACATGCAACGCATTGAAAAGACGTTCGCGGGACGCAAGCTGGTCATCGAGACCGGCCGCATGGCCAAGCAGGCCGCCGGCTCCGCCCTCGTCACCTACGGGGACACGATGGTCCTCGCGACCGTCACGGTGAGCGACAACAAGAGCCCGCTCCCCTTCTTCCCCCTCACGGTCGAATACCGCGAGAAGACCTACGCCGCGGGCAAGATTCCCGGCGGCTTCATCAAGCGCGAAGGCCGGCCGAGCGACGGCGAGATCCTGAGCGCCCGGATCATCGACCGCTCGATCCGCCCGCTCTTCCCCGAAGGCTTCCAGAACGAAGTCCAGGTCTTCTGCTACGTCATCTCCGCCGACCAGGAGAACGACGCCGACGTCCTCGCCCTCGTTGCCACCTCGTACGCGCTGCAGTCGAGCCGGACGCCATGGAACGGGCCGATCGCCGGCGTGCGCGTCGGACGCCTCCAGGGCAACTGGGTGCTCAACCCGACCTTCCAGCAGCTCGAGTACAGCGACATGGAGCTCGTCGTCGCCGGCGGACGCGACTCGATCCTCATGGTCGAGGGCGGCGCCCTCGAGGTGAGTGAGGAGGACGTCGTCGAGGCGCTCACCGTGGCGCAGGGCGGCATCAAGGAGCTCATCGGCTACCAGGACGAGCTGCTCAAGGCCGGCCCGAAAGTGAGCAAGCTGGAATGGGTCCGCGCCGCGCAGACCGAGGGCCTCGCCGACAAGGTGAAGGCCGTCGCCGAGACGAAGATCGTCGAGGCGCTCAACCAGAAGGACAAGCAGACGCGCGTCCAGGCGGTGGAGCTGGTCAAGAAGCAGGTGGCCGAGTCGTTCGCCGCCGATCTCCCGGACAATGCGAAGGAGATCCACGGCATCCTGGGCGATCTCGAGTACAACTCGCTGCGCGCACAGGTGCTCAACACCAAGAAGCGCGTCGACGGCCGCGCCACGAACGAGGTCCGCCCGATCTCGATCGACCTCGGCCTGCTGCCGCGCGCTCACGGCTCGGCGCTCTTCACGCGCGGCCAGACGCAGGCGCTCGTCTCCGTCACCCTCGGCACCGCGAACGACGTCCAGCGCCTCGACTCGATCGACTCGCCGAGCGAGACGACGAAGTCGTTCATGCTGCACTACAACTTCCCCCCCTTCTCCACCGGTGAAGTGCGGCCGGTGCGCGGCACCTCGCGCCGCGAGATCGGTCACGGCAACCTCGCCGAGCGCGCGCTCCAGGGCGTGCTCCCCGAGTTCGCCGATTTCCCCTACACGCTGCGCATCGTCTCGGACATCCTCGAGTCCAACGGCTCGAGCTCGATGGCGACGGTCTGCGGCGGCTCGCTCGCGATGATGGACGCCGGCGTGCCGATCCGCGGCGCCGTGGCCGGCGTGGCGATGGGGCTGATCAAGGAAGGGAAGAAGTACGCGATCCTCACCGACATCCTCGGCACCGAGGATCACCTCGGCGACATGGACTTCAAGGTCGCCGGCACGAAGACGGGGATCACGTCGATCCAGATGGACATCAAGATCGAGGGCCTCGATCTCCAGATCATGAAGGAGGCGCTCGCGCAGGCCAAGGAAGGCCGCCTGCACATCCTCGGCGAGATGGACAAGGCGCTGTCTGCGCCGCGCGCGGAGCTCAGCACGTACGCGCCGCGCATCGTGACGCTGAACATCAACCCCGAGAAGATCGGCGACCTGATCGGACCGAAGGGGAAGACGATCCGCGGCATCCAGGACGAGACCGGCGCGGAGCTCACGGTCGACGATACGGGGCTCGTCACCATCGCTGCGGTCGGCGGCGAGGCGATGCAGCGTGCGCGGCAGATGGTGCAGGCCATCACGGCCGAGCCGGAGATCGGCGCGACGTACGAGGGCACGGTCAAGACGACGACGGCCTTCGGCGCCTTCGTCGAGATCATGCCGGGCACCGAAGGGCTCGTGCACATCTCGGAGCTCAAGCACGGTCGCACCGACCGCACCGAGGACGTGGTCAACAAGGGCGACCGCGTGACGGTGAAGCTGCTCGACCGCGACGAGCGTGGCCGCCTGCGCCTCTCCATGAAGGCGCTGGTGCCGAAGCCCGAGGGGATGCCGGAGGAGGAGCCGCGTCCGCCCCGCGCCGAGGGGGACCGTCCGCCGCGTGAGGATGGCGACCGCTCGCGGTCGCGCAGCGGCAGCGGCGGGGGCCGCTCGCGCCGCTAGTGCCGCGCGGTGACACGCCGGCGGGCGGGTTCCGCCGGACGGTGCTGCCCAATGGACTGACCGTACTCTCGGAGCACATGCCGGGGGTGCGGTCGGTCGCGTTTGGCGCCTGGGTGCGGGCGGCATCGCTGCACGAGACGCCGGACAAGATGGGCGTCTCCCACCTTCTCGAGCACATGGTGTTCAAGGGGACGGCGCGGCGTTCGGCCAGGCAGATCGCGCTCGAGCTGGAGGCGCTGGGCGGGTCGCTCGACGCGTACACCTCGCGCGAGCACACCGTCTATCAGGCGCGCGTGCTCGACGAGCACCTCGACGTCGCCGCCGACGTGATCGGCGACTTCGTGTTCGCCCCCCTCCTGCGCAAGGCCGATCTGGAGCTGGAGCGAAAGGTCGTGCTCGAGGAGATCGGGATGGTGGACGACACGCCCGACGACCTCGTGTTCGAGCTGCACAGCGAGGCGCTCTGGGGCACCCATCCGTACGGCTATTCGATCCTCGGCACGCGCGATACGGTGTCGTCGCTGCGCACCGCCGATCTGCAGGCGCTGCATCAGCGCGCGTACCATCCGGGCCAGCTCATCGTGGCGGCATCGGGAAACGTCGAGCACGAGACGCTGTTGGCGTCGCTCGAGCGGACGGGGTGGATGGCCCGCCCGAGCGGCGACGCGACGCGGCTCGTCGTGCCCACGCCTGCGGCGGAGTCTCCGGTCCGTCGCCACGTCACGCGGGACGGGGCGCAGACGCACATCGTCGTCGGAAGCCCGACGGTGGCGCATGCCGATCCGCGGCGCCACGCGATGGTGCTGCTGAGCGCCATGCTGGGTGGCGGCATGAGCTCGCGGCTCTTTCAGCGGGTGCGGGAAGAGCTTGGCCTGGCGTACGCGGTATACACCTTCCAGTCGTTCCACGCCGACGTGGGGATGCATGGCGTGTACGTCGGGACCGGTCCGGAGACGGCGCGTCAGGCGCTCGACGCGATCAACGAGGAGCTGGCCGACGTCGCCCGTCACGGGCTCCCGGCCGAGGAGCTCGCGATGGGCAAGAGCCAGCTCAAGGGACAGCTCACCCTGTCGCTGGAGAGTGTCACCTCGCGGATGTACCGGTGCGCCGGGGTGGAGCTGTACGGCGAACCCTACCGGACCCTGAACGAGATGCTGGCGCTCATCGATGCCGTGACGGCCGATGAGATCGCGGCGGTCGCGCGCGATTTCTTCGATCCCGGGAAGCAGACAGTTGTGTCGCTGGGGCCGGGTGGTGAGTTTTGAAACTGCCGGTGGAGCGGATGAGCGGAGGAGCGTAGCTGCACTTCCCGCACTGCCGCTCGTCCCCTCCCCCGCTCAGCCGCCCATCCGGTCGACCTTACTCTCACACGTCCTCGCGCCATGAAGATCGGAGTTCCGAAGGAAATCAAGACAAACGAGAACCGCATCGCCCTCGTGCCGGCGGGCGCCGAGGCGTTGATCAGCGCCGGCCATTCGGTGCTGGTGGAGAAGGGCGCCGGGATCGGCAGCGGCTTCAGTGACGACGACTACACCGCCGTCGGCGTCCGGATCGCGCCCGATGCGGCGACGGTGTGGAAGGACAGCGAGATGATCATGAAGGTGAAGGAGCCGATCAAGCCCGAGTGGCCGCACATGCGGAAGGGGCAGCTCATCTTCACCTATTTCCACTTCGCCGCCGACCGCGAGCTCACCCAGGCGCACCTCGACAGCGGTGCTACCTGCGTCGCGTACGAGACCGTCGAGCTCCCGACGCGCGAGCTGCCGCTCCTCACCCCGATGTCCGAGGTCGCCGGGCGGATGGCGGTGCAGGAGGGGGCCAAGTACCTCGAGAAGCTCTACGGCGGCCGCGGCGTGCTGCTCGGCGGCGTGCCGGGTGTGGCGCCGGCCAAGGTCGTCATCCTCGGCGGCGGCATCGTCGGCATCAACGCCGCCAAGATGGCCGCGGGGATGGGCGCCAAGGTGGTCATCCTCGACATCTCGCTCGAGCGCCTGCGCTATCTGAGCGACGTCATGCCGGCCAACGTGCAGACCATCCACTCGAACCGGCACAACGTCCTCGAGCAGATCGAGACGGCGGATCTGGTGGTGGGCGGCGTGCTGATTCCGGGTGCGGTGGCGCCCAAGCTGATCCGGCGCGAGGACCTGAAGCGGATGCAGCCCGGCTCCGTGATCGTGGACGTGGCGATCGACCAGGGCGGGTGCGTGGAGACGATCCACGCGACGACGCACGAGAACCCGACGTACGTCGTCGACGGCGTGATCCACTACGGCGTCGCGAACATGCCGGGCGGCGTGCCGCGGACGTCGACGCTCGCCCTCACCAACGCCACGCTGCCCTACGCCCTGCAGCTGGCGAACAAGGGCTGGAAGAAGGCGCTCAAGGACAGCCCGGCGCTGCTCAAGGGCCTCAACGTCACCGAGGGGAAGGTCACCTACGCCGGCGTGGCGGACGCGTTCGGGATGAAGTACCACGAGGCGGCGCAGTTCGTGTGAAGCCGGGTGAGCGATGGAGCGGATGAGCGGGTGAGCGGCACTGCATCCGACGCAGTGTGACGGACGGGCGGGCCAGCCGTCTCCCAGCCACACGCCTCTTCGCTCCACCGCTCCACCGCTCATCCGCTCGTCCGACCCAACTGCGGAAAGCGGCGTAGGTCACACGGCGCCAAGGCATTGCCGCTCCTCTACGCCCCCGATAGCTTTCGGCGTTTTCGCCCCCTCGCACGTGTACGGCTCGTTCCCTGCAACGGAGCGAGCGACCCAACCCCGGATTGATGCGCTGGCCTTTCTTCAAGGCGGGAAGCCTCTTCCCCGCGAACGCCATCGGTGTGGACCTCGGCACCGCGAACACGCTCGTCTATGTCAAAGGCGAGGGGATCGTCCTGAACGAGCCGTCGGTGGTGGCGATCGACCGGGAGAGCAAGCAGATCAAGGGCGTCGGGCTCGAGGCCAAGCGCATGCTCGGCCGCACGCCGGAAGGGGTCATCGCCGTGCGACCCATGAAGGACGGCGTCATCGCCGACTTCGACGTGACCGAGAAGATGCTGCGCTATTTCCTCAAGCTCATCATCGACAATCACGTCTTCAAGGTGAAGCCGCGCGTCATCGTGTGCGTGCCGAGCGGCATCACCGAGGTGGAGAAGCGCGCCGTGCGCGACTCGGCCCTGGGCGCCGGCGCCAAGGAAGTCTTCATGGTCGCCGAGCCGATGGCGGCGGCGATCGGCGTCGGTCTCCCGGTGGAGACGCCGACCGGCAACATGGTGATCGACATCGGCGGCGGCACGACGGAGATCGCCGTCATCGCCCTGTCCGGTATCGTGTCCGATACCTCGATCAGGACCGGCGGCGACGAGCTCGACATGTCGATCGTGCAGTTCATGCGCAAGAACTACAACCTGCTGATCGGTGAGCCGACGGCGGAGCAGATCAAGATCCAGATCGGCAGCGCGGCGCCCATCGGCGACGAGCGCGAGATGGAGGTGAAGGGGCGCGACCTCGTGTCGGGCATCCCGAAGACGGTGCGCGTGCATTCGAGCGAGATTCGGGAGGCGATCCAGGAGCCGATCCAGCAGATCGTCGACGCCGTGCGCCGCGCGCTCGAGATCACCCCGCCCGAGCTGGCCAGCGACATCGTGGACCGCGGCATCGTCATGACCGGCGGCGGCGCGCTGATCCGTGGCCTCGACCTTCTGCTCAGCCAGGAGACCGGGCTGCCGATCCACGTGGACGAGGACCCGCTCACCTGCGTCGTGCGCGGGACGGGCCGCATCCTCGACGACGAGGAGAAGTACTGGTCCGTGCTGAGCACCTGAGGCGCGGGTGGCCCGCTCCAACCGGCTGAGCTCCCGGATCGACGTCGTCATCTTCGGCGCCTGCGTCCTGCTCGCGCTGATCGCGACAGTGCTTCCGGCGCGGATGCGCGACCCCGCGGCGAGCCTCCTCCGCCGCACCCTCGTCGCGCCGCTGCTCCGCCTCCAGCAGGGCTCCGAGCGCTGGCGCGCCGCCTACCAGTCGTCGGTTCGCGAGGAGCTCCGGCGCGACACCCTCGCCCTGGCCGCCGCGCGCGTTCCGGCGCTCGAGTCCGAGAACGACCGCCTTCGGAAGGTGCTCGGCCTCGGGAGCAGCATGAAGTGGGGATTCATCCCCGCCGAGGCGCTCTCGGCGCGCGGGCGGACCGAGGATTTCACGATCGTCCTCAGCGCCGGGTCGAAGGCGGGGGTTCGCGAGCGGAGCCTCGTCGTCGCGCCCGAGGGGATCGTCGGCCTGGTGCAGACGGTCGATCCGTCGATGAGCGTCGCCATCCTCTTCGCGCATCCGGATTTCCGGGTGAGCGCGATGTCCGCGGACGGAAACGCCTTCGGCATCGTGCAGCCGCGGGTGACGGGCTCGGCAACACCGCGGGAGCAGGCGTTCATGCGCTCCGAGCGCTACCTGCTGGAGCTCCGTGGCGTGAGCTTCCGCGCCGCGCTCAAGCCCGGGGCGGTGATCTACAGCTCGGGGATGGGCGGCGTCTACCCGAAGGGGATCCCGGTGGGCGTGGTGCTGGGGGAGATCCAGACCCCGGAGAACTTCCAGCGGACCTACATCCTGCGTCCCGCGGTGAACCCGGCGGAGCTGAGCTCGGTGATGATCCTCACGCCGCAGCGCGCGACGGCGGGGGTGGCGAACGTCTGGGCGGACGTCGGGGCAGTGGACGTGGTGACGCGCGGGATCGTGCTCGCCGGCGACTCGCTGGCGCGGCAGGCGGCGGCGGCGGAGGCCGCTGCACGGCGTGCGGCAATCGATTCGGCGGCGCGCATTCTGCGTGATTCGCTCGGGCGCGACACGACGCGCACGGATACGACCGCCGCCGTCGCGCCGATCGACCCGGCGGTGGCGGCGGCTCGTGCTCGGGCGCGCCGCGACAGCGCGGCGGCTCGCGCGCGGCGCGACAGCATCCGTCGCGCAGCCGACACGCCCATCGCGACGCCCACACCGACGACACCTCCCGTGAATCCCCGGTGATCCGATCATGAATTGGGGCGCGACCGTCAGGACCATCGTGCTCTGCGCGATCCTGATCTTCCTGCACTACACGCTGCGCCCGCTGCTGAACTGGAAGGCCTCCGCCGACTTCCTCATCATCGCGCTGCTGCTGGCCTCCGTCCGCGTGCGCCCCGGGGTCGCCGCGCTGTTCGGCTTCCTCCTGGGCCGCGCCTCGGATTCGCTCGCGCTCGGCGCCTTCGGCGCGGGGGCGCTGGCGATGACGATCATCGGCTTCAGCTGGTCGCGGCTCAAGGCCGTGTTCTTCGCCGATCACGTGCTGCTGAACGGCTTCTTCCTCTTTCTCGGGAAGTGGGCCTACGAGATCCTGATGAACCTCGTGGATCGCCGGCTCTCCGGCGCCGAGCTCGTCATGCAGATCCTGGTGTACTCGTCGCTCTCGGCGGCGGTGACGGCGGTGGCCGGCGTGATCGCGCTCATGCTGCTGCGGCCGGTGCTGGAGACCCGGGCGGCGTGAGCTTCCACCCGAACGACATCCAGCGGCGTGGACGCGCGGCCAACGTGATGGTGGCCCTGCTGCTGGCGTTTCTCACGACGCGGTTCTTCATCACCCAGGTGATGGACCACCGGAAGTACTCGCTCCAGTCGGAGACCAACCGTCTGCGCGAGCTTCCCCTGCCGGCGCCGCGCGGCGTGATCTACGACCGCAACGGCAAGATCATCGCCGACAACGTGATCGGCTACTCGGTCTCCGTGCTCGCGCAGAAGGAGGATACGCTGCGCTCGGTGCTGCAGCGTCTCAGCCAGACGATCAACCTGACCAACCCGCAGATCGAGCAGGCAGTGCGCCGCTTTCGGCGCGCCCCCGCGCGGCCGACGGTGATCATCCAGGACGCGCCCTTCGACGTCGTGAGCGTGCTCGAGGAGCACCGCACGCAGTTCCCGGGGCTGATCATCCAGAGCGCCCCGCGCCGCTTCTATCCCGACGGGCCAATCGTGTCGCCCTTCGTCGGCTACACGGCCGAGGTCAGCGAGACCGAGCTCACCCAGCCGGCCTTTGCCGATTACAAGGCGGGCCAGCAGACGGGCAAGCAGGGGCTCGAGCGCGAGTACGAGTCGGTGCTTCGCGGGAAGGAAGGGAGCCAGTTCGTGGAGGTGGACGCCCGCGGACGGATCGTGCGCCAGGCGGGCGGCGCGCGGCCCGACCTGATCCCGGTGGCTGCGCCGCCGCTGTACACCAACATCGACCTCGACCTCCAGCGCTTCGTCGCCGGCATCTTCGGCGACTCGCTGCAGGGGGGCGCCGTGGCGATCGATCCCAAGACGGGGGGCGTGCTCGCCCTCTACAGCGCGCCCACCTGGGACGCCAACCGGTTCATCGGCGGCATCCCGGCGCAGTACTGGGACTCGCTGCGCAGCGACCCGCGTCGCCCGCTCTACAACAAGGCCCTCCAGGGACAGTATCCCCCGGCGTCGACCTTCAAGCTCGCCACCACGGTGATGGGGCTCGAGGAGAAGGTGGTGGCGATGACGGAGCGGATGCCGATCCCGTGCACGGGGGGCATGCAGTACGGCAACCGCTACTTCCGCTGCTGGGACAAGCGCGGTCATGGGAGCCTGACGCTCCAGGGCGCGATCGCGAAATCGTGCGACGTGTACTTCTATCAGCTCGGCATCAAGCTCGGGTTGACGCGCATGCTCGCCGGCGGCGTGAAGCTCGGCATGAACCAGAAGGCGGGGATCGACCTGCCGGAGGAGCGGCGTCCGCGCTGGCCGGAGACGGTGGACTACTTCAACCTCAAGTACGGTCCGCGCAACTGGTCGCAGGCGGTGGTGCTCAACCTGTCGATCGGGCAGGGCGAGAACTCGCAGACGATCCTCAACATGGCGCGCTTCTACGCCGCGCTCGCGACCGACGGCACGGCGCCCAAGCCGACGATCGCGCGCACGAAGGCGGAGCGCGTGCAGCTGATGCATCTCACCCCCGACCAGCTCGACCAGGTGCGCGCCGCGCTCGTCGGCGTGATGGAGGGGGGCACCGGATCCGCCTCGGCGATCAAGGGCGTGAAGCTCGCCGGCAAGACGGGCACGGGGCAGAGCGGCAAGTTCGAGAACGGCAAGGAGCTCGACCATGCCTGGTTCATCGGCTTCGCTCCCGCGGAGGACGCGAAGATCGTCGTCGCCGTGATGATCGAGTTCGGCGGCCACGGCACCCGTTCCGCCGCAATCGCCTCCAAGATCATCCAGGCGTACCTCAAGGTGACTCCGGTGTCGGAACAGATGGTGGACGGCTGACATGAGCACGCGGCGCTTCCCGATCGACTGGCCGCTCGTCGTCACGGCGCTCGCCCTCTCCACCTACGGGATCGCGACGGTGTACTCGGCGGGTCAGACCGACGTCCACACCTTCGTCGCCAACCTCTGGAAGTCGCAGACGGTGTGGTTCCTGATCTCGCTCGGCGCCGGCTACGCCGTGTCGCGCTTCTCGGTGCGGCTGATCGACTGGCTCACCTGGCCGATGTACGTGGTCACGATCCTGATGCTCGTGCTGCTGATCTTCATCGGCAAGGGCGCGGGCACGGCAGCCAGCTCGAAGAGCTGGCTGGCGATCGGCGGGATTCGCATCGGACAACCCTCCGAGCTGGCGAAGATCACCGTCGTGCTGGCGCTGGCCAAGGTGCTCTCGGCGTTCAAGGAGCCGCCCCGGTCGCTCCTCGAGCTGTGGAAGCCGGCGCTGGTGGTGGGGATCCCCTGGGCGCTGATCATGAAGCAGCCCGACCTCGGCACGGGGATCGTGTTCGTCGGCTTCGCGTTCGCGATGCTGTTCTGGGCCGGCGTCTCGTGGCCGCTGCTCATCCTCGTCGCGAGCCCGGTCGTCAGCCTCATTCTCGCTTTCAACACGAAGCTGTGGGGAGCCTGGTTCCTCCTCCTCATCGCGCTCGTGCTCTGGTACAAGCCGTACATGTACGAGGGAATCTTCCTCGTCGTCGTGAACGTGATCTTCGGCGTGGTGTCGCCGATCGTCTGGGAGAAGCTGGCGCCGTATCAGCAGAAGCGGCTGCTCGTGTTCATCAACCCGGACATCGATCGGCGTCTGGCCGGCTACCACGTGATCCAGTCGCAGATCGCGATCGGGTCGGGGGGCTGGTTCGGGAAGGGGTACACGCTCGGCACCCAGAAGCGATTGGCCTTCCTTCCGGCGCAGCACACGGACTTCATCTTCGCGGTGGTCGGCGAGGAGCTGGGCTTCATGGGGGTGACGCTCGCGTTTGCGCTCTTCCTCCTGCTCTTCCTGCGCGTGACGAAGATCGCCGAGCGGGCGAACGACTCCTACAGCAGCCTGGTGGCGTTCGGGCTGCTCGCGAGCTGGTTCGTGCACGTGCTGGTGAACGTGGGGATGACGCTGAACCTCATGCCGATCACGGGGATCCCGCTGCCGTTCTTCAGCTACGGGGGCTCCTTCATGCTCGCGAGCTGGCTGGCGATCGGCATCCTGGTCCGCATCTCCGCCGAGGGCCGCGGCGGCCGCAACGGTCCCTTCGCGGTCTGATCCTCCCGGCGTGCTGCTCGCCGCCTGATCGGAGGCCCACAGGACCTTTCGCGGGCGGTCGGGAGCGAGCATTCGCGACGCGGCCGAGACTCATCGCTCGCTGCGCTCGCTCGAGACGTCCGCTCTGCGAACGCCCGCTCCCTCCCTTGGAACGATCGCGGTAGGGCCGCCGCAGGCGGCAACTAGCAACGCCTGCGGTTCCTGCCCGCGACCAGACTCCTCACTCCCAACGCCGCGGGCTTGGCGAGATGCAGGCGGCTGCCGCGCGCTTCGACTCCGCGCTCTGGTTCGTGCGGGAGGCGGGCGGGGTCCCGGAGCGGACGTCTCGCGCGAGCGGAGCGAGCGTCGAGTCCCGGCCGCGCAGGGACCCTGCCCGCCGGACGCCGCGCACCCAAACGCACAATCAAACGAGGCAATCCGACTTGCCCGGACGCCCGCGGCGGATCACATTTTCACCATGGCATGGTTCAGGAAGGAGAAGAAGCCGCGGCAGCCCCAGCGCGACCGACTCGAGATTCCTCCCGACGTCTGGGAGAAATGCGAGGCCTGTGGGCACACGGACATTCGGGAGAAGTTCGTCCGGAACTTCAACGTCTGCCCGAACTGCGACTACCATCGCCGCATCCGGGCCGTCGACTACTCCAATCTCCTCCTCGACGACGGCACCACCGAGGAGCTGGAGATGTCCATCCGCTCCACCGACCCCCTCGGCTTCCCCGAGTACCCGGCGCGGATCAAGAAGGCAACGGCAAACGCGGGAGATGGTGACGCGCTGCTCGCCGTCGCCGGCACGATCGAGGGGCTGCCGGCGAGCCTCGGCGTGATGGACTTCGCCTTCATGGGCGGCTCCATGGGCTCCGTCGTCGGCGAGAAGATCGCCCGCCTTGGTCAGCGCTCGCTCGAGCGGAAGCACCCGCTCATCGTCATCTGCGCCTCCGGCGGCGCGCGCATGCAGGAAGGGGTGCTCTCCCTGATGCAGATGGCCAAGGTGAGCGCGGTTCTCGCGCAGCTGGCGGAGCGCCGGCTGCCGTACATCGCCATCCTGACCAATCCGACCACGGGCGGCGTGAGCGCCAGCTACGCGATGCTCGGCGACGCCATCATCGCCGAGCCGGGTGCGGTGATCGGCTTCGCCGGTCCGCGCGTGATCAAGCAGACCCTCGGCCAGGACCTGCCCGAGGGGTTCCAGACCGCGGAGTTCCTGCTGGATCACGGGATGGTGGACCAGGTGGTGCACCGCCGCGATCTGAAGCACACCGTCGGCCAGCTCCTGCGGCACATGAGCGGCCGGCCGGCCGCGTCGGGGTGGACGTCGCCCTGACCCGCTACCCGTCCGCGCTCGACTACCTCTTCGCGCGCACGACCGGCACGTACAAGTTCGGCCTCGAGCGCACCCGGGCACTGCTCGCGGAGCTGGGCGACCCGCACCGCGCCTTTCCGGTCATCCACATCGCGGGCACCAACGGCAAGGGCAGCGCGGTCGCTACGGCCGACGCGCTGCTGCGCGGGCGCGGGCTGAGGGTGGCGAAGTACACGTCGCCGCACCTGGTGGACTTCCGGGAGCGGATCGTCGTCAATGGAGAGGCCATCGGCGCCGATGACGTGGTGGCGTTCATCGAGCGCTGGACGCCGGTCGTGGAACGGATCGGGGCCTCCTTCTTCGAGGCGACGACGGCGCTCGCCTTCGACCACTTCGCCCGCTCGCGCATCGACGTCGCCCTGGTCGAGACGGGACTCGGCGGCCGGCTCGACTCCACCAACGTCGTCGAGCCGATCGCGGCGGGGGTGACCTCGATCGGCCTCGATCACACGGAGTACCTCGGTCCGACGTTGGAAGACATCGCTCGCGAAAAGGCAGGTATTTTCAAGCCAGGTGTTCCTGCCGTAATCGGTGCGCCCGACGCCGAGGTGCGCGCCTGGCTGGCCCGCGACGCGAGGGCGGCGGGTGCGTCGCCGGTGCGGATCGTCGTCGAGGAGACCGAGGCGACACAGGTCGCCCTGAACGCGCTCGGCACGGAGTTCCGGCTGCGGGCGCTGGGGGACGAGCGCACCATCGGGACGCCGCTCGTCGGCCGCCATCAGGCCGACAACTTCGCTTTCGCCCTGATCCTCCTCGACAGCGCGGGCGGCCGCTTCCGCGTCCCCCTCGCCGAAGCCGCAGAGTCGGTGCGGGCGGTCCGCCTGCCGGGTCGATTTCAACGGGTGGGCAAGTGGATCTTCGACGTCGCGCACAACGCCGAGGGCGCGCGCACGGTGGCAGCCAGCCTCGACGCCGTGGCGCACGAGGCGCCGGTCGTCGCGGTGCTGTGCGTGCTGGCCGACAAGGACTGGCGTGCGATGCTGGACGCGCTCGCGCCGCTCGTCGCGCGGTTCGTGCTGACCAATGCGCCCACCGCGCCGGCGAGCCGCGCCTGGCCGCTGGCGGAGGTCGTGGCCTACGCGGCGTCACGCGGCTACCCGGCGATCGCGGAGCCGAACTTCGACCTGGCGTTGAAGCTGGGCGAGGCGGAGGGCGCGACGACGCTGGTCACCGGGTCGTTCCACACCGTGGGAGACGCGATGGCGCGGTTGCAGGTGTCTCCGCTCGCGGGCTAAGTTTCGTGATGTTCAAAGGCGCCCTCCCCGGCTTTCGGGATTTCTATCCGCAGGAGCTCGCCGAGCGCGCGTACATCATGAGCACGTGGCGCGAGGTCGCGCGCCGCTACGCCTTCGTCGAGTACGACGGTCCGCCGCTGGAGCCGTTGGAGCTCTACACGAGGAAGAGCGGCGACGAGATCGTCGGGCAGCTCTACAGCTTCGTCGACAAGGGCGAGCGCGAGGTGGCGCTGCGGCCGGAGATGACGCCGACGGTGGCGCGGATGGTGGCGGCGCGCGCCAACGCGCTGCGGAAGCCGGTGCGGTGGTTCAGCATGCCGCAGCTCTTCCGCTACGAGCGCCAGCAGAAGGGGCGGCTGCGCGAGCACTATCAGCTCAACGTCGATCTCTTCGGCGCGTCGGAGGTGGCGGCGGACGCCGAGCTGCTCGCCGTGGCGCTGGACATCATGCGCGCGTTCGGGTTGACGCCGGACGACATCGTGGCGCGCGTGTCGGACCGGCGCATCCTCACGGCGTATCTCGCCAGTCTCGGCGTGACGGCGGGGGGAATGGACGCGGCGTACGGTGTGATCGACAAGCTCGAGCGCACGCCGCGCGACGTGTCGGCCGAGCGGCTCGCCGCGCTCGGGCTGGCGCCATCGGCGGTGGAGGCGGTGCTCGGCATCCAGGCGGCGACGCTCGCCGATGTCGCGCGCGTCGTCACCGGCGCCGACGCGGCCGTCGTCGAGGAGTTCGCGCAGTACCAACGGTACCTCGAGGCGCTCGGCGTCGGGGCATACGTGCGGTTCGACCTGTCCATCGTGCGCGGGCTCGCGTATTACACGGGCATCGTGTTCGAGCTGTTCGACCGGTCGGGGGAGTTTCGGGCGGTCGCCGGCGGTGGCCGCTACGACACGCTGCTGGCGTCGCTCGGCGGCGCCGACCTGCCGGCGCTGGGCTTCGGGATGGGCGACGTCGTGCTCGGCGAGCTGCTGCGCGCCAGGGGGCTGATGAAGGCAGTGCCCGAGCGCGCCGACGTCTGGCTCGCCGCGGCCGAGACCGAGCCCCTCGAGCGGGTGATGCGCGAGGCGGCGGCGCGGCGTGGCGCCGGGCAGTCGGTGGAGTATGCGCTGCGACCGCAATCGCTGTCCAAGCAGAAGAAGGCCGCGCAGGCAAGCGGCGCCCAGGAGTTCGTGACCCTCTCGACCGACGACGGACGGAATGGCTGACGACAAGAAGCTCACCACGCGCGACGCGGACTTCAGCGCCTGGTACAACGAGGTGGTGCTCCGCAGCGAGCTGGCCGACTACTCGCCCGTGAAAGGGTGCATGGTCATCCGGCCGAACGGCTACGGCATCTGGGAGCGGATGCAGCGTCAGCTCGACGACATGTTCAAGGCGACGGGGCACCAGAACGCCTACTTCCCGCTGCTCATCCCCGAGTCGTTCCTGCACAAGGAGGCGCAGCACGTCGAAGGGTTCGCCCCCGAGGCGGCGGTCGTCACGCACGGCGGCGGCAAGAAGCTCGAGGAGCCGCTGATCATCCGCCCCACCTCCGAGACGATCATCTACACGATGTTCGCCAAGTGGGTGCAGAGCTACCGCGACCTGCCCATCCTGATGAACCAGTGGGCCAACGTGGTGCGGTGGGAGATGCGTACGCGCCTCTTCCTGCGGACGACGGAGTTCCTCTGGCAGGAGGGACACACGGCGCACGTCTCCGAGGCCGAGGCGGAGGAGGAAGCACGGAAGATGCTCGGCGTCTATCGCGACTTCATGGAGGGATGGGTCGCCATGCCCGTCGTCACCGGGCGGAAGACCGACTCGGAGCGCTTCGCCGGGGCCCTGCGCACCTATTCGTGCGAAGCGATGATGCAGGACAACAAGGCGCTCCAGGCGGGAACGTCGCACAACCTCGGGCAGAACTTCGCCAAGGCGTTCGACCTGAAGTTCCAGGCGGAGAATGGCGCCACGGAGCACGCGTGGAACACGAGCTGGGGGGTGTCGACGCGGATGGTCGGGGGGCTGGTGATGACGCACGGCGACGACACCGGGCTTCGCGTGCCACCGCTGCTCGCGCCGATCGAGCTGGTGATCGTCCCCATCTATCGCACCCCGGACGAGCAGACGCTCGTCCTCGAGGCTGCGGAGCGGATCCGCAAGTCGCTTGGCGACTGGGATCGCCGCGAGCCGGCGCGGCTGCGCATCCACGTCGACACCCGCGAGGGAATGAAGCCCGGCGCGAAGTACTACGAGTGGGAGCTGCGCGGCGTGCCGCTGCGGCTGGAGATCGGCCCGCGCGATCTCGCGTCGAACCAGGGGGTACTCGTGCGCCGCGACACGCGCGAGAAGCGGCCGGTGTCGCTGGGCATCCTCGGCGAGGAGGTGAGCGATACGCTGTCGCGGATGCAGCGCGACATGCTCGCCGCCGCGCTCGATCGGCGCGAGGCGAACAGCGTGCGCGCGCGGATCGACTACGGCGCGTTCAAGGAGCTGATGGAGGGCAAGGGGGGCTTCGTGTACGCCGGCTGGTGCGGCGACGCGGCGTGCGAGGCGCAGATCAAGGATGAGACCAAGGCGACGATCCGCTGTCTCCCCGACGAGGAGTTTCAATCTGCGACCAAGCCGACCGAATGCCTGAAGTGCGGCCGTCCGTCCACCGTCGAGGCGCTGTGGGCCAGGGCGTACTGAGCTCCGGCTTCGCGCGGGTCGACGGCACCCTCTCCTGCGAGGGGGTGCCGCTCGATCGCATCGCCGCCGACGTCGGCACGCCGACGTACGTCTACAGCGCGGCGATGGTGCGCGACCGGTACACGCGGCTCGACGAGGCGCTCGCGCCGCTCGAGCATCGCATCCACTACACGCTCAAGGCCAACTCCAACGCCGGCGTCCTGCGCGTGCTGCGCGAGCTCGGCGCCGGTGTGGATGTCGTGAGCGGGGGTGAGCTGTTCAGGGCGCGGAAGGCGGGCTTCGAGGGAAAGGACATCGTCTTCGGCGGAGTGGGCAAGACGGAGCACGAGCTGCGCGAAGCGCTTGAAGCGCGCGTCATGCTGGTCAACGCCGAGTCCGAGGCCGAGGTGCGGACGCTGGATCGCATCGCCGGCGAGCTCGGGGTCGTGGCGCCGGTCGGGTTGCGGGTCAACCCGGAAGTGACGGTCGACAGCTCGCACCGGTACATCAAGACGGGCGAGAAGGGCGCGAAGTTCGGCATCCCGTTCGACCAGGTGGCGGCGGCCGCGGCGGCCGCCGCCACCCTGCCGCACGTGGAGCTGGTCGGGCTGGACATGCACATCGGCTCGCAGCTGTTCCGGCTCGATCCCTACCTCGACGGTGTGGATCGGCTGGTCGGGCTGCTGGAGCAGCTTCGCGCCGCGGGCGTGAACACCGTGCGCTACCTGGACATCGGGGGCGGCCTTGGCGTGTCGTACGACGACGAGGAGACGCCGGATCTCCACCGCTTCGCGCGGGCGCTCGTGTCGCGCGTGCAACCGACCGGGCTCACGCTGCTCATGGAGCCCGGCCGGTTCGTCGTCGGCAACTCGGGGATGCTCCTCACCCGGGTGCTGTACCGCAAGTTCAGCGGCGGACGGCATTTCCTGGTGACCGACGCCGGGATGACCGAGCTCATTCGGCCCTCGCACTACGACGCCTATCACCGGATCGAGCCGGTGGCGGCGCCGAGCGGCCACATGACGGCCGACGTCGTCGGTCCGGTGTGCGAGAGCGGGGACTTCCTGGCGCTGGACCGGGAGCTGCCGGAAGCCAACCCGGGCGATCTCCTGGCGGTGCACGACGTCGGCGCCTACGGCTATGTGATGGCGTCCAACTACAACACACGGCCGCGCGGTGCGGAGGTGCTGGTCGACGGCGACCGGTACGCCGTGGTGACCGCGCGCGAGAGGTACGAGGATCTCGTGCATCTCGAGCTGGACCACCCCGAGTGGAGAAAGGGCTGATGCGCGTCGGGCTGATGGCGGACAGTCACGACCGGATTCCCGCGATCGCGGAGTTCGTGAAGCAGATGCAGGCGGCGGGAGTCTCGATGCTGATCCACGCGGGCGATTACGTCTCGCCCTTCGCGCTGCGGCCGATCGAAGAGGCGAGCATGTCGCTCGCCGGCGTGTTCGGCAAGAACGACGGCGACCAGCAGGGGTTGCGGGCGCGCGCCACCGCGGGCTTCGGGGCCGAGCTGTTCGAGAGCCCACACAGCTTCGAGGTGGCCGGGCAGCGGATTCTCGTGGTGCACGACATCGGCGACGTGCAGCCGCGCAGCATCGAGTCGCACAGCATCGTCGTCCACGGCTTCACGCATCAGCAGGAGATGAAGACGCGCGGCGACACCCTGATCGTCAATCCCGGCGAATCCTGCGGCTGGGTCTACGGGACGCCGCGCGCCGCGATCCTCGACCTCGACGCGAAGACGGTCGAGTTCCTCACTCTGGACCCCGCGCACTGGACGACATGACGGCATCGAGCCGCATCCTGATCATCGACTACGGCTCACAGTTCACCCAGCTCATCGCGCGTCGCGTGCGCGAGGCACGCGTCTACTCCGAGATCCATCCGCCGACGCGATCCGTGCAGTGGATCCGCGACTGGAAGCCGACGGGGATCATCCTCAGCGGCGGCCCCAACTCGGTCTACGCCGACAACGCCCCGATCGCCGATCCGGCGCTCTTCGACGTCGGCCCGGTGCTCGGCGTGTGCTACGGGATGCAGCTCATCGCACATCTCCAGGGCGGCGAGGTGAAGCGCGGCGGGCAGCGGCAATACGGTCGCGACGAGATCCACCCGACGCGCGACAGTGTGCTCTTCCGCGGCTTCTCCCCCGGCGAGTCGACGACGGTGTGGATGAGCCACGGCGACCACGTGGAGCAGGCGCCGCCCGGCTTCCGCATCACCGCCGCCGGTCCGGGGACGCCGGTGTCGGCGTTCGAGCACGAGTCGAAGCCCATTTATGGGGTGCAGTTCCACCCTGAAGTGGCACATACCCCGCGCGGCGCCGAGCTGCTGGCGAACTTCCTGTTCGAGGTGTGCGGGGCGACCCCGAGCTGGACGCCGGGCGCCTTCATCGAGGAGGAGGTGGCGAAGATCCGGCGGCAGGTCGGCGACGCCCAGGTGATCTGTGGGTTGTCGGGTGGGGTCGACTCGTCAGTCGCGGCGGCGCTCGTGCATCGCGCGATCGGCGATCAGCTCACCTGCGTCTTCGTCGACACCGGGCTGCTCCGCCTGCACGAGCGCGAGCAGGTGGAGCAGACGATGCAGCGCCACCTCGGGATCAAGCTGGTGACGGTGGACGCCGCCGAGCGGTTCCTCTCGGCGCTGAAGGGGATCGCGGAGCCGGAGGCCAAGCGTCGTGCGATCGGGCACACCTTCATCGACGTGTTCGAGGCGGCGACAGCCGAGGCGGGGACGCACGCGAAGTTCCTGGTGCAGGGAACGCTGTATCCCGACGTGATCGAGAGCTCGTCACCGACGGGCGGCCCCTCGGTGACGATCAAGACGCATCACAACGTCGGCGGGCTGCGCCCGGACATGCAGTTCGCGCTCATCGAGCCGCTGCGCGAGCTGTTCAAGGACGAGGTGCGCAACGTGGGACGCGAGCTCGGGCTGCCCGAGGAGATGGTGGGGCGCCATCCCTTCCCGGGGCCGGGCCTGGCGATCCGCGTGCTCGGCGAGGTGACCCGGCCGTCGCTCGACGTGCTGCGCCAGGCCGACGCGATCTATCTCGAAGAGATTCGCTCGGCGAATCTCTACGCCGAGATCTGGCAGGCCTTCGCCGTCCTCCTGCCGGTGCGCAGCGTCGGCGTGATGGGTGACGAGCGCACGTACGACAACGTCGTCGCCCTGCGCGCGGTCACCAGCACCGACGGCATGACCGCCGACTGGTACCCATTCCCCCACGACGTGATGGCGCGGATCTCGAATCGCATCATCCGCGAGGTCGACGGGGTGAATCGGGTGGTGTACGACGTGAGCTCCAAGCCGCCGGCGACGATCGAGTGGGAGTGAGAGCGGGGCGCCCCGCGGCTCACGTCGCCGCGTCTACACTCCCTTTTCTTTCAACAGCTCGAGGAACTGCTTCGGCTCGGTGAGCCCCAGGAGCCGCTGCGGCACATCCGGCTCCTTCGAGAACTGCGCGATCTTGCCGAGCACCGGGAGATACTGGTTGGAGACCTCCAGCGGCGGGGCGACGATCAGGAAGAAGAAGTTCACCGGCTTCTCGTCGATCGCCTTGAAATCCACCCCGCGCGGCTTCCGCCCGAACGCCACGCGCAGCTTGTTCACCACCAGCGACCGGCAGTGGGGGATCGCGATCCCTCGGCCGATCCCCGTCGAGCCGAGATTCTCCCGCCGCTTGAGCATCTTGTAGAGCATCCCCTCGGACTTCTCGTCGAGGCGGAGCAGGGCGATGAGCTCCTTGAGGATGTCGTCCTTCGTCTCTCCCTCGAGCTCGAGCTTGATTGCGTCTTCGCTGAAGAACTCGCGCAGTTCCATTCTCGGTCGATCCGGGGCTGGGCAGTGCTGGGCCGTGGCGTCGTTGAGCGAATCGGAGAAACTACCCGTTGACGCGGTCCGTTGTCAAACCTCGGCGTTGCTTGGACTTCCGCGATTCTGTAACTTTCAGCGATGCCGTCGTTTCCCTTTCCGCTCGCCGTCGACGTCCCCCTCTATCTCGCGCCCATGGCCGGCGTGTCGGAATCGCCATTCCGGCAGCTCTGCCACGAGCACGGGGCGGACGTCGTCGTCACGGAGTTCCTCTCCGCCGAAGGGATCCGCCGGGAGAACGAGGCGACGATCCACAAGCTCTCCTTCGGCGCCTCGGAGCGTCCGATCGGGGTCCAGATCTTCGGCGCCGACCCCGAGGCGATGGGCGAGGCGGCGCGCTTCGTCTCCGACGTCTTCCAGCCCGAGTACATCGACATCAACTTCGGCTGCCCGGTGAAGAAGGTCGTGCGCCGCAACGGCGGCTCCGGCTGCCTGCGCGACCTCGACCTCGTGCAGCGCGTGATCCGCGCCGTCGCGGCGGCCACCCCGCTTCCCGTCACCTGCAAGATCCGCAGTGGGTGGAGCGAGGAGATGCGCGATCCGGTGACGATCGCCCGGCGCTGTCAGGACGCCGGCGCCCGCGTCATCGCCCTGCATCCGCGCACCCGCACGCAGATGTACTCGGGGAGCGCGCGCTGGGAGGAGATCGCCGCCGTGGTCGAGGCGGTCGAGGTCCCGGTCATCGGCAACGGCGACATCAAGGTCGCCGAAGACGCGATTCGCATGCACGAGCAGACGCGCTGCGCGGGGATCATGATCGCTCGCGGCTCCTACGGGCAGCCCTGGATCTTCAACCAGGTGAAGGACCTGATGGCGGGCCGCCCCAAGCGTCCCGCGCCTCCGGTCGCCGAGCGCTTCGCCATCGCCCTCGAGCATGCCCGCAAGGTCATGGCGTACGAGACCGACCCGCGCGGCGCAGCGATCGAGTTCCGGAAGCACCTCGGCTGGTACGCCAAGGGGCTGCACGGCGGCGCCGAGCTGCGGAAGAGGCTCTACGCCGTGACCTCCTTCGCGCAGGTCGAGGGGATCTTCGCGGACTATCTGGCCAACGCCGAGCGCTACGCGGCATCGGGCGTCGCGCCCGCGGACGACGACGGCGGCCTCGAGGCCGACGCCGCATGAGGCGCGAGCGCGTCCGCGACCTGCTGGCCCGGGTCGCGGATGGCTCGCTCGCCGTCGACCGCGCCCTCGACTCGCTGGCCCTCGAGCCCGCCGAATCGCTCGGCTTCGCCACGATCGACCACCATCGCGCGCTGCGACAGGGCTTTCCCGAGGTCGTGTACGGCGCCGGCAAGACGCCGGACCAGATCGTCGCCATCGCCGGCCGGATCGCCGAACGCGGCGACGGCGTGCTGGTGACCCGGCTCGCCCCGGACGCGGTGCGCCCGCTCCTGGCCGCCATCCCCGGGATCGAGCACAACGCGCTCGCCGCCACGGCCTTCCTGCGCCCCACGTCTCCACCGGCGGTCGCCAGCAAATCCGTCCTCGTCGTCACGGCGGGCACGAGCGACCTGCCGGTGGCCGAGGAGGCCGCCGTCACCGCCGACGCGCTGGGCTGCCGCGCCGAGCGGCTGACCGACGTCGGCGTGGCGGGCATTCACCGCCTGCTGGCACGGCGGGAGGCGATCGAGCAGGCCGGCGTGATCGTCGTCGTCGCCGGGATGGACGGCGCGTTGCCGAGCGTCGTCGGCGGGCTGGCGCGAGTGCCGGTGATCGCCGTGCCGACGAGCGTCGGATATGGCGCCGCCTTTCAGGGGCTCGCCCCACTGCTCACCATGCTCAACAGTTGCGCCGCCGGCGTAACCGTCGTCAACATCGATAACGGGTTCGGCGCCGCCGTGGCGGCCGCGCGCATCCTGCACGCCTAGCGTTCACACTCCCCATGCTGCTCCAGGCGGCCATCGCCACCGCCGTCGTCGCGCTGACCGCGGCGGGCGCCGCGCTTCGTCGGGCCCGCCGGCTCGGCGCCGAGCTCTCGGCCGCCAACGCGCGGTTGGATGTGCTCGGCGTGCCGCGCAGCGAAAACGAGGAGCATGCGCCCCTCGTGGCCGGTTCGGCGCTGCGCCGCGACGAGCGCCGGAGGTTCGAGGCGGACGAGGAGGACCACTATCGCCAGCTTCTGGCGCTGCTGCTCGCCGATTTCCGCGACGTCGCCGGAGCGGAGGAGGCGGTGCTCTGGGTGTGGGACGCCCAGCACGA
>JABFYH010000086.1 GCA_013361335.1 Gemmatimonadaceae bacterium | reverse complement strand
GGGCGTTAGGCGGCGCACAACTGTCCCGTGAGGTGCACATGGCTCTGGCATCGTGGTCCACGAGGCGCGTCCTGACGCTTTGGGCGGCCGGCCTCGCACTCCAGGCGCTGCTTATCCTGGTGCCCGCGCTTCTGGCGCAACACCTGGTGGCCAACAGCGCTGAGATGCTTCGCGTCGGCGCCGAACGGGATGCCCGGTGGCGCGCTGGTGATCTCGCGGACTCACTGTCGCTGGCGAAGCAACGTGCGGACGCCCGGGCCGCAGGCAGCTATTCGGTTACGCCGAACGGGGATACACTCTTTGCGCTGGTTCACGTCCCCTCCGGTCGGCCAGATTCGGCCGTTGTGGCCGCCATGGGCCGGAAGACCCGGCGGACCGCGCGGTATACGACGGCGATCCTTTTTGGTCTGATCCCGACCCTGCTCGTCCTGCTCACGCTGAGCTGGATCATTGTGCGGCACAAAGCCCCCAGGGCGACTTCGTCGTTCACCGCCCCCTAACTGTCGCTGCACCTGACGGGCGGTTGCCGAAGCTCGCTGCGCTCGCATTTTATGAGATCACCCGCAGTCAGCTTTGGCGTCAGACGGCCACCATCCCAAGCGTGATGCACGCATGAAGCTCGCACTCGCGCAGTGGACACCGCGACGCGTCCTGAGGCTGTGGGGCGCCGGCCTACTCGTGGAGGCTGCGCTCTTGACGCTGATGTTTGTATTGCTCGTGCGCCCCGAGCCACCGCTCGTCGATCGCCTACAGGGCCGCGATCGCCGCCGCGGGCATGTCGTGGTGCTCTATTCGGACAGCACGCCCTTGAGAACCTCACCGTCTCGCTCGACGGATTTTCGCCAACGGGTCGCTGAAGACAGCTTCTACACCGTGCTGCACTGGCCGCTGCACAAGCCGCTTCTCGCCGGAGGCGGTCGGGTGATCGCGATGCCCATGCGGCGGTGGTGGGTGCCCGCGCTTTACGTGGGATTGGTGCCGATCGCACTCCTCGCCGCGACGGGGGCGTGGTTCCTTGCGCGGCCGACAGGTCCGCGCGCGCGGGCTGTCTAACGAATCGTTGCAGCTGTCGGGCGCTGTACCGCATCGATATGAGAGCGCGTTAACCATCGCGACTGGTCGCAGCCGTCCCCATATTGGAGATCGCCCCCAGCTGAACTCCGGCGTTGCCACGTGCCAGAGCGGATACGCGGTCTTTCTTGATATGGTAGATTGGCCTCGCCTGGGCTCGCCGGTAGCGTCGTGGGTGCTGCCTTCGCTCCATGCATCAGGCCGTCCATGGCGGTTGCGGCCGTGCCATCATTGCCTCTGGACATCATCAGCCGTATCGACCGCCTTTCCACGAGTGAGGAAAATGGTGCGAGCAGATTTCCAGCGGGCGGCGTGCGTCGCCGCGGGGATACTCTTGGCGGCTGCCGGGCGGGCGGACGGACAAATGGCGGCGCCAGCAACGGCCGCTGCGCGTCCGCTCGTCATTCGTCACGCCAATGTGATCGATGGCGTGGCCGATACCGTTCTCCGCGACGCCACGGTCATCGTCCGCGGCAGACGGATCGAGCGGATCGCGCGTGATACGGTGGACGTCCCCACGGGTGCGCAGGTGATCGACGCGGCCGGCGGCTACCTGTTGCCCGGGCTGATCGATGCCCATGCCCACATCGAGACGCTCGCCGGCGCGCGGCGCGCCCTCGAGAGCGGAGTCACGACGGTCCGCAGTGCGAGCGTCTCCGGCTATCAGGACGTTGCGCTGCGCGAGCTGGCGCGCTCGGGCGCGATCGACGGGCCCGACGTCCTCGCCGCCGGTCTCTTCGTCACCCCCGACCTCGCCGACGGCGTGCTCGCCGATCCACGGCTCGCGCCGCTCGCCGGCGGCGTGACGACGCCCGAGCAGCTCCGGCTCCTCGTCCGCGTCAACCTCGACCATGGGGTAGACGTCATCAAGACGCGCGGCACCGCGCGCGCCGGTCTGCCCAACACCGATCCGCGCCCGCAGGTCTACACCGAGGCGCAGCTCCGCGTGATCGTCGAGGAGGCGGCGACGCGCGGCGTGCCCGTGATGGCGCACGCACACGGCGACGAGGGAGCGCGCGCCGCGGTGCTCGCCGGCGTGCGGAGCGTGGAGCACGGGACCTATCTATCCGACAGCACGCTTCGCCTGATGAAGGCGCGCGGCACCTTCTTCGTCCCCACCATCTCGACCATGGCGGCACTCTCGACTGACGCCAACGCGGTGCTCCGTCTCCGTGGCCCGCACATGGTGCCGCGCCTCACGAGCGCCGTGCGCCGCGCTCACGCATTGGGAATTCCGATCGTCACCGGCACCGACAACGACTACGCCCCGAACCGCACCGAGCGCGTCGCCGAGGAGGTGGGGCGTCTGGTGGACGCTGGGCTCACGCCGATGGAGGCGATCCGCGCGGCGACGACCGTGGCCGCGCGGCTGCTCCGGGTCGACGACCGTACCGGTGCCGTGCGCGCGGGCCTCGAGGCGGACCTGATCGTCGTGCCCGACGACCCGCTGGCCGATGTGCGCACGCTCCAGGACGTGCTCGTGGTCGTGAGCAACGGGCGGGTCGCTTTCAACCGGCTGCCGTTCGAGCGCACGCCGGGCTCGGCGACGCCGCGCGCGACGCCGTGATGCGTCGTGTCGATCCCTATCGTTCAATGTGGTTGACGAAGGCGCGCAGCGGTCACGCCGGGCTCTCACCCAGCGCCACGAGCAGCTCGTCCAGCTGATCGAACGTCTCGCTCATCGCATCGGTCGCTCCGGTGCCGGCAGCGTCGAGCGCCTCCTTCGAGGGGTAGCGCTCGCGCAGGACCACGAGCGTCGCGCCGGCCTTCTCCTCGAAGGTCACCGTCGTGACGGCCCCGCCCTCGCCACCTTCCTCATTGGTCCACGCGAGACGCGAATGCGGCGTCACTTCGACATACGTGCCGAAAAACGCGACAGGCTCGGGGCTGTGGTCGAACACCAACCGGTACCTGCCGCCGACACGCGCATCGATCTCGCAGGACAGCAGCGTCATTCCCAGCGACCTGGGCACCCACCAGCGCCTGAACAGCTCGGCCCTGGTGAATGCCTCGAACACGAGACGCGCCGGGCCGTTGACGGTCCGCGTGACGACCACCTCGCGGTCCGACGTCCGTTCTACCGTGGTGCGGCTCTTCGCGGAGCCGGGCTTACCTTCGATTCTTGCGCTCATCGCTCTTCTCCTTTCGTGTCAGTTCCTCGACGACCTTGTCCAACTCGTCGAAGCGTTCGTCCCACCGCCGCCGGTACCTCTCGAGCCACGCCGTCTCGTCTTCCAATCGGCGCGGGCCCAGCTGGCACGTCCGCACGCGCCCGATCTTCCTCGTGGTGACGAGCCCCGCCTCCTCCAGCACGCCGACATGCTTCTTCATGCCCGTGAGGGTCATGTGGAACTTCTCGGCCAGGTCCGTGATCGACGCGTCGGCCCGGCCCAGCTGCTCCAGCACGCCACGCCGCGTGGCGTCCGACAGCGCGGCGAACGACGTATCGAGGCGAGCCGTCATATACTGAACCATATGGTTCAGTATCTAACACCGGCGTTCGGGGCACGCAAGGGGGTGGCCGCGAAGAACGAGCCGTCCTAAGATCACCGAGCACCGCTCCGTCGGCGAACGAGCGCACGCACGGCAGCGGGCAGGAGGGAGCTATGGACCGTCGGACCTTTCTCGCGACCGCGACCGCGCTGGCGCCGGGCCTTCGAGCGGTGGCGCACGGCGCTCCGCAACCAGCGTCCCGCGCCGGTACGAGGCTGATCCTGCTGGGAACGGCGGGCGGGCCGCGACCACGGGCGACGCGTGGCTCGCCGGCGCAGGTGATCATCGCCAACGAGGCGGCGTACGTCGTCGACTGCGGCAATGGCGTCGCACGCCAGCTGGTGGCAGCCGGCGTCCCATTGCGATCGATCCGAGGCGTCTTCGTCACGCACCACCACTCGGACCACAACGCGGACTACGGCACGCTGCTCCTGTTGGCCTGGACCGCAGGGCTCGCGACGCCAGTCCACACCTGGGGGCCGCCACCCCTGAAGCGCAACACGGAGACGTTCTTCGAGATGAGCGCGACCGACATCGACGCACGGATGCGCGACGAGGGCCGTCCCGACCTGCGCCCGCTGGTGTGCCCTCACGAGCTCAACTCGGCCGGCCACGTCGTCGAAGACGCGAATCTCAGAGTCACCGCGACCATCGTAGACCACCCGCCAATGAAGCCGGCGTTCGCCTATCGATTCGACGTGGCTGACCGTTCCATCGTGATTTCCGGGGACACTCGACCTTCCGACGCCCTCGTTGCGCTCGCGCGCGGGGCCGACGTGCTCGTGCACGAGGCGTTGATTGCGGCCGCGGTGGACCGCCTCGTCGCCAATGTGCCGAATGCCTCCGATCTCAAGCGAAGCATCCTTTCGCACCACACGACGGCGGAAGAGGCGGGGCGCGTTGCGCAGGCGGCCGCCGTCGGCACTCTCGTGCTGTCGCACCTGATACCGGCTGAGGACCCGAGCGTAACCGAGGAGGTCTGGCTCGAGGCGACGCGTCGCCATTTTCACGGACGCATGATCGTCGGCCGCGATCTCCTCGAAGTCTGACCCGCAGCGGACGTCGTGTGCCGGTGGGGCCTCACACTACATGAGATCGGGAGGAGATCAGATGGCCGTTACGCGCATGGACAACGTCGGCATCGTGGTGGAATCGCTGGATACGGCCATCTCGTTCTTCGTCGAGCTCGGGCTGAGGCTCGAAGGCCGAGCGATGATCGAAGGTGAGTGGGCCGGCCGCATTACCGGACTGGGGTCCCAGCGCGTCGAGATCGCCATGCTGGTCACCCCGGACGGCCACAGTCGCCTGGAGCTGTCGCGATTCCTCTCGCCGCCGGTCGTCGCCGATCACCGGAACGCGCCGGTGAACGCGCTCGGCTACCTCCGCGTCATGTTCACGGTGGACGACATCGACGAGACGATCGCCAGGCTGCGTGAACGTGGCGCACAGCTCGTCGGTGACGTGGTGCAGTACGAGCAGGCATATCGGCTCTGCTACATCCGGGGCCCCGAAGGGCTCCTCATCGGGCTCGCCGAGGAGCTCAGGTCGAGAAAGCGCCCCTAAGCCGCGACTGTCGCTTCAACGCAGCCTCTCGCTCTCGCGATCGGCGAGCGCCGCTTCGGCAGGATGCCAACGGTCACTCGGCAATTCTCGTCGCGCCGCGCGCCGGGCTATCGCGAGTGAGCCGGACGCGCAGACCGCGGACGCCAGGGCAAACGTCGGCACGATCGCCAGCACGTCGCCCCAGGCTAGAGACGCCGCATTGGCGAAGAGGGCAGAGAGCAGGAGACCACCGATCGCGCCCCACCCCGCGAAACGTGGGAGCGACATCTGATCGAAGCGGCGGCGACCCTGGGTCAGCGCGAGGACGGCGGAGAACGTGACTCCGGCGACGAAGCCGAGCACGCCGAAGATGAGAGGAAACGGGGCGTCGGCCTCGAAGTGGGTCGCCACCGCCAGCACGAAGCCCGCAACGGCCCATGCCGCTCCCCACGTGATGCCCATCCCGATCGCACCGCGAACGCGTCGCAGCCACCTCTGCATCTTGACCTCCTGTCACTGTCGGCGCGTTGCCGTCCGACGCTGGCCACCCGACTCCACGACGAGTCGCTCGATCTTCCCGCTGTCGCCCTCGAAGGTGAAGATGATGCGGCTGCCGCGTTGGACGAACCGCACCGGCGTCTCGGCGAGCAGCTCGTTCTTCGCCGACTGACCGGTCTGTTGAATCGCGAGCGCGCGGCCGACCCGGCTCACGACGAGCGTTGCGGGTCCCGGGCCCAACGCGTAGGTGCCGACGTAGCTGTCGAGCAGCTTGTCGTCGACGGCGATGCCCTTGGGTTGCGGGCGAGGGACGTAGTTCTCGCCGCGCAACAGCTTGAGGGCCGCATACACCACCTCCGATTGCGCGGGGGGTGTCGCGTCGGGCAGGTAGTCGGAGTTGGTCATGTAGTAGACGCCGACGCGGGCATCGAGGTCGCCGATGAGAAACGCCCGCTGGCCGGCGATGGCGCCGCCATGGTGGAACAGGGTGTGGCCGGTGGCGCTGTCATGGACCATCCAGAACCCGAGCCCATAGTCGCCGCCGAAGCGCGGCGTGTGCATCTCGCGCACCGACTCCTCCGACAGGATCCGCTTGCCGTTGAACACGCCGCCGTTGAGCTGCGCGCCGAGGTAGCGGGCCATGTCTTCGGCGGTCAGGTAGATGTCGCCGGCCGGATAGACGTCGAAGTGCACCTGGGCCACCGGCTCCGGCTTGCCGAGCGATCCGCCGGCTCCGTACGGAAGCGCCATCCGCTCGACCATCTCGGGCGACGGATAGACCGGATGCGGCGTCGTCACGCCGAGCGGCTTCAGCACGTGATCGACCATGTACTTCTCGTACTCCTCGCCCGAGATCTTCTGCACCAGCAGACCCGCGGTGCCGTAGGCGAAGTTGTTGTACTCCCACTTCGTCTCCGGCGCTCGAATCGAGTAGAGCTTCGTGGTGAACGATTCGAGTGTCGGCGGCAGCTTGCGACTCCAGATCGGCTCGGTCGACGCGCCGTTCCTGAGTCCGGACCAGTGGGACAGGATGTGCGTGAAGGTCACCGGCTTCTCGCTCTGCAGCCGGTCCTGCACCGGGCTGTCCCCCAGATACCGGTTGATCGGATCGTCAAGGCGGAGCTTTCCCTGCTCGGCGAGCTGCATCACCGCCGTCGCAGTGACCGACTTGAACGATGACCCCGTGCTGTAGAGGGTCTCGGTGGTGGCGGGTGTGCGGGTCCGCATGTTGGCATACCCGAACGCTCCCTTCCAGACGATCGAGTCGCCGCGCACGAGCGCGATCGACATCGATGGTATGCCATTCTCGGCGAGGGTCCGCTCGATCACGCCGGTCAGCACCGTCTTCGTCTTCTCGAGGTCGAATTGCCCGCTCTGCGCGATCGCTGAAGAACCGGGGGCAGCGAGAAGCACCAGCAGACCGAGCCGGCGAAGGTATCGACGCGTCATGTTCTATCCGTCGTAAGGTCGGGGAAGTTGGCGGGGAGGGGGCGAGCGAAGGTACGGTGCGCTGCGTGCAGCGGCAACGGGTCGGACTCGTTCCATGGCTTCGCCCGAATTTGCGCGGGCTTCGCCCGCGCTCCTTATTTGCTCGCCCACAGCACACATCAGCCGGAGGCAGACATGCATGGATCGTCATCGCTGGTCATCGCTGTGCTCTTCGCGTCGACCGTATCGGCGCAGACACCCGGGGCGCCCGGCCGCCTGTCGGTGCACTGGGAGGAGCTGACCGCCGCCGACTTCCGCACGGCCATCACGCGAGCGCAAGGCACCTGCCTGCTGCCCTTCGGCATCATGGAGAAGCACGGGCCGCATCTCCCGCTCGGCAACGACCTGCTCAACGTGCGGTACGTCGCGCTCAATGCCGCCCAGCAGGAATACGCCGTGGTGTTTCCCGAGTACTACTTCGGCCAGATCTTCGAGGCGAAGCACGAGCCCGGAACCGTCGCGTACAGCCGCGGGCTCCAGCTCCAGCTGCTGCAGGAGACGACGGACGAGATGGCGCGCAATGGCTGCAAGAAGATCGTCATCGTGAATGGCCACGGCGGCAACAACAGTCTGCTGCCCTTCTTCGCGCAGTCGCAGCTCGAGTCGCCGCACGATTACGTGGTGTACGTGCAAGGGCTGGCGCGCAGCGGGCCGGGTGAGCCGAAGCACAAGTCGGATCCGGCGACCGACATGCACGCCGGGGAGAGCGAATCGTCGGTGAGTCTGATCGCGCGGCCCGATCTCGTGCACCTGGAGCGGGCGTCGCAGGAGTCGGGCGCCGATCAGGCGCGCCTCCGGCTGCCGGACGGGCTCTACACCGGGATCTGGTGGTATGCGCGCTTCCCGAATCACTACGCGGGTGAGGGCGGCGTGGCGTCCCGCGAGCTCGGCGAGTTCGAGGTGAAGACGTGGATCAACGCCATCGTGCAGGCGATCCGCGCCGTCAAAGCCGATCAGGAGAGCCTGCGCTTGCAGCAGGAGTTCGCCGAGCGGAGCAAGCATCCGCTGGACGCTCCGCGGTAGGGGGCCGGGCACCGGGATTCCGCTGGCGATTCGGCCAGACGGGCGGCAGGTTATGCGGGTCTCGACCTGGGCCGTCGCCCGGAGCGTCGCCATGAGCCACGGCAAGATCTGCTACATCGAGATTCCGGCCAACGTCGCCGAGGACCCCGCGAACCAGTTCGTCCCCGTCGACGGATGACCGGGCCCGACCAGCCGCGACTCGTTCGTCGCTTCGGGCTTCTGCCGGCGACGGCGCTCAACATGACCAACATGATGGGCGCCGGTCCGTTCATCACGATCCCGCTGCTCATGTCGGCCCTCGGCGGTCCGCAGGCCATGCTGGGCTGGCTCGTCGCGCTCGTGATCGTGATCTGCGACGGGATGGTCTGGAGCGAGCTCGGTGCGGCGATGCCGGGCTCGGGGGGATCGTTCCGCTACCTGCGCGAGGCATTCGGGCAGGCGTGGCTCGGCCGGCTGATGGCCTTCCTCTTCGTCTGGCAGTTCGTGCTCAGCGGTCCGCTGGAGATCGCGTCCGGATACATCGGCTTCGCCGCGTACGCGGGCTACCTGTGGAAGGGGCTGACGCGCGCCGATACCCTCGTGCTGATCGCCGTCGTGGGGCTGGTCAACGTCGCGCTGCTCTACCGGCGCATCCACTCGATCGCCATCATCACCGTCTCCCTCTGGGCCGGCACCCTGGTCACCGTGCTCGCCGTGATCCTCGCCGGCGCCGCGCACTTCGATCGCCGGGTCGCCTTCGACTTTCCGCCCGGCGCCTTCGACTTCTCCCTCGGGTTCTTCCTCGGCCTTGGCGCCGCGGCGCGCATCGGGATCTACGACTACCTCGGCTACTACGACGTCTGCTACATCGGTGACGAGGTGCGCGATCCGGGGCGCGTCATCCCGCGGTCGATCCTGATCAGCACCGCGGCGGTGGCGCTCATCTATCTCGGGATCAATCTCTCGATCATCGGGGTGATCCCGTGGCGCGAGTTCGTGCCGGCCGCCGACCACGCCGAGTCCGGCTTCATCGTCTCCGTGTTCATGCAGAGGCTGTACGGCGAGCGTGTGGCGGCGATCTTCACCCTGCTCGTGCTCTGGACCGCCTTCGGGTCGGTGTTCGCGCTGCTGCTCGGCTACTCGCGGATTCCCTTTGCGGCGGCGGAGCGCGGCTACTTCTTCCGGCCGTTCGGGCGGCTGCATCCGACGAAAGGATTCCCGTCGCTCTCCCTGCTGGTCCTGGGGGCGATCTCCATCGTCGCCGGCTTCTTCTCGCTCGGCACAGTGATCGATGCGCTCATCGTCACGCGGATCCTCGTCCAGTTCATGGGCCAGATCGTGGGGCTCGTGCTGCTGCGGCGCCGCGCCCCGGAGATGCCGCGTCCCTATCGCATGTGGCTCTACCCGATCCCCGCGCTGGTGGCGCTGTTCGGCTGGATCTTCATCTTCGCGACGACCGAGCTTCAGGTGATCCTGTTCGGCGTCGGTGTGCTCGCCATCGGATGCCTGGCGTTTCTGGTGTGGTCCTGGCGCACCAACCGACTCCATCTCTCCCCCCTGTCACTTCGCAGCCAATGACTCGCCTCCGTCACATCTGCGGGGCTCTCCTCGTGTTCGCGCCGATCCTCGCGGCGACGCCGACCCTTGCCGCGCAGCGCGGCGCCGCCCCGGAGGTGCTCCTCCGTCTCGACGACATCGGGATGAACCATTCGGTGAACCTCGCGGTCGAGAAGGTTGCCGCCACGGGGATGCCCTTCTCGGTGTCGCTGCTGTTCGCCTGCCCCTGGTATCAGGAGGCGGTGGAGATCCTCCGCAAATACCCGAACGTCGCCGTCGGCGTGCACCTCGCGCTCAACTCCGAGTGGCGCAACTACCGCTGGGGTCCGGTGCTGGGGAAGGGCGGCGTGCCCTCGCTCGTCGACAGCGTCGGCTACTTCCTCCCCTCGACCGACGCCTTCCTCGCGAGCCGATACGACCTCGGCGAGGTGGAGCGCGAGCTGAGCGCCCAGGTGGAGCGGGCGATGGCGTCGGGGCTCAGGATCTCCTACGTCGATGCGCACATGGGGATGGCCGTCGCGACGCCGCAGCTCCGCGAGGTCGCGGAGCGCGTGGCGAAGAAGTACGGCCTCGGGATCTCGACGTATTTCGGCGAGTCGTACTTCAGCCTCTGGGGTGTACCCGTCGCCGCCAAGAAGTCGACGCTCCTCACGCACCTCGGCGAGGCGAGGCGTGACTCGCTGAACCTGATCGAGGTGCACGTCGCCGAGCGGACGCCGGAGATGGAGGTCATCTTCGACATGAATGCGCCGGACCAGAACGGGCCCGATGCAGGTGTCGTGGCACACCGGAAGGCGGAGCTCGAGACGATGCTGTCGCCCGAGCTGGCGGAGCTGGTGCGGTCGGGAAAGATCCGGCTCGTGACCTACCGACAGCTGATGGAGCGCGTCGGCCCATCAGGCATGCGGCGGCCGGTCGGCCAATGATGTTGCGACTCGGCTCGATGGCCATCTGCACGCTCCTCGCGGTGTCCACCATCCAGGCCCAGCGCCCGACGACGCTCGCCGGCCGATCCACCGTCTATGCGCCGCATGGCGTGGTCGCGACGAGCCAGCCCCTCGCATCCGCTGCCGGCCTCGAGGTCCTGCGACAGGGCGGAAACGCCGTCGACGCCGCAGTCACGGCGGCGGCCGTGCTGAGCGTGACCGAGCCGCACATGACGGGCATCGGCGGCGACATGTTCGCCATCGTGTGGCTCGCCCGCGAAGGGAAGCTCGTCGCGCTCAACGCCAGCGGGCGCGCCGGGTCGTTGATGACACGCGAGACCCTTCAGGCGCGCGGGTTCCGCGCCGGCTCGCAGCAGGGTGCGATGTCGGTGACGGTACCGGGCGCCCTCGCGGGCTGGGAGCTGCTCCTCCGTACGCACGGCAAGCGATCCCTCGCGCAGGCGCTCGAGCCGGCGATCTCATATGCACGTGACGGGTTCCCCGTCACTCCCATCATCGCCGCGCAGTGGGCCAACGAGACGGCCTTTCTCCAGCGCGACTCGGCGGCCGCCGCCACCTTCCTCCCCGGCGGACATGCACCGAAGGCGGGCGAGTGGTTCCGAAACCCGGACTACGCGCGCACGCTGCAGGACGTCGCCGCGCATGGCATCGGCACCTTCTATGGCGGCGCGCTCGGCCAGCGCATCGCGACGCACCTTCAGGCGCTCGGCGGGTTCATCACGCTCGACGATCTCCGCGGGAACGCGCCGACCTGGGTGACGCCGATCTCCGTGCCCTTCCGCGGATACCGCGTGTGGGAGCTGCCGCCGAACAATCAGGGGATCGCCGCGCTCGAGATGCTGCGGATTCTCGAGCCGTACGACCTGAAGGCGATGGGGCACAACTCGGCGACCTACCTGCACCACCTGATCGAGGCGAAGAAGCTCGCCTACGCCGACCTCGATCGGTTCGTCGGCGACGCGGATCATCTCGACATGCCCGCCGACCGGATGTTGACCGACGAGTTCATCGCCGAGCGGCGCGGTCATCTCGATCCGTCGCACGCGCAGCCCCGGGTCGATCCCGGTCCGCTGCGCACGCGGAGCGAGACGATCTATCTCACGGTGGCCGACGCCGAGGGGAACATGGTGTCGTTCATCAACTCGAACTACGACTACTTCGGTTCGGGCGTCGTCGTCCCGGGAACGGGCTTCGTGCTGCACAACCGCGGTGCCGGCTTCACCCTCACGCCCGGGCTGCCGAACACCGTCGCGCCGGGCAAGCGGCCCTTTCATACGCTGATCCCCGCGTTCGTCACGCAGAGCGCCGATGGACGCGAGCAGGCGTACATGAGCTTCGGGCTCATGGGTGGCGGGGTGCAGGCGCAGGGGCATGTGCAGTTCCTGCTGAACTACTTCGTCTTCGGGATGGACCTCCAGGCGGCGATCGATGCGCCCCGTTTTCGCCATTACGATGGTCAGCGGGTGGCGCTCGAGGCGCCGGTGACCGATGCCGTGCGCGCGGCGCTCTCGGCGATGGGGCATGTCATCATCGACCAGCCGCCGATCGCCTTCGGTGGCGCCCAGGCGATCGTCCGGCTGCCGAAGGGGTTCGCCGCCGCCAGCGACCCGCGAAAGGACGGCATGGCGGTGGGCTACTGATGGGCACGATCGGCTGGAACCAGCCGTCTCTCGTGACTCGCGCCACTTCGATCGCGACCCGATGAGCTACCCGACTGTCGATCTCGACCTCGCGCGCCGACTGGAGCGCGCGGAAGCGACGGCCAACGCCGCGGCGGTCGACTCTCGACGCGAGCTGCAGCCCGGCGTCGGCGCGGACTGGACCGAGGTTGCCGGCGTCTACGCGATGTTCGACGGGCCGGACTCGCCGATGACGCAGACCTTCGGGCTGGGACTGTTCGCGCCCTTTCTCGCCCGCGAGCTCGACGAGGTCGAGCAGTTCTTCGACGCCCGCGGCGCGGCGACGAACCATGAGGTCAGCGCCTTCGCGCCCCGCGAGACGTTGAGCCTCCTCGGTGCGCGCGGCTACACGCCGATCGAGGCGTCGACGGTGCTGGTTCGTCCGACGTCGTTGCCGGCGGAGGGCGGCTCCGCCGCCGTCACGGTCCGCCCGCTTACGGAGGGCGACGCGCCACTCTGGTGCCGGATCGCCGGCCAGGGATGGGGCGCGGAGTCGGCGGAGCTCGGCGCCTTCGTCGAGAGCCTTGGCGCGGTGGTCGCCCACGCGCGCGGCGTCACGACTTTCCTCGCCGAGCTGGATGGCGAGCCTGTCGCGGCGGGGGCGCTGAACATCGCCAACGGCGTCGCGCTGCTGGCGGGGGCGTCGACGATTCCCTCGGCGCGCCGGCGCGGCGCACAGCTCGCGCTCCTCGAGGGCCGGCTCGCCTTCGCCGCGGCGCACGGCATCGACCTCGCGATGATCGTCACCCAGCCCGGCAGCGCCTCCCAGCGCAACGCCGAGCGGCGCGGCTTCCGCCCGGTGTACACCCGCGCCAAATGGCAGCGTCAGGCGGCGAAGACATGACTACGGCAAAGATCGACGGCAAGATCGACGGCAAGATCAACGGCGAACGCGGATGCCGCAGATGCGCGCGGATGCCGCGGATCTATCGTGGCCGGGATGCTTCCGCGAGGCCACCACGCATCCCGACCATGTCAAAGCTCTCGAAAGACCTGGGGGTCGCGGAGCTGGCTGCGGTGCGCGGAGTCCTGGCTCCTCTCGGAGCGATCCGCGGCATCGGCCCCGCTTGGCGTAGCCGCTTCGGCGGTAGAAAGATCTGCGGCATCCGCGTTCTGCAGTTCGCAGTTCGCGCAGTTCGCGCAGTTCGCGCGAGCTCAAAGTTCGTTACCGTACTCGAACGGAGGACGACCATGCGTCTCGCGTCACGTACCCTCGTCGTCGTCGCGCTCGCCGCGCTCCCACTCGGGGCGCAGCAGGCCACGCACACCTACGTCATCGTGCACGGGGCGTGGGGCGGGGGATGGGACTGGAAGACCGTCGACTCGATGCTCACCGCCTCGGGCAATCACGTCTATCGCGCCACCCTCACCGGCCTCGGCGAGCGCGTGCATCTCGCCACCCCGACGACCGACCTCAGCACGCACATCACCGACGTCGAGAACCTGATCCGCTACGAGAACCTGCACGACGTCGTGCTCGTCGGACACAGCTACGGCGGGATGGTCATCACCGGCGTGGCCGATCGCGTCCCGGATCGCATTCGGCGGCTCGTGTACGTCGATGCCTTCCTTCCGGACAGCGGCGAGAGTGTCGTGACGGTCGCGCGCAATTCACGCGGCGTGCGGGCGCTGGTCGACTCGGCCAAGGACGGCCGCATCATCCCCGTCTGGGTTCCCGCCGGCACGCCGCCGCCGACCGACGTTCCGCAGCCGCTGCGCACCTTCACCGAGCCGCTCGTCCTGACCAATCCGGCGCGCCGTCAGGTGGCCGGGACCTACATCCTCACCGTCGACCCTGGGAAGGCCGAGGCGGACGACGACTTCTACCCCTCCGCGCAGCGGGCCAAGGCGCGCGGGTTCACCTATTACGTCGTGCAGTCGGACCACGTCGTCGAGCGGACGGCACCCGGCGAGCTGACGGCCATCCTCCGGCGCACCCCCTGACATCGCCGGGGGGTCGCCGGGGCTGCTGTCGGGACGACGGACGCATGTTGATAATTCAACCTTCTCGGGGTCCGCCGTGTCCAAGGTGGCGTGCCTGAAGTGGGCACCATCCACGCCACCCGCCGTCCCCGCCCATGCGTCTCCCGCTCGCGCTCGCGCTGTACATCGCAGTCAATCCTGTACTCGCCACGGCTCACGCCCAGCAGCCTCCGGCCGCGGGCGCAGCCGCGACATCCTCCGGTCCTCCGCGGGTGATCCGTGCCGCCCGCCGCACGACGCCCATCTCGATCGACGGCAGGCTGGACGATGCCGCATGGGCGGCCGCGGAGCCGTCGACAGGGCTGGTGCAGTCGTACCCGCAGCCGGGCGCCGCGGCGCCGGACCAGACCGAGGTGCGCGTGCTCTATGACGACGACGCGCTCTACGTCGGCATCCGGATGTTCGACGCCCACCCCGACTCCATCGCCGCCGGGCTCGCGCGCCGCGATGCGACCGCCGCCACCGGGATCTACTCCGACTGGGTACACCTGATCATCGACTCGTATCACGATCGCCGCACCGCGTTCCGCTTCTCGACGACGCCGCGCGGGGTGCAGAAGGACGTCTACACCTTCAACGACGGCAACGAGGACACCAACTGGGACGCGGTCTGGGAGGTCGGGGCTCGCGTCGACTCGCTCGGCTGGGTCGCCGAATACCGCATCCCGCTGAGCCAGCTGCGCTTCGGCGGTGATTCCTCGAGTGGTCGCGTGTGGGGCTTCCAGGTGCAGCGCGACATCGCGCGACGCAACGAGCGCGACACCTGGGCGCCGTGGACGCCGCAGGACGGCGGATTCGTGTCGCGCTTCGGCGACCTCACCGGGTTGCAGGGCATTCGCGTCCCCGAGCGGCTCGAGATCACCCCATACGTCAGCTCGACGCTGACCCGCTCGCCCGGCGACGCCGCGAACCCGTTCTACGATCGCACGCACAACAAGCCGTCGATCGGCGGCGATCTCAAGTACGGCCTACCGGGTGGGCTGACGTTGAGCGCGACGGTGAATCCCGACTTCGGTCAGGTCGAGGTCGATCCCGCCGTCGTCAACCTCAGCGCCTTCGAGACCTCGTTCCCGGAGAAGCGGCCCTTCTTCCTCGAGGGCACCGACGTCTTCAGCTTCGGTCAGGTGGTCCGGCACAACGACTACGGCGGCCAGACCTACCTCTACTCGCGCCGCATCGGGCGGCGGCCCCAGCTCGGCGTGCCCGGCAACACGCTCTACGCCGACGTGCCGAACCAGACGACCATCGCCGGCGCGGCGAAGGTGACGGGCAAGACCGGCCCGTGGACGGTCGGCATCCTCGACGCGGTGACGACCCAGCAGCGCGCGCGCGTGGTGACGACCACCGGCCTCCGGTACGACCGTCCCGTCGAGCCGCTGACGAACTACTTCGCCGGCCGCGTGAAGCGCGACTTCCGCGGCGGCGCAACGACGGTGGGGGCGATGCTCGAGCGCACGACGCGGTCAGTGGGCGATACGACCTTCGCGCCACTGCTGCGGTCCGACGCCACCTTCGGCGGCGTCGACTTCGAGCACGACATGGCCAACCGCACCTGGATCACCAGCGGCTTCTTCGCCGGCAGCCTGGTGCAGGGAAGCCGGCAGGCCATCGCCGCCACCCAGCGCACCAGCACCCACTACTTCCAGCGTCCGGACTCCTCGCTCCTGCACCTGAGCTACGACACGACGCTCACCTCGCTCGCCGGCTACATCGGCGAGGTGGCGCTCCAGAAGCAGGGCGCGACCTTCGGCTCGATCGCCATCAAGACGTCGAGCCCCGGACTGGAGCTCAACGATCTGGGACTGCAGGGCCGCACCGGATACAGCGCCGTCTCCACGTTGATCGGCCGTCAGAGCTTCACGGCGGGGCAGCACCTGCGCAGCTGGGCGGCGTACGTCTACCAGAACGACGCCTTCAACTACGGCGGACGCGGCATCTTTCACGGGTACGCTGCCGCGGGGGACGCGACCTTCCTCAACCTCTGGAGCGTCAGCGGTACGCTCATCTACACCGCCGACTCCTACGACGAGGTGCTCCTGCGCGGCGGCCCGGAGGGACGCCAGCCGGCGGTCCGGCAGGTCAACCTCAACGTCAACAGCGACTCCCGGCGGCCGGTGGTGCTCCGCCTCGGCACGAGCTACGCGCACGACGTGATCGGCGGCTACTACAAGTCGCTCAGCCCGTCGGTCGACCTGCGGCCGAGCTCCAACGTGCACCTGAACTTCGCGCCGACGTGGAGCCGGCTGTACGACCACGAGCAGCTGGTGCGAACGGTGACCGATCCGCGGGCGACGAACACCTACGGACGCCGGTACGTGCTCGCGACGCTCACGCAATCGACGCTCTCGCTCGACACGCGTGTGGACGTCACGATCTCCCCCACCCTCAGCTTCGTGATGTACACCCAGCCGTTCGTGTCGTCGGGGCGCTATGACGGCTACAAGGAGCTGCTCGCGCCCGGCACCTACTCGTTCGCGGAATACGGACCGAGCCAGATCTCCTACGGCGCGGCCAACGAGCAGTACGTGATCCGCCCCGACGACGCCGCCGGAGCGCCCTCGTTCACCATCAACCAGCCGAACTTCAACGTCCGGTCGCTGCGCGGGAATGCGGTGGTGCGGTGGGATTATCGACCGGGATCGGCGCTGTACTTCGTCTGGCAGCAGCAGCGCAGCGACTTCGAGCCGATCGGCGACTTCAACGGCCGACGCGACGTCGGGGCCATCTTCCGCACCATCCCGACGAACGTCTTCCTCGTCAAGGCGACGTACTGGATCGGGAAGTAGAGCCGGTTCCTCATGACTGCACGCTACCACGCTGAATTCGTCGCGCGGCTGTTCAAGTATCCGGGCGCGGGAGGCTGGATCTTCGCGCCCGTCCCGGAGAAGTACGCGCCGCCGGTGACCCACGGCTGGGGCCGCACACCGGTGCAGGCGACCGTCGACGACCAGTCGTGGAAAACGAGCGTGTGGCGCGGCAAGGACGGTCGTACGCTGCTCGCGGTGCCCAAGAAGATCCGGGGCGCCAAAGGCGACGGCGACCGTGTCCGGGTCCGCCTGGAGTTCAACGTCCTTTAGGCGCGCCAGTCGCTGGCCAACCATCCGGGCGAGGCAGCCATCGCGACCCGCGCCCGCGCACGCCATATTCGGTCGATGCGACCTCCTCCCGACGTCGCCTTGCGCGCCGCGACGCCGAGCGACGCCGCTGCGGTGGCAGCATTGCTGACAGAGCTCGGCCACCAGACGACCGCGGCCAGCGTCGCCGAGCGACTGCCCACGGTGCTCGCCGAGGGCGGCGGCGTGATCCTCGCCTGCGTGGAAGGAGGCACGCCGGTCGCCGTGATGTGTCTCGCGCGGCTCGTAGTGTTGCACGCGGGCGGTTCGGTCGCATACATCACCGCGCTCATCACGACGAAGCGCTGGCAGGGGCACGGGATCGGACGGATGCTGGTTCGTGCCGCGTTCGAATGGGCGGAAGAACGAAGCTGCGCGCGCCTGTCGGTGACGAGCGCCGAGCATCGCGCTGATGCGCACGCCTTCTATCCACGGTGCGGGCTGCCCTACACCGGGCGCCGCTTCGCCGCGGCGCTCACACGCGCCGAGCACACATGAGCGCTCCGTCGACGATCCTGTGGCAGCGACTCGACATGCCCGGCCACGAGATCGCCGAGCTGGGACGGGTGCACGACGGATGGGAGCTGCGCGGGCTCGCACTCCTCGCGTACGAGGGGCAGCCCTGCCGCCTGGAGTACCGGATCGGGTGCGACGCGGGTTGGTGCACGCGCACCGTGCGAGTGCACGGTCAGATCGGCGACCGCCCGGTGATGCGCGAGCTCACGCGAAGCGCGCAAGGCGAGTGGGAGGTGGACGGACGGCTGGTCGCCGCGCTCCGCAACTGCATCGACGTCGACCTCGGCTTCAGCCCATCCACGAATCTCCTGCCGATACGTCGGCTCAGCCTCGCCGTGGGTGCGCGCGCTGCCGTGCGCGCGGCATGGGTGCGCTTTCCCACCCTCGCGCCGGAGCTGCTGGAGCAGACGTACACTCGCCTCGCAGCGGACCGCTACCGCTACGAGAGCGCAGGCGGAGGCTTCCGGCGCGATCTCACGGTCAGCGACGATGGCTGGGTGACCGAGTATCCCGACTTCTGCCGGGCGGAAGCCATGTCGCTCGTCGCCGCGACGCGAAACGGCGCATGAGAGCCATCGCGGTCGCCTGTGCGCTCGTCGTCGGCACCGAGTGGATCCTCGGCGGCTAGCGCTGGCGCGTCGTTGGCGGACACGTCGGCGCGGTTGCGTCGGACGACGCACGCACCTAGTCTGCGATGGAGACGGCTTACCCTCGCTGTGGCATGACGAGCGACCCTTCTCGGACGTTGCTGCTGGTCATCGGCCTCATCAGCCTTTGTGCATGTCACCGTGCTGGCGTGCAGGAAGCGAGTGCGACGGCGCTCGCGACGTGCCCCGCGCGCGGCGCGCCTCCACCGGGCGCAGACTCGGTGCCCCGCGTCGTCCGCATTGGCGAGGGCGTACGGTGGCGGGTCGGAGACCGCGTCGTGGTCGTCGTCGACGATACCACTCGTGGCATCGGTCTGGTGACCACAGCGACGAATGGCAACGAAGCCCAACCGGACTTCTCGCACATTCCAATATTCGCGGCGATGAACCCGGACGACGTCGCGGAGCTGCGAGCCCTGAAGCGAGACGAGGCGAAACGGCGCGCCGCGCCCTGCGAGGCCGAGAGCGGCCTCGAGATCCGAACGAAGCGTTGGCGAGGGCAGACAAAATGATGGAGCGATACGGCAACCTGAGCGCCGACTCCGGAGTCGACGCGTACGAGTGCGGACCCGGCTGGATCAAGGTGCGCTTCCGCAACGGGCCGACGTATGTGTACGACAGCATGAAGCCGGGCGCCGAGCACGTCACGCGAATGCAGGAGCTGGCGCGCGCCGGCCGCGGGCTCAGCACCTACATCAGCCAGCACGTGCAGAAGGCTTTTGCGCGGACGGAGCCGTGAGCGCGCGCGACGGGCGGTCGACACTGCGGATCGGTCTCGCGTCGCCGCACTTTCCCGCGTCGATCGCCGCCGCCGTGCAGCGCGCCGCCGCGTTCCTCGCCGAGGCCGCCGAGCGACACGTCGACATCGTGTGCTTCCCCGAATGCTACCTCCCGGGGATGCGCGGCCAGGACTTCGACGTCCCCGCCCCCGATCAGCGCGCGCAGGCGTCGGCGCTCGACGCGATCCGCGCCGCGGCGGCGACGCACGGCGTCGCGGCGATCGTGCCGATGGAGTGGGAGTCGTCCGCCGGCCTCCAGAACGTCGCCTTCGTGATCACGGGCGACGGCGAGATCCTCGGCTTCCAGACGAAGAACCAGATCCCGATCGAGGAAGAGCCGTACTTCCAGCCCGGCTCCACGCGGCGCTTGTTCACCGTGCGCGGCGTCCCCTTCGGCGTGGCGATCTGTCACGAGGGATGGCGCTACCCGGAGACCGTGCGGTGGGCAGCGGCGCGCGGCGCCAGGATCGTGTTCCATCCGCACTATGCGGGCGGCGCCGAGCCGCGCCCGCATCCCGCGCGATGGGGTGCTCCCGAATCGCCCTTCTACGAGAAGGCGATGCTCGTGCGCGGCGCGGAGAACGCCGTCTTCTTCGCCAGCGTGAACTACGCCTTGCCGCGCCAGGACGCCGCCACCACGCTCATCGGACCGGCGGGCGAATGCCTGGCGCACGCGCCGTACGGCGAGGAGTCGCTGCTGGTGTACGACGTCGATCCCGAGCTCGCCACCGGCTTCCTCGCGGCGCGGTACCAGCCGACGCGGTATCAGGAAGCCGACGCGCCGGCGTAGGTCAGGTCGCCGTCCGCTCGGAGGAGAACACCAGCTTGAAGCCGTCCGGGTCCTTCACCCGGAAGGAGCGCACCCCCCACGGCATGTCCGCCGGCTCCGAGCCGAGCGTGCCGCCGGCCGCCTTGATGCGACTCGCGATCGCGTCGACGCTCTGGCCCGTCGTGATCTGGAGCGAGAACCCCTCGCCCTTCACGCGGTCCAGGCCGAGCGCGCCGTCGTCCTGGTTGATGAGGAGCCGCACGAGGCCCGCCTTCAGCGAGACGGCGACGAGCTTGCCCTCCCGCTCGTGTTGCCGGTCGACGGTGAAGCCGAGCACGTCACGGTACCACGCGAGGCTCTTCGCCAGGTCCTTCACCGTCAGCGACGCCGACAGCTCGCTGGCGCGAAGCGATTCCGGGGTCGAGCGGGGGATGGCTGCTCCGGTGCGCGGGGTGTTTGCCATGGGATCCGGATGTACGGGGATGAGCGGGAATCGCGGCAGCTGAATCGTGAACGGCGCGTCGCCCGACGTCAACGGTGGCGAGCCCGCGTTCCGCCGCCATATTGGCTCGCCGACCCGACGCCCGCCGTCGCGCACGACCTCCGCGCTCCCGAACCGACATGCGTCCCCCCTCTCCGCCACGACGGCTCGCGCTCGGCCTGCTCTCGGCGCTCGTCGCCCTGATCGGGTGCGACCGGTCGACGCCGGCGACGACGGGGGACTCGGCGCGTGCGTCGGCGGCGGCCGCCGAGCCGCCCGAGGAGCCGTCGCCGCACTTCCGCAACGTCGACCGCAAGGTGTCGTACGTCGGCGACGCGGCCTGCGCGAGCTGCCACGCGCGCGAGACCGCGACCTACCGCCAGCACGCGATGGCGCAGTCGTTCCACCGGTGGACGCCGGCGACGCGCGTCGAGCCACCCCTGGACAAGCCGCTGCAGCACGGCCCGACCGGCTACTCCTATTCGATCGCCGAGAGTGGTGGACAGCTGTATCAGGTAGAGCGCCTCACCAGCCCCGACGGAAAGCCCCTGCACGAGCTCCGGCGGCGGATCGACTACGTGATGGGCAGCGGTCAGGTCGCCCGCACCTACTTCACCGAGGAGAATGGGCGGCTGTTCCAGCTTCCGCTCACCTGGTATCGCTCTCACGGGTGGGACTTCAGCCCGGGGTACGAGATCAGCTCGGCGCGCTTCGACCGGCTGATGCCGGACCGGTGCATCGCCTGTCACTCCAGCTACCCGAAAGCGATCCCGCACCTCGAGGGAAAGTACGCCGAGATACGCCCGGGCATCGGCTGCGAGCGATGCCATGGCCCGGGCGCGCTGCACGTGGCCGAGCGCCGCGCCGCCGCCGCTCGGCGCGGCACGGCCCTCGACTCGACCATCGTGAACCCGGCACGCCTGCCGCTGGAGCGCCGGCTGGACACCTGCGAGCAGTGTCACGTGCACACCGCCGTCACCGTGCTGCGCGAGGGGAAGTCCGACTTCGACTACATGCCGTCGCAGCCGCTGCGCGACCAGTACGCCTTCTACAAGGTCGCCGGCGGCATCGACATCGTGTCCCACGCCGATCGGCTGCGGCAGAGCGCGTGCTTCATCGGCGCGCGCACCACGTCGCGGCCGCTCGAGTGCGCGACCTGCCACGATCCGCATCAGCCGGCGCCCGCGGCGCAGGCACGCAATCAGCCCTGCCAGAAGTGCCACACGGCAGGAGCGTTGACGCAGCGGCTGGCGCGCTCGCCGGCGCTCGTCGACCATGCGCCCGGCTCGGATTGCGTGAGCTGTCACATGCCGCGCGTCGCCGTCAAGAGCGCAGTGCACGGTGCCTTCACCGATCACTGGATCCGCGTCGTGTCGCGCGGGACGCCGTCACCCACGGCGCGCCAGTATGGCGACGGCTCCATCGAGCCGTATTACCAGCGCGACAAGACGGGGCCGGACGCCGCGATCTACCAGGGGATGGGCGAGGTGGTGTACGCGACCCTCGCCACCAGCGGCCGCGCTCTCACCAGCGCCGCCACCGACCTCGCGCGCGCGCTCGGCACCGACAGCACGCGTGGCGACGCCAGCTTTCTGCTCGGTGTGGCAAGCCAGCAGCTCGGCAATACGGAGGACGCGATTCGCGCCCTCGAGCAGTCGATTCGCGTCGACTCCACACGGCCCGACCGATGGCGCGCCCTTGCCGTGTCGTATGCGCGCGCCGGCCGGCCGGCGGCGGTCGTCGATTCGGTGTACCGGCGCGCGCTCGCGCTGCAGCCCGCGCTGGCGTGGATCCGCGCCGATCATGCCGACTACCTGCAAGGGCAGGGACGGATGGACGACGCGGTGCGCGCGTACCAGGCGGCGCTCGCCGAGCAGCCGAGCCTCGCCGCGGCTCGCTTCAACCTGGGGACGGCGCTCGCGGCGCAGGGAAAGCGCGCCGCCTCCAGCGCCGCCTTTCAGCAGGCGGTGCATCTCGATCCGTCGCTGGCCGAGGCGCTCTCGCCATTGATCGAGGTACACACGAGCGGCACGTCAGACGTGCGGGTGATCGGGCTGGCGTCGCCGCTCGCCACGCTCCCGCTCCGTGAGCGTGGCGCTCGAGCGGTACAGCTCACGGTGGCGGACGCGTCGGGCGCGGCGCCGGCACTGGTGTTCGGCAACGTACCACCGCGCGGGGCGGTACAGATCCTCACCCCGGATGGCAGCGCCGTGCGCACCCTGCCCACGGGGGATGGCTCGGCGCTGCGTTGGGATCTGAAGACCGACGGCGGCAGCCCGATCGGGGGCGGTCTGTATCGCGTGCGGGTCGTCGGTCGCGGCGTCGGCGGTCAGGCGACGCCGGCGCAGCAGCTCTGGCTGGGCGTGGTGCAACGGCGCGACGATTGAACCGGCGGCAACTTTTCACCGTCTCACCGTCTCACCGTCTCACGCAGATTTCGGAAGGTCACCGAATAGCGCGGCGATTCCACCGGCGGGATGCTGTGCTCCCACTCCGTTCGCGCCGCGCCGCTGAGCAGGTAGGCCGAGCGCGGCTCGGCCGTGACCGACGCACGCTCCCATGTCGTGCCCGACTTGCGGCGGAGGCGAAAGGTGCATGGGGCGAGGAGGGAGATGCCGACGATCTCGCCGAAGACCGCCTTGTCGCGGTGCCAGCCGATCCCCGCGCCGGCCCCGTACTCGGTCACGAGCACGTGCTGGAGGCGGTCCGCTTCGATCGCGGCAAACGCGGCAGCGCGCACACGGAGCGCGCGGAGAAAGCCCGGCATGTCGTCGACCCGGTCGAGCGTCTCGCGGTCGAAGTCGTATCGCCAGCCGAAGGAGCCGGTACGGCGCTTTCCCCGATAACCGTGGAACTCGAACTCCTTCAGCGGGAGCTCGCGGAGGTGGACGACGAGCTCGGACTCCTCCTGCGGCGAGAGGAGATCGGGGGCGTAGCGAAACCCGGGAGGAAGCGCGGGTTCGGCGTCGAAGAGGGCGAGCTGGGAGGGCATTCCGGGCGGGTTGGAAACCGGGCGACGCGATGGACTCTAAGCGTATGCCTCACAACAATTTAGCATCCTGGCACGAAGTTGCAATTCGGACGCTGTTCGGCTAGATTGCGAAGTCTCCCCTCCCAGCCGTTCGAGTCCCGAAAAAGACCGCGTCATGACTGCTCCGAACAACCGCGAACGCATCCTTCCGCGCCTCATCGACGACGAGATCCGCGAGTCGTTCATCAACTACTCGATGAGCGTCATCGTCTCCCGCGCGCTCCCCGACGTCCGCGACGGGCTCAAGCCGGTGCACCGGCGGGTGCTGTACGCGATGGACCAGCTCGGCCTCGTGCCGGGCCGTGCCTACAAGAAGTGCGCGACCGTCGTCGGTGACGTGCTCGGCAAGTATCACCCGCACGGTGACCAGAGCGTGTACGACGCGCTCGTGCGCATGGTGCAGGACTTCTCGCTGCGCTACCCGCTCGTGGATGGCCAGGGGAACTTCGGCTCGGTCGAGGGCGACCCTGCGGCCGCGTACCGGTACACCGAGGCCAAGCTCGCGCCCATCGCGATGGAGCTGCTGGCCGACATCGACAAGAACACCGTCGACTTCGTTCCCAACTTCGACGACCGCCTCACCGAGCCGGGCGTCATGCCGGCCGGCATCCCGAACCTGATCGTCAATGGGTCGTCGGGGATCGCGGTCGGCATGGCCACCAACATCCCGCCGCACAACCTGCGGGAGGTGGTCAACGCGATCGTGCATCTGGTCGACAACCCCGAGGCCACGCCCGGCGACCTCCGGAAGTTCATCAAGGGGCCCGACTTCCCGACCGGCGGCTACATCTACGGCCGGCAGGGGATCAAGGATTATCAGGAGACGGGGCGGGGCCGGATCGTGATGCGGGCGCGCGCCGTGATCGAGGAGAAGGAGAGCTCGAGCAAGTCGCGCATCGTCGTCAGCGAGATCCCCTACCAGGTGAACAGCGCGCGCCTCCTCGAGAGCATCGCCGAGCTGGTTCGCGACAAGAAGCTGGAAGGGATCACGAACCTGTTCAACGAGTCGGACCGCGACGGCATGCGGCTCGTCATCGAGCTGCGGCGCGACGCCATTCCGCGCGTCGTCCTCAACCAGCTCTACAAGCACACCCAGCTCCAGACGACCTTCGGCGTCATCATGCTCGCGCTCGTGCCCGATCCGACGACGCGCCGGCTCGTGCCGAAGGTCATGTCGCTCAAGGAAGCGCTCGAGCACTACATCACGCACCGGCACGAGGTCATCGTGCGCCGCGCCCAGTTCGAGCTGGACAAGGCGCTCGAGCGCGAGCACATCCTCGAGGGGCTCAAGATCGCCGTCGACAACATCGACGCGGTGATCAAGATCATCCGGGCGGCCGCCGACACGCCGACGGCCAGCACGCAGCTCCAGGCGCGCTTCAAGCTGAGCGAGCGCCAGGCCGAGGCGATCCTCAACATGCGCCTCGCCAAGCTCACCGGCCTCGAGATCGACAAGCTCGAGGAGGAGCTCAAGGAGGTGCGCGCGATCGTGAAGGAGCTCCGCGCACTGCTCGCCTCCAAGGACAAGCGCATGGCGCTGCTCAAGAGCGAGCTGACGCAGATCGCCGCCAAGTACGGCGACGAGCGCCGCAGCGAGATCACGAGCGACGAGGGGGAGTTCACGATCGAGGACCTCATCGCCGACGAGGAGATGGTGGTGACGATCTCGCACTCCGGCTACATCAAGCGCACCTCGGTCTCGACCTACAAGAAGCAGCGGCGCGGCGGCCGTGGGCTCAACGGCCAGGCGCTCAAGGACGAGGACTTCATCGAGCACCTGTTCGTCGCCAGCACGCACGAGTATCTGCTCGTCTTCACCGACGACGGGCGCTGCTTCTGGCTCAAGGTGCACGAGATCCCGCAGGCCGGCCGCTCGGCGAAGGGCAAGCCGGTGGTGAACCTCATCAACGTCACCCCGGACACGAAAGTCCAGGCGATCCTGAACGTCCGCGAGTTCCGCGACGACCAGTTCCTCCTCTTCGCCACCAAGGGCGGCACGGTCAAGAAGACGGCGCTCTCCGCCTACGCCAACCCGCGCAGCAACGGGATCAAGGCGATCAAGATCGAGGAGGGCGACGAGCTGATGGACGTCCAGATCACCAGCGGCACGAACGACATCGTGCTCGCGACGCGCCACGGGCTCTCGATCCGCTTCCACGAGCAGGACGTGCGCGAGATGGGCCGCGACACGACCGGCGTGAAGGGCATCGAGCTGGGCGCCCGCGATCAGGTGATCGGCATGGTGGTCATCAAGCGCGAAGCCACCCTGCTCGTCGTCGCCGAGAAGGGGATCGGCAAGTGCTCGCCGATCGACGACTACCGCGTGCAGAAGCGCGGCGGCAAGGGGATCATCACGATCCACCGCACCGAGAAGACCGGCGACGCCGTCTCCATCATGGAGGTGCTGCCGGAGGACGAGCTGATGCTGATGACCAAGCAGGGCATCCTCATCCGCATGCCGGTGAAGGGGATCCGCGTGGCCGGCCGGAACACCCAGGGGGTCAAGCTGGTGAACCTGGACGACAAGGACCTGGTGATGGCGGTCGCGCGTGTCGTGCCGGAAGAGGAAGGGGAGGCCGAGATCGTCGGCGTCGACGGTGGCGCGTCGGACGACGAGGGGGATGGGGAGGCGGGCAGCGAGGATTAACGCGGCCTTAATCCCCGAACGCGACGGCCCCGGTGCGCTCCGCTGCACCGGGGCCGTTCTCTTTCCGCCACTTCGGTTCGGCACTAGCTTAGCGCACCGACGCCCCCATTCATGCGCCCAGTTCCGTGAGCAGGCCCGAGGCGGACCCGCAGCACTCCACGACCGGATCGTACGCTGCTGGTGCAACGCTCGAGCTTCCGGCCACGACGCCGGAGCTCCTGGAGGCGCTTCGGCACGACCGCGAGGCGCTGGTGCGGGAGGCGGTCCTCTGGCAGCGGTGGATCCGGTATCTCGGCCTGGCGGCCCTCGTCGCGCTCGCGGTGCTGTTCGGCCGCAATCGTGCCCACATGCTTCTTCCCGTGGCCGGCGTCGCGCTGGGCTATGTACTCTGTGTGACCTTCACCGCGGGCAAGGTCCAGCGCGCGGCGACGATCCACGAAATCCACATCCCGGCCTTTCTCGTCACCGCCGACGTCGTCGCGCTGGGGGCGATCACCTGGTTGAGCGGCCCGCCGAGCGACGCGGCGCGCATTCTCCTCGCCGGCCTGCTGGTCGTGCAGCTCGCGGTCTTCTACTTCGGGCGTTGGCTCGGCACCTACTCCGCGATCATCTGCGCGGTGGCGTACGTGATGGCGGCCGAGCTGCCGGCTCGAGTGCTGGGCACTCACCCGACGCTCACACAGCTCCTGTCCATCCTCGGCCTGTTCGCGATGGTGTGCGCGGTGCTCATCACCGCTTACGGCAGCTTCCGCGCACGCATGAACCAGCTGCGCCTCTTCTGCAAGCTGGTGGAAGATGGCGACCTGACGCCCGCGTTCACGCCGGGCACGGAGAAGCGTCCCGACGACCTCACGCTCCTCGCGCGCAGCTTCGACGCGATGCGCATGCGGCTCGCGGAGCAGATCGGCACCGATCCGCTCACCGGCTGCCTCAACCGCCGCGCGCTCGAGACGCGGCTGCGCGCCGAGTGGCGCCAGGCCAAGCGCCGCGGTGCGACGGTCGCCGTGCTGGCGGTGGACCTCGACCACTTCAAGAGCATCAACGACAGTCGGGGCCACCCCTTCGGCGACGTGGTGCTCCAGGAGCTGGCGGCGATCATGAAAGCCACCGCACGGGACACCGACGCCGTGGCGCGTACGGGCGGCGACGAGTTCGTCATCGTCCTTCCCGACACCGGATGGCAGGGAGCGCTCACCTTCGCCGAGCGGCTGCGCCGCAAGGTTGACGACTTCTCCTTCGGCGCCGCGGCGGGGGCGATCGGCATCACGATCAGCGTGGGCGTTGCCCTCGCCCGCGGCACCGACCCGGTGTCGCCGGAGATGCTCCTTCAGGAGGCGGACCGCTCGCTCTACAAGGCCAAGACGGGTGGTCGGAACCGGATCTTCGCGTAGCCTGGATCGCGGGCAAGCACGGTCAAAAGCGACGGCCGGCCCGACAGAGATCCGTAAGAGTAAAGGAGCGGTGTCAGCCCCACCGCAGGCAGCGTGGAGGGCCATTGGGAGGCTCGGATGCCCTCGGAGCGATCCGCGTGGATTTGTGGAGCAGTTCAAATGCTGTTGATCTTGCGACCGGCGAGACTCGGCGCTCTTGCGACCAGTGCATCGACAGCGCGTAAATTGCAGGCATGCCCGAGCTGATCACCCTCGACGATCTCACCGCCGCCGCCGCGCGCATCGCACCCGTGGCCGTGCGGACCCCGCTCCTGCCCTTCGACACTGCGTCCGAGCAGCTCGGCGCCGAGATCTGGCTCAAGCCCGAGATGCTCCAGCGCGGCGGTGCGTTCAAGTTCCGCGGCGCCTACAACTTTCTCGCGCGGCTGTCGCCAGCAGAGCGGTCGCGTGGGGTGATCGCGCCCTCGTCGGGCAATCACGCGCAGGCGGTGGCGCTCGCGGCGCGCCTGTTCGGCGTGAAGGCCGTGGTCGTGATGCCGACCACCGTCACCCCCGCCAAGCGAGGGGGCGCCGAGCGACTCGGCGCCCGCATCGAGCTGGCGGGAACGACGACGCAGGACCGGATGGACCGCGCCGTCGAGCTGATGGAGGCCGAAGGGCTGACGATGGTCCCACCCTACGACCACGAGTGGATCATCGCCGGACAGGGGACCGCCGGCCTCGAGATCGTCGACGCCCTGCCCGACGTCGAGACCGTGCTCGTGCCGGTCGGCGGCGGCGGGTTGAGCGCGGGAGTCGCGACCGCCATCAAGCTGCGGGCGCCACGCGCGCGGGTCATTGGCGTCGAGCCCGCGGGGGCGCCGAAGCTGTCCCGGGCGCGAGAAGCCGGCCAGCCGGTGCGCATCCCGTCGAGCGCCGGCCTGGCCGACGGGCTCCTCGCCGTGGAGGTGGGCGGGATCACCTTCGCGCATCACGAGAAGTTCGTCGACGAGGTCGTGCAGGTGGACGACGCGGCCCTCGGCCGCGCCATGCGCCTGCTGCTCGACCGGATGAAGGTCGTGGCCGAGCCGAGCGGCGCGATCACCGTCGCCGCGCTCATGGAGCGCGTCGCGCGACCGCGGGGGAAGACGGTGGCGCTGCTGAGCGGCGGCAACATCGAGTGGGGTGGACTGGCACCGCTCGTCGCCGACGTCTGACGCGATGAACCGCTGCCCCGCCTGCGGCACGACCTATCCCGCCGAAGCGCGCTTCTGCACGCGGGATGGGTCGAAGCTGGTGCAGCGGCAGACGATGAACATGACACCGGCGTCGTCGCCGCCACGTGACACCGTGAGCGGCCGCGCGGAGCCGGCGCCCCCGGTGACGCACGGCAACCTCGCCGGCCAGGTGCTCGACGGTCGCTACGAGATCGTACGCAAGGTCGGTGAAGGGGGCATGTCGTTCGTGTACCTCGCCACCGACGTCGCCACCCAGGAACAGTTCGCGATCAAGGTGCTCTCGGCCGAGCTGTCGAGAGACCAGAATGCGATGGCGCGGCTCAAGCGCGAGGCGAGCCTCGGCATGCGGCTCGCGCACCCGAACGTCTGCCACATCATCCGGCTCGGCGAGACGCAGGATGGATTGGTCTACGTGGTGATGCCGTTCGTGACGGGCGAGCTCTTGTCGGATCGCACGAACCGGCTCGGCACCCTCACGGTCGACGAGGTCGTGCGATTCGTCGAGGACATCGCCGCCGGTCTCCAGGTCGCGCACGACCTGAAGATCGTGCATCGCGACCTCAAGCCGGAGAACGTCATGATCCGCCCCGACGCCGACGGCGGCGAGCGCGCGGTGGTGATGGATTTCGGGCTGGCGAAGGAGCGCCGCGCCGGCGCGGAGCTGCAGAAGCTCACCGCGACGGGGATCATCCTCGGCACCCCGGAGTTCATGAGCCCCGAGCAGCTGCGCGGCAGGCCGCTCGACGCGCGCACCGACGTGTATTCGCTCGCGCTGATGACCTTCGAGATGCTCACGGGCACGCTGCCCTTCACCGGACGCACGCAGCAGGAGATGATGATCTCGCGGCTGCGCAACGAGCCGACGCATCTTCGCGCGGTCGATCGCGAGCTGCCGGAGGCGATCGAGCACGTGCTGCTCAAGGCGATGAGCCGAGAGGCCGACGCGCGCTACCCCTCGGCCACCGAGTTCGCCGGCGCGCTGGCCGCCGCTGCCCAGGGCAGACGGACGAACAGCGGCATCATCGGCCGGCTCTTCGGGCGATAGCACACCTTCACATGCCGCGAACCAGTCGGGCGATCCTCATCTGCGCGATGGCCGGTGTCGTCGCGTGCGTCGTCTCCGGCGACGACGGCCGCGGCGGACGCGCCGCGCCTGCCTCGTCGGGCTGCGCGAGCCCGGCAGTCCAGCCCTGGCAAGCGGCCGCCGTCGGCGCAGCGTCCTTCGAGGTCAATCGTGCGACCCGCGGCATGACTGATCGCGTGCGCTGGATGCTGGCGCCGGACAGCAGCGCGCTGCTCGTGATGGACGATCCCGCCGCCGTGGAGAACGATGCGATCCCGAACGGGCTGCTCTTCGCCACGGAGCGCACGGGACGCGTCTTCCGGATGGACAGCGTGTGGAGCGCGGCGCCGTCGCCGGACTGGCGCCGGCTCGCCATCGGACGTGCGGTCGTGCTGAGCGGTGGCGAGTCGCAGTCGATCGCCGCCGAGCGCTGGCAGGCGCCCGCGGCGCGCCTGCGCATGATCGCGGGCGCCGAGCCGGCGCTCGCGGCCGAGTCGCTGCGCGCCCACGCCTTTCCGGTGAGCGGGATGGCGGTGGTGGAGGGCGCCGCCGTCGCGCTCGTGGCGGACGTGGCCGGAGGCGTGCCCGCGGCGCCGACCGAGTTCGTGGCGC
>JABFYH010000158.1 GCA_013361335.1 Gemmatimonadaceae bacterium | reverse complement strand
TGGGCTTCCACATCGCGGCGTCCAGGATCGACCAGAGATGGACGAGCCATCCGAGCAGGAAGAACCACAGCACGCCGGCGAGCACGAACTGGAAGATGGCCATCAGCAATCGCCCCTGGAGCAGCTGGCCGAGTCCTGGTATGAAGAAGCTGCACAGTGCGGCGATGACGTTTCCGGCAGAGCCCTGCGCCACGGTGCCTCCGATTCATGGGTGGTGAAGCTCGAGCGTGTCGGTCTCGAGATCAGATTGCAAGATCGAGCGCCCGATCGACGGCAGGATCAACGGCTTGAGCTGCTTCACAAATCCACGCGGATCGCTCCGAGGGCGTCCGGGCCTCCCGATGGCCCGCCAGGCTGCCTGCGGTGGGGCTCGCACCGCTCCTTTACTCTGTGAATCTCGATCGGGCTGGCCGCCTCCTTTCTTGATGCTCGGGCTGGGCTTGGTGGGGCAGGCGCACACCGATGCCGGCCAGGCAGAAAAAAAAACGAAGCCGAGCCGGATCAGGACGGCGCGAACAGCGGGGCCAGGTCGACGTAGATGTTGCAGCGGCTCGCGCGCGGCGTACCCTGCATCTCGGCCATCTCGAACACCGTCATCGCGTAGACCGAGACCTCCTTGCCGTCGTGGCGCAGATAGGTCACCGTCGCCTCGAGAAAGAGGAGGTTGCCGGCCACGGTCGTGCGGGCCGGCGTATGGCGCAGCGACTGCATCGCCATGAAGAAGCCGGCGATCGCCGCCTCGATGTTCGCGCGGCCGACGAGCGGCTCGTTGTTGCCGAAGCGCAGCCAGCCGTCGTCGGTGAAGGCGGCGGCGAAGCGTGCGGCGTCGCGCTGGTCCACGCCGTTGTCGTAAAGGTCGCGGGCCCATGCGGTGGCGGCGTCCAGCGTCCAGCCGCGCTCGAGTGTCTGCATCGCTCTCCAGTGTGGTTGATGTGATCGTCGGGGAAAATACGACACCCGGCTCGCGTCGCCTAGCCGCGCCGCGCGCCGGTGCGCGACCGGCCAGTTGACCCCGCGCTTCCCGCACGCCACTCTATCGACCCGGGCCGCAACCCGTCGTCGAGAGTCCTTTACCCCAGAACAGAATGCGTGATCGCGCCCTTCATGTCCTCGCCGCGGCGCTCGTTGCGCTGACCACGGCGCCCCCTCTCCTCGCCCAGGGCGCCGCGACCCGTGCGCTCACCATCCAGGGCCGCGTCACCGATGCCGCGCAGAATCCCGTCGCCAGCGCGCAGGTGGTGGTGGAAGGGCAGACGATCGGCACGACCACCGCCGACGACGGCAGCTACCGCCTGGTCATCGCGCGGGCGCCATCGCCCTTCACCCTCGTCGCGCGGCGCATCGGCTTTCGCCCCGCTCGCATGGCCGTCACCGAGGCCGAGGGCACGATCACCCGCAACTTCGCCCTCGCACGCGACGTGCTCGAGCTGTCGCAGGTAGTCACCACCGCCACGCGCACCGAGACCGAGCGCGCGCAGCTCGGTGCCACCCTCGCCACGGTCAGCGGCGAGGCGCTCAGCAACGCCGTCACCCCGCAGCTCGACGTCGCCCTCTCCGGCAAGGTCGGGGGCGCGCTGGTGACCCAGAACTCCGGCACGCCGGGCGGTGGCACCAGCGTCCGCATCCGCGGCCTGTCCACCATCAGCCGCAGCGCGGAGCCGCTCTACATCGTCGACGGCGTGATCATCGACAACGGGTCGCGGCAGCTCGTCGACCTCGGCGGCTACACCACCAACCGTCTGGCCGATCTCGATCCCAACGACATCGAGCGCGTCGAGGTGGTGAAGGGCGCCGCCGCCGCGGCCCTCTACGGCTCGCGCGCCAACGACGGAGTGGTGCAGATCTTCACCCGGCGCGGCCGCTCGGGCGCCCTCAAGGGGACGGCGCGCGTCATGCTCGGCCAGGACAAGGTCACGCGCTTCCTGCCGGTGAACGCGGCGCCCACCAACCTGGCCGGCACGCCGGTCACGCGGTACGACTATCAGAACGACATCTTCCAGCACGGCCGCCAGGCCAACGCCAACGTGTCCTTCGCCGGGGGCGACGATCGCACGCAGTTCTATCTCTCCGGCT
>JABFYH010000022.1 GCA_013361335.1 Gemmatimonadaceae bacterium | reverse complement strand
CGCAGGGACACGGATTCATCGCGGCGGCGAGCGCGAACCGCGCCGGGAAGCGCAGCGAGGCCTGCGCCCGGGCGATCGTCACGGCGCCGTCTTCCATCGGCTGACGGAGCGCCTCGAGCACCGAGCGCGGAAACTCCAGCAGCTCGTCGAGAAAGAGCACCCCATGGTGCGCCAGGCTCACCTCGCCCGGGCGGGGCGACGAGCCGCCGCCGACGAGCCCCGCCGTGGAGATCGAATGGTGCGGCGCCCGGAAGGGCCGTCGCGACACGGCGCCGCCCTCGGCCTCCAGAAGCCCGGCGACCGAGTGGACGGCGGTGACCTCGAGGGACTCCGTGCCGGTGAGCGCGGGCAGGATCGTCGGCAGCCGGCGCGCGAGCATCGTCTTTCCCGCGCCGGGCGGGCCGACGAGGAGCAGCCCGTGGGATCCCGCGGCGGCGATCGCGAGGGCGCGCTTGGCGCCTTCCTGACCGGCCACGTCGGCCACGTCCACCGACTCCGATTCGCACGGTACCGCCGCAGGCACCGTGGGTTGTGGCAGCGTGGCCTGCCGGAGCCACTCGACCAGCTGTCCGAGCGAAACGGGGGCGGCAAGGGGGAGCCGAGGCACGAGGGCGGCTTCGCGAACGTTGGCGCTGGGCAGCACGAGAGTGCGGGGCGGGCCCGCCGCCACGCGTCGCGCGATCGACAGCACGCCGCGCACGGAGCGTACGCTGCCGTCGAGTCCCAGCTCCCCCACGACAACGCAGGCATCGAGGCGTTCGGCGGGCACCACGCCGGTGCCGACGAGCAGCCCGAGTGCGATCGGCAGGTCGAAGGCCGTGCCCGACTTTCTGACGTCTGCTGGCGCCAGGTTCACCGTGATTCGACGCGGCGGTACGCCGAACCCCGCATTCACGAGTGCCGCGCTCACCCGCTCTCGGCTCTCCTTCACATCGCTGGCGGGGAGGCCGACGATGACCCACTGGGGCAGCCCGTGCGCGACGTCGACTTCGACGGTGACGTCATAGGCATCGATGCCGAGGACAGCGGCGGAGCGGATCGCGGCGAGCACGCGTGATGATGCGCGGAGCGCGTGCGCACGCCGACGCCGATCCCTTGCGGGAGAGCGCCATTCGCTGCCAATTGGCGCGTCCGCGGGGGTGTCGCAGTTTTCGACGGTTTCATGCAGGACGCGGTGGCCATTGGCCGCAAAATGCGCTTGTGCGTCCAGTCACATGACACATAACAGCATATGCCCCAACAGCTTACGCGTTCACGGCCGTCGTCGTCCGCCGTGGCACCGGCACTGCTTTACAGAGGTCGAAATTTCCAACCACGCGTTGGCGCGACCGTTCTGGCGCCGCGAGTGCTTCCTCCTGACCGGATCCTTTCCATGCGACCCTCGCGGAAGGGTTTCACCCTGATCGAACTACTCATCGTGGTCGTGATCATCGGCATTCTCGCCGCGATCGCGATCCCGAAGTTCGCGAACTCGAAGACGAAGGCATATACGGCAGCGATGAAGTCCGACCTGCGCAATCTCGTCGCGGCGGAAGAGTCCTTCTTCGCCGACTCGGTGTACTATCTCCCGTACATCGACACGACGAAGCTCCGGTTCAGGCCGTCGCAGAGCGTGAGCACGCCGACCATCTCCCTCGGCCCGGGCTACTGGACGGCGACCGTGACGCACTCGCAGATCCTGAACTTCACGTGCGCCATCGCCGTGAACACGGTGAACCCGATCGTGCCGACGGCAGGCGAGGGCGAGCCGGTCTGTCAGTGACGGTCAGACGGTCAGACGGTCGGACGGTCAGACGGACTGACGGCGAAGGGCACACCGAGTGCGTTCCGGTGTGCCCTTCTGCTTGCCGTCCGACTGTCCAACCGTCCGACTGTCCAACCGTCGGACCTTCCGGCCAGCCTACAGCCCCAACCAGTAGCTCGCCTTGATCTGGAACACGTTGATGGGCCGGTCGCGGAAGAGCGCCGACCGGTCGCGGCGGAAATCGAAGTCGCCGAAGGCGTCGGAGCCGGAGCGCTCCTGGGTCCACACGAAGAACAGCGTCGAGCCGGGCCGATACTCCCACCGGAGCACTGCCGTGCCGCGCAGCGACCGGAGGTTGAAGTCCGGATTGCCGACCGTGAAGGGGAGCCCGGGGCCATTGCTCGTCGGGCCCACACTGTCCGGCTCGATCCGATACTGCGTCACCCGATCCGTCCCGGGATCGCGCTCGACGGTGAGCGTGCCGATGTCACCACCGACGTTGCGCCCGTAAACCAGCACATCGCTGGTCCGCGGTGCCGCGTACTCCTTCAGGTTCGTGTAGTGCCCGCTCGCGAGGAAGGGCTGCGCGAACAGCTCGAGGGTCAGCGTCGGCGAGAACGTTGCGTTGAGCCGAGTGTTCATCGAGAAGGTTCGCTGGTCGAGGGCCGCGAACACGCTGCGCAGCCCGCCGAACCGCGTGAGCGATGCGTCGTCGATGTTGGTGACGAACTGTTTCGGCTCGATCTGGCGCGAGAACGAGGGGCCGAAGCTGAGGCGAATGTTCTCGCGCGGCTTGATGATCAGGTCCGCGTAGCCGTCCGCCTGCCAGCCGTCGTCGGTGATGTCCTTCCCCAGCTCGGCGCCCCCGTCCCAGCTCACGCGCTGACGGGAGTCGCCGTTCAGGTTCATCGAGTAGAGGTTGAAGCCCGAGTTGCGCACGATGACTCCGCCGCGGGTGCGCAGCTGATCGTACGTCGGGGGGTGATGGATGACGAAGCCGCTCACCGAGATGTAGTTCGGGAAGGTGACGCGCCCCCAGAGCTCTCCCTGCAGGTCGGTGCGGTCGCCGTCATAGTTGAGCTGCTGCTGGCCGCCGACGATCGCCGCCGCGTCGCGGTACCATTTGCCGGGCCGCGTCCACTGCCGCAGCACGCTCGCCTGCATCCACTTGTAGTCGGTGCGGCCGAGGGCGGCGATGTCGTTCACCTCGAAGCCGGGGCTGCGCCAGTTCTGCGCCGTCTCCCACAGCCAGTCGCCGCTCTCCTTCGCCAGACGTCCGTAGAACCCGTAACCCTTCAGCGACGTCCGGTTCGGATCGTACCGGATGTCGAACAGGCCGTCGCTCGTCGCCTTGCGATCGGGACGCTGAAAGTAATGCGCGCTGGCCGTCTGGGTGCGGCGCAACGCCGCGGTATCGCCGGCCACGTTCGACACGGCGAGCTGGCCCCAGAACGAGTACCCGCGCTTGTTCCAGTAGTGCAGCACGTCGGCGCCCACCAGCTGCGCGTTGGCCCGCAGGCGGCTCTTCTCGATCGAATCGCTCATGAAGCGATTCGTCAGCGTCGTGATCATGCCGACGCGCGTGTCGCCCTGCCGCAGATCCTGACGAACCCGCCCGACGAAGTAGTTCGTCCTCGGCTCGATCTCCCGCTCGAGGGTCCGGGTGTCGGCGCTGGGGATGTAGCGCGCGGTCACATGGTTGGTGAGCGCCTCGAGCATGGCGACCTGCAGTCCATTCGTGGTGCGGCCGGTGATCTTGGCCGCGCCGAGGATCGTCGAGGCGTCGGGCACGTCGCTGAAATCGGAGTTGTTCCGCAGGTAGCCGCCGAGCTGCGGTGCGCGACCGATGCGGCGCGAGTAGAAGACGTTGAGGCTCGAGACGTTGCTGCAGAAGAAGCAGTTGAGCCCCCCGAACGAGAACGCCGAGGCGTTCGCGACGAAGAACGGACGCTTCTCCTGGAACGTCGTCTCGAAGTCGGAGAGGTTGACCACCGCCGGATCGACCTCGACTTGTCCGAAGTCGGGGTTCACCGTCGCATCGAGGGTGAACGCGGAGGTGATGTTGTATTTGAGATCGCCGCCGACGCGGGAGGTCATCTCCTGCTTGTTCCTGAACGGATCGCCGACGGGGGGCAGGGCGAACCGGCTCTTCGTGACGACGTATGGCAGCAGCTCCAGCTGGCGCGGCTGCTGCGCGAGCGCGAGCCCGGTGATCGTGCCGAAGTAGCCTGGCCCCCCACTCTCGTTGTTGCGCCAGAAGGCCCACATGTCGTACTCGTTGCGCCGCGCGATCGTGCGCCAGATCTGGAACCCCCATGTCTGCACGGAGTCGCGGGGGAAGCGAAGCTGCGACAGCGGAATGCGGAACTCCGCCGTCCATCCCAGCGAGTCGACGTTCGCCGCGCCCTCCCACACGGGGTCGAAGGAGGCATCGCCGTTGAGGTGATCTCCCTTCACGCCCAGTGGGTTGAGCTCGAACCAGACGCGGGTCTGCCGGTCATGATACGGATCGAGCACGAGCGCGATCTTGTCCGAGCCGTTGTCGTTGAGCAGCTGGTCGCGCCGGACGAGGAGCTTGCGCACCCCTCCCGAGCCCGCCGTGTCGTACATCCGTGCCCCGACGTAGATGGCGTTCGCGTCGAAGAGAATGCGGATCTCCGTCCGCTCGGTCGGCGGCTTCCCTTCGTCCGGCGTCTGCTGGTGCAGGTCGGTGATCGGCGTCGCCGCACTCCACGCCGCCTCGGTCAGCCGGCCATCGATGGAGATGGGCTCGCGGCGCAGGGTGGCGGCCACCGACGGCCGCGGATCGGCCTGCGACAGCGTCGTCGCGGCCGACGCGGGCGCGGTCGTCTGCGCGTGGAGGGAAGCGGCGCTGCACACGACCACGAGCGCGGCGCCGGCGATGAAACCGGCAGGCGGCGCATGCCGGAGTGGGAAGAGGAGGCGCATCATCGGGCGGGTTGGATACAGCACTGAGACACCCGGACCATGGTGAGGGTTGGGGCGCCGACCACCGCCGGCCGGCCTCCCAACAGAACGGAGCACGGCACGCAACGGTTTCCGAAATGTCATTGTCACAGGGGGCACGCATGGAGACGGAGAGCTCGCTGCCCCCCACTCGACCTCCCGCGCTCGATGGCCAGCAGCTGCTGGTCGATCGAGCGCGCCGTGGCGACCCCGCCGCCCAGCGTGCGCTCTACGACGCGCACGTGGAGCGCGTGTATCGACTGACGTATCGGTTGTCCGGGAGAGAGGAGATGGCGCGCGAGCTCACCCAGGACACGTTCGTGCGCGCCTTCGCGGGACTCGACGCCTATCGTGGGGACTCTGCGTTCGCTACCTGGCTGCACTCGATCGCCGTGTCGGTCTCGCTCAACGAGCTCAAGCGGCGCAAGCGGCAGCAGACGCGCGAGGCGCCACTCGACGAGGCGCTCCTGATGGCGCGCAGCACACCCATCGGCGATCCGGTGTTACGCGATCGGTTGGCGGCGGCGGTGGACGCGCTGCCTGAAGGATGCCGGGCGGTCTTCATGATGCACGACGCGGAAGGGTTCACGCACGAGGAGATCGGCATGGCGCTCGGCATCTCGGCGGGGACATCGAAGGCCCAGCTCTCACGAGCCCGCGCGAAGCTGCGCGTCGCGCTCGCGGGATTCGAACAGGAGTGGAGATCGTGACGCAGACACCCGACTGGCTCGATCGAAGCTACGACTTCGGCGACGACGGCATCGAGGCGACTCTCGTCCCGGACCCCGCATTCGACGCGTGGCTGGAAGCCGCGGCGCCCTCGATCCACGCGCCACAGCGCGCCCCCAAAGAGGCGATGTGGTCCGCCATCGAGGCGGCGCAGCGCACGGCCCGCGACGCCAACGCGGGCCGCATCGGGGGCGTGCGGCCACTGCGCCGCCCCTGGCTGATGCCGGTGACCATCGCTGCCACGCTGCTGCTCGGCGTGGCGCTCGATCGCATGATCCTGTCGCGCACCGCGACCCCCTCGCCGCACAGCACGGCGGTCGTCGCCACGCATCCGCCCGTGACCGATTCGGCCGCGCGAGCCGATCTCTATCGACTGGCCGCCGTGCAGACGCTCGGTCAGGCCGAGGCGTTGCTCACGGCGTACCGGGCCGGCGGCGCGACGCGTCCCCGGGATGCATCGACGCGCCAGCTCGGAAGCTGGGCGCGCGAGGTGCTCGGCAGCACCCGACTGCTCATCGACTCACCCGCGGGCGCCGACCCGCAGCTGCGCCCCCTGCTGAACGACATCGAGCTCGTGCTCGTGCAGATCGTGCGGCTGTCCGGCTCTCCGCTCGACTCCACCGATCGCGCACTGATCGACGGCGCACTCCGCGACCGCGATCTGCTGCCGCGCCTACGCACCGTGGTGCCTGCCGGCACCGCCGACGCGTCCATCGCGTCCGACGACTGAGGACATGTTCATGACTGCTCGCCATCTGCTGCTCGCCGGAGCGCTCGCGCTCCCCGCCCTGTTCACCCGTGCGATCACCGCCCTCCGCCCCGCGGTGGCGCAGGTCGTCGCACACGCCGACGCCACGGAGACCTTCGCCGTCGAGCCGCCGGCGCCGTGGGCGGACGCCGACCCCGCCGATTCGCTGTACCGCCTGGCCCGCGAAGCGCTCAACCGCGACGACTACCGCCGCGCCGCGGCGCTGTTCGCCGAGCTCACCGAGCGCTTTCCGCGCTCCGCCTACGCCGCTGACGCGCTCTACTGGCGGGCCTTCGCGCTCTATCGCAGCGGCGCCGAGCCCGATCTGCGCGAGGGGCTGCGTGCGCTCGCGCAGCAGCGCTCCCGGTACCCGAAGGCGAAGACGACCGCCGACGCGAACGCGCTCGAGGTACGCATCCACGGCGAGCTCGCCAAGCGCGGCGACCCCCAGTCCGCCGAGAAGGTCTCGAAGTACGCCAGCGAACGGACGAGCTGCTCGTCCGGAGACGACGATGGCGACGTGCGGATGGCGGCGCTGAACGCCCTGCTGCAGATGGACGCCGACCGCGCGGTCCCGATCATCAAGCAGGTGCTGGCGCGGCGCGATGCCTGCTCCGTCCCGCTGCGCCGGAAGGCGGTGTTCCTCCTCTCGCAGAAGCAGACCGGCGAGACCGAGTCGCTGATGCTCGACGTGGTGCAGCGCGATCCCGACCCCGGGGTTCGCGAGGAGGCGGTCCAGTGGATGGGGCAGATCCGCACCGAGCGCGCCGCCGCCGCGCTGGAGGACATCGCGCTCCGCTCGCCCGACGAGTCCTTGCGCGAGAAGGCGGTCTGGGCGCTCAACGAGCAGAACCTGGCACGCAGCAACGCCGTCGTGCGGCGGCTCGCCGAGTCGGACGAGACCCCGTCACGGGTTCGCGAGAAGGCGGTCTTCTGGCTCGGCCAGCGCTCGTCGTCCGAGAATGCGCAGTTCCTGCGCGACCTGTTCACTCGCCTCGGGAAGACCGAGCGGACGGTCGACGTCCGAAAGGGGATTCTCTTCTCGCTGTCGCAGATGCGCGGCGTCGGCAACGACCGGTGGCTCCTCGGCGTTGCGGCCGACGCCTCGCAACCGATCGAGGTGCGGAAGCATGCGTTGTGGACGGCGGGCGAGGCGGGCGTGCGCGCGGCTGAGCTCATCCCGCTCTACGATCGCACCACGGAACGACCGCTGAAGGAGCATCTCATCTGGGTCCTGTCGGAATCGCGCGATCGCGCCGCGGCCGACAAGCTGATCGACATCGCGAAGAACGACCGCGATCCGGAGTTGCGCAAGAAGGCCATCTTCTGGCTCGGCCAGACCCGCGACCCACGCGTGCAGCAGCTGCTGCTCGACATCATCAACAAGGGGTGACCATGCCGCGTCCTTCGATGCTCTCGTTGATCGTGTTCGCCGCGGCCCTTCCGGCCGCACCGGCCGCGGCGCAGGCAACCCTCGCGGCGCGCATCGAACAGGCCCCGGACGGCGTCGTGCGCATGCAGTACCCGGCGCGCGAGGGTGCCTGCGGCGGCCGCGATCTCGTCGGCTTCCGACGAGCGCTGTTCGGCAGCTCGTTCGAGTCCTACAACAGCTGGAACAACGTCCGCTGCGTTCCCGGACCGGTGCGCGTGTCGCTCACCGTCGCCGACCATCGTCCGACGAGCGTCCGGACCCAGATTGGTGGGGAGTGGCCTGCGGCGACCGGGCAGGTGACCGACCTCGGCGTCGTCGCGAGCCGCGAGGCGGCGGCGTACTTCCTGTCGCGGGTGCCGGTCCTCGAGAGCACGGGCCGCAAGGGCCGCGTCCTCCTGCCCGCGGTGCTCGCCGCGGACGCCGTCGTCGTCCCGGACCTCCTGGCGCTGGCCCGCGACGGGGCGCGCACGGATGACACGCGTCGCCAGGCGCTCCAGTGGGTCGGACAGCTTGGCGACGCCGGCGTGGTTCCCGCCCTTGTTGCCTTCGCCCGCGCTGGATCGGGTGAGGGAGCGCCGAACGAATCGGAGGGCGACGCGGCGATCGAGAAGCGCGGGAAGAAAGGGCTGGCCAGCGCGGCGCTCGCGGCGCTCGCCACGCTCGACGACGGGGTTGGCGTCCCATCGCTCATCGATCTCGCCCGGACCGGCGACGTCGGCGTCCGGCATTCGGCCGTCTTCTGGCTCGGCCAGAGCGGCGACCCCCGCGCGCTGCGGACCCTGCACACCGTGATCGAGGACACGAGAGAGAACGAGCGCGTGCGGGCGAACGCCGTCTTTTCGCTCGCGCATGGCGAGCACGCGACGTCGGCGGAGTTCGGGTATCTGCGCAGCGTCTTTCAGAAGCTCGAGTCCACGCGGCTCAAGGAGTCCGTGCTTCAGGGGATGGCGGAGGACGAGGCGGGGGGCGGCGCCTGGCTGCTCGAGCGCGCCCGCGACCCACGGGAAGAGACGAAGGTCAGGCGCTCGGCGCTCTTCTGGGCTGGTCAGCGCGAAGCGACGCCGACGAGCGCACTCGTCGCCGCGTACCACGATCTCGACGACACCGGCTTCCGCGAGCACGCCATCTTCGTGCTGTCGCAGCGTGACGACGACGCCGCGGTGAACGCACTGCTCCGGATCGCGCGCGAGGACAGCGACCGTCGGATGCGCAGCAAGGCGCTCTTCTGGCTCGCGCAGAAGAACGACGACCGGG
>JABFYH010000131.1 GCA_013361335.1 Gemmatimonadaceae bacterium | reverse complement strand
ATGCGAGAGGGGGGACTCGAACCCCCAAGCCTTTCGGCGCCAGATCCTAAGTCTGGTGCGTCTGCCAGTTTCGCCACTCTCGCCTGGGACACAAGCTACCGCCGAGCGATCGGTTTTTCACCGGCTCCGCGACGACGTCACGGTACGCGACGGCGAGGCGATCCAAAAGCGAGAGGGCACACCGGACCGAGTCCGGTGCGCCCTCTCGCTCAGCGTCCGCAACTCTACGCGCTGAGTGCCGAGCTCCGACGCCGGCGGACGACGCCGAGGATGCCGACCAAGCCGGTCGCCAGCAGGACGACACTCGCCGGCTCCGGAGTCACCACGCCGGCGAAGTTGGCGCCGAAGTATCCGTCGGAATTGACCCCGCACGAATTCTGGAGCGCCGCACCCGCGCAGTACGCGCCACTGACGTACTGGATGCCGTAGGCATCGGTCTTCGTGGCTCTGAAGAGCAGCTGGTCGACGTTGGTCGACGAGGTGCCCAGCACGTGGTACCCCGCGCCCACCGCGAGCAGGAAGGGAGTGACCGCGGCCATGCGGAATCCGCCGATCAACACGTCACCGGAGCCGGGGCCCACGGTCACCGTCGACAGCAGGGTACCCGACGGATCGTACAGGCCGATCTGGTGGCTCTGATTCAACCCGTTGCTGCCGGCGTCGAAGTAGCCGAGATACTGGACGAGGAACGGGTTCGTGACGTCGAACGCGTAGCCGAGCGAGAAAGGCGGGTTGGAGAGGGTTTGCGGGGTACCGGTCACCGACACGCCCAGGACCTGGGCGCTGGCGGCCGGCGGAGCCATGAGGCTCGCGACCAGACCGAGACAGGTGGCGATTCGAAGGCGGGCGATCATCGGGGAGCTCCGGACGGGGAAGGGATGGGCGATCAGGCTGGTGAGGCGCCAAAAGCAGGCTGAGCCTTTGGCAAGCCGCCAGCCAGAGTCCCGGACCCCTGCCAAAACGTCAACCCGTTACGAGAAAACGAGATAGGGCAAGCCCAACCGTCGAGTGCGCATCACGGCCCGCGGAGCTGTGGTGACGGCACCACAAGATCTGTATCGTTCGTACTACACTCCAGTCCGCCACGTAGGTCGCGGAACGAGAAAGGGCACGCCAGCCTCGGCGTGCCCTCTCGTCTTCACCCAGTCTGCCGACGCTCAGTTCCCGACCTGCACCGTCACCGCGCGGGGTGGGCTGTCCTGACCGAGGTCGTAGACCATGAACGTCACGAGGTCGCCGGCGCTGAGCCGCGACAGCACGGCATCCAGGTCGGCCGCCGAGCGCAGATCGCGCTTCGGGCCGGGGTTGATCACCTGGACGAGGATCGTCGCGTCGGCGAAGAGCTTCCGGTAGGACGGCCCGGTCACGCTCACGTCGCTCACGATCAGGCCGCGGCGATATGGCTCCGCCAACCGCGCGCGGTTCACCAGCTCCGGCGACACCTGCTCGACCGCGATGCCGATCTTGTCGAAGCGGCGCGCGTCGGAGTCGCTGCCGCCGCGGGCCGGCGCCGCCGCGTCCGCCGATGCGACCTGCTGCGGATCCACCGCCTCCGCCAGCTTGACGCGGAAGCTCTTCCTCGAGCCGAAGCGCATCACGTCGAAGGTCATCGTCTCACCCGGCTTGTGCGTGCGCACGATCCGCTGCAGCGTGCTCACGCGATCCGTCGGCTTCCCGTCGGCCGCGATGATGACGTCGCCCGGCTCGATCCCCGCCCGCTTGGCCGGGCTGTCGTCCGTCGGCTCGAAGCTGTACGTCCTCACCAGGACGCCCGTCACTTCCTTCAGGCCAGCGGCTTTCGCGTCCGCCGCGGCCGCGTTGTCGATCGCGACGCCGATCACCGCGCGCTTCACCTTGCCGTACGCGATCAGGTCGTCCATCACCTGCTTGGCGAGCGTCACGGGGATGGCGAAGCCGTAGCCGGCGTAGAACCCGGTGCTGCTGGCGATCGCGCTGTTGATGCCGATCACCTCGCCGCGGATGTTCACCAGCGGGCCGCCCGAGTTGCCCGGGTTGATCGCCGCATCCGTCTGGATGTAGTCGGTGATCTCGTACCGACCGCCAAGGATGCCGGTGAGCGGACGCCCCTTGGCGCTGATGATCCCGGCCGTGACGGTGAAGTCGAGGCCGAGCGGGTTGCCGATCGCCACCACCCACTGGCCGACGCGCGCGGCATTGTCGTCGCCGAGGGTGACGACGGGGAGATCGCCCGCATTGACCTTGATCACCGCGACGTCGGTCGTCGGGTCGCGGCCGATCACGCGCGCCTCGAAGCTGCGCTTGTCGAGCAGCGTCACGGTCACCTTGTCGGCGTCCGCGACGACGTGGTTGTTGGTGATGATGTAGCCGTCCTTGGAGACGATGAACCCCGTGCCGCTGGCTTCCTGCGGCTCTTCCCGCTGCGGCTGCGGCTCGAAGTTCCGGAAGAAATCCTCGATGCCGGGGCGTTGCGATCCACGGCGCGGGTTGGTGCGCACGCGCTGGGTCTGGATGGAGACGACGGCCGGTGTCACGTGGTCGGCGATCGCCTCGAAGGCGCTTCCGGTCTCGGCGAGCGACTGCACCTGCGACGACGCGACCTTGCCGCCCTTGCCCTCCTGCGCGAAGCCGAACTTCGTCAGATCGAAGCCCGACGCGAACAGCAGCCCGCAGAGGAATGCGGCCACCACGCCGGCGCCGAAGCGTGCGCGAGAGAATCTGGATGCCATGCTGTGTCCTTCTCGGAAGAAGTTGCTGCTGAGCCGCTGGTGTTATGATAACGCAATCGGGCGCCCCAGTGCCCGTGATTGGACACGTCCGGCGCCCGACTGGTTTCCGATTCGCCCCCGAGCGGGACGAGGCTACTTCTTCGCCTCGTCCACGATCTCGTAGTCGGCCTCGACCACGTCGTCAGCCGGCTTGGCGCCGTTGCCGCCGGCCTCACCCGTGGGTCCCTGACCTCCCGGAGCGCCACCCGCCGCTGCACCCTCGGCCGCCTGGCTCTGGGCGTAGAACGACTGGCCGGCCTCGTTGAACGACTTGCTGAGCTCCTCCTGTGCGGCCCGGATCTCGTTCAGATCGTCGCCGCGCAGCGCCTTGCGGGCCCGCTCCACCGCCGAGTCGAGCTTCGTCTTGAGCTCGGCCGGCAGCTTGTCCGCCCACTCCTTGGAGTTCTTCTCCACCTCGTACGTCATGGAGTCCAGACGGTTTCGCGTCTCGATCTCCTCACGCCGCTTCTTGTCCTCCTCGGCGTTCTTCTCCGCGTCCTTCACCATGCGGTCGATCTCGCTGTCCGACAGGCCGCTGGACGCCTCGATGCGGATCTTCTGCTCCTTGTTGGTCGCCTTGTCCTTCGCGGCGACGTGCAGGATGCCGTTGGCGTCGATGTCGAAGGTGACCTCGACCTGCGGCATGCCGCGCGCGGCGGGGGGAATCCCCGTCAGCTGGAACTTGCCGATCGTGCGGTTGTCCCGCGCCAGCTCCCGCTCGCCCTGGAGGACGTGAATCTCGACCGTGGTCTGGTTGTCGTCCGCCGTGCTGAAGGTCTCCGACTTCTTCGTCGGGATCGTCGTGTTCCGCGGGATGAGCACCGTCGTCACGCCGCCCAGCGTCTCGATGCCGAGCGAGAGGGGGGTGACGTCGAGCAGCAGGACGTCCTTCTGCTCGCCGGTGAGCACCGCCCCCTGGACCGCGGCGCCGATCGCCACCACCTCGTCCGGGTTGACGCCCTTGTTCGGCTCCTTGCCGAAGAACTTCTTGACCTCTTCCTGGATCTTCGGGATCCGGGTGCTGCCACCAACCAGCAGCACCTCATCGATGTCCTTCGGCTCGAGGCCCGCATCCTTGAGGGCCTTGCGCATCGGCTCGAGGGTACGCGTGATGAGATCATCCACGAGCTGCTCGAACTTGGCGCGGGTGAGCTGATAGTTCAGGTGCTTCGGGCCGGTCTGGTCGGCCGTGATGAACGGGAGGTTGATGTCCGTCGAGTTAATGCTCGACAGCTCCATCTTCGCCTTCTCCGCCGCTTCCTTCAGGCGCTGGAGCGCCATCGGGTCCTTGGAGAGATCGATCCCCTGGTCGCGCTTGAACTCGCCGACGATCCAGTCGATCACGCGCTGATCGAAGTCGTCGCCGCCGAGGTGGGTGTCGCCGTTCGTCGACTTGACCTCGAACTGGCGCGAGCCTTCGACGTCGTACAGCTCGAGCACGGAGATGTCATACGTGCCGCCGCCGAGATCGAACACCGCGACCTTCTCGTCTTTCTTCTTGTCCAGGCCGTAGGCGAGGGCCGCGGCCGTGGGCTCGTTGATGATGCGCAGGACGTCGAGGCCGGCGATCTTGCCGGCGTCCTTCGTCGCCTGACGCTGGGCATCGTTGAAGTAGGCGGGCACGGTGATCACCGCCTTCGACACCGACTGGCCGAGGTAGTCCTCGGCCGTCTGCTTCATCTTCTGGAGGATCATCGCGGAGACCTCGGGGGCGGTGTAGCGCTTGCCCTGGACCTCCACGGTGGCCACGTCGTTCGAGCCGGGAATGACCTTGTACGGGACGCGTTTCTGCTCGTCCTGCACCTCGTTCATCTTGCGGCCCATGAACCGCTTGATGGAGAACACGGTGTTCTGCGGATTGGTGACCGCCTGCCGCTTCGCGACCGTGCCGACCAGGCGCTCGCCATCCTTGGTGAATCCGACCACGGACGGGGTGGTGCGCCCGCCCTCCGCATTGGGGATGACGACCGGGTCGCCCCCCTCCATCACGGCGACGACCGAGTTCGTCGTGCCCAGGTCGATACCGATGACTTTGTCCGCCATTGCTACCTCGATGAAAGTGATGAGCGGCAACAGGGTGCCGCGAACCCCCGTGAGGATGGCAAGTCCAGGACCGAGGCCCACGCGCCACATTGACAGGCTGGACGGGCTCGGCGCCCCCGCTCAGGTGTCAAGGTGACGGGCCCGGCATCGGCGATTGCCCTTCCGGCAGCCGACCGCGTTTGCCCTGCGTGTAACGGCCGGGTAACTTCTGCGCCGGCCGTCATCTCCCCTCGATCCCACCGATGTCATGCTGAGTCGCCTCATTCCGCGCGACGAGCAGTTCTTCGATCTGTTCAACCAGCTCGCGGGCCATCTCCGCACCACGGCGCAGCTGCTCGATCAGCTCTTTGCCGAGCCGAACCGGACGACCGAGCTCGTCAAGCAGATCAAGGACGTCGAGCACCTCGCCGATCAGCTGACGCTCACGATCAGCACGCGGATCGACAAGAGCTTCATCACGCCGATCGACCGGGAGGACATCCACCTCCTCGCCTCGCGGCTGGACGACGTGATCGATCGTCTCGACGGGACGGCGCGCCGCGTCGTGATGCTCCACATCAACGAGGTGCGCGAGCCGGCGAAGCGGATGGCCCACGTGGTGCTCCGCGCCGCGGAGCTCATCGGCAAATCGGTGGCGGCGATCAAGCGGCCGAGCGAGGTGGCGACCCAGACGGCGGCGATCAAGCTGCTGGAGGAGGAGGGCGACGCGCTGTATCACGATGCGGTCGGCGCCCTGTTCGCCGGCAAGCCCGACCCGATCGAGGTGATCCGCTGGAAGGAGATCTACGAGTCGCTCGAGCAGGCGATCGACCAGTGCATGGGCGTCGCCCTCGCCGTGCAGAGCATTTCCCTCAAGAACGCCTGAGCCGCGCCACGTGATCTGGTACGTCGTCGGCATCGTCGTCATCGCCTTCCTGTTCGACTTCATCAACGGTTTCCACGATTCGGCGAACTCCATCGCGACGATCGTCGGAACGCGCGTGCTGAGCCCCCTGGCCGCCGTGATCTGGGCGGCAGTGTTCAACTTCGCCGCGCTCTTCACCGGCGGGGTGGCGGTGGCCAAGGCGGTCGGGGCGGGGATGATCGAGCAGAGCATCGTGGACCCGAACGTCATCCTCGGCGCGCTCCTCGGCGCGATCATCTGGAACATCATCACCTGGGCGTACGGCATCCCGTCCAGCTCGTCGCACGCCCTCATCGGCGGCTACGCCGGGTCGGCGGTCGCCAAGGGCGGGCTTGCGGCGATCCTCTGGGGGACGAAGTGGGTGCAGACGCTGTCGTTCATCGTGATCTCGCCGCTGGTCGGATTTCTGGCGGGGTTCACGCTGATGGTGATCTGCTACTGGCTGTTCAAGCGGATGAGCGCGGGGCGGGCGGACCGGGTATTCCGGCCGGCCCAGCTTCTCAGCTCCGCGCTGCTGTCGTACTCGCACGGCGGCAACGACGCGCAGAAGACGATGGGCATCATCCTCGGGCTGCTCGTGGCGAGCAAGGCGTACTTCGTCAACGAGACGGGGGTGCTGCGGTACCTGTACGTGCAGGATTTCAAGACGATCCCGTACTGGGTGGAGATCGGCGCGTATTCCATGATCTCGCTCGGCACGCTGTTCGGGGGCTGGCGCATCGTGCACACGATGGGCTCGCGCATCACGAAGCTCCGCCCCATCGGCGGCTTCGCGGCGGAAACGGGCGGCGCGATCGCGATCCAGCTCGCGACCCATTGGGGCATCCCGGTGAGCACGACGCACACGATCACCGGCTCGATCGTCGGCGTCGGCGCGACGAACCGGCTCTCGGCGGTGCGCTGGGGGCTGGCGGGGCGGATCGTCTGGGCGTGGATCCTGACGATCCCCGCCTCCGCGATCATGGCGGCGGTGTCGTACCGTATCCTGGCCAGCCTGGTCAAGCTGCCGTAGCCGTGCCGGGTGCGGCGCCCCCCTTTCGGGCACCGCATTGTCGCAATTGCGTCACAGTCGCGCGTCGGCGCTCGATCGGGGCACGGGACCGGTGATCTTTACCGGATCACCCATCCACCCCTGATGCCATGACCCGCATCCTCGTCGCGCTCTGCTCACTGACCCTCCTCGCCGGCTGCGGCGACGGATCGAAGAAGCCCGCCGCCGGCGGGACCTCCACCCCCGCGCAAGCGACCGCCTCCGGCTCGGACCTCACCGGCGCGGGCGCGACCTTTCCGTATCCGCTCTACAGCAAGTGGTTCAGCGAGTACGCCGCGAAGACGGGCGTGAAGATCAACTACCAGTCGATCGGATCGGGGGGCGGGATCCGGCAACTGTCGGAGCAGACGGTGGACTTCGGCGCGACCGATGCGCCGATGAGCGACGCCGAGCTGGCGAAGGCGAAGGGCGGGGCGGTACTGCACTTCCCGACGGTGCTCGGCGCCGTCGTGCTCATCTACAACCTTCCGGGTCTCAGCCAGCCGATCAAGCTCGACGGCGATGCGATCGCGGCGATCTTCCAAGGGCAGATCACGCGGTGGAACGACCCGCGGATCGCCTCGCAGAACCCCGGCGTCACCCTGCCCGCGACCGACATCCTGGTGGTGCACCGCTCCGACGGATCGGGGACGACGTACGTCTTCAGCGACTACCTCGCGGCGGTGAGCCCGGCGTGGGCGACAAAGCCCGGCAAGGGTAAGGAGCTGCAGTGGCCGGTCGGGATCGGCGCCAAGGGGAACGATGGCGTCGCGGGGCAGGTGAAGCAGACCCCGGGGGCGATCGGCTACGCGGAGCTCGCGTACGCCACCCAGAACCACCTCGCCACGGCGGCGATCCGCAACGCGGCGGGCGAGTTCACCGCCCCGACCATCGCGTCGGCCACGGCCGCCGCCGCTGGAGCGGCCTCGAAGCTCCCGTCGGGCACCGACTACCGTGTCTCCATCGTCAATGCGCCGGGCAAGGGGGTCTATCCGATCTCCTCGTTCACCTGGATCATCGTGTACCAGAAGCAGACCGACGCGGTGAAGGGGAAGAAGCTGGTCGACTTCCTGCGGTGGGCGCTCGCCGACGGCCAGGAGATGGCAGCGTCCCTGGACTACGCGCCGCTCCCTGAATCGATGCGCGCCGGGCTCGCCACGCGGCTGGGGACGATCCAGATTCCGCAGTAGCGCCTTCCCGGAGCGCGATGCACGACGAGGGTCCGCCACGCCCGCTGTACCTGAACCGTGAGCTGAGCTGGCTCGCGTTCAACGCGCGCGTCCTGCACGAGGCGGCGGATCCTCGGGTGCCGCTGCTGGAGCGGCTGAAGTTCCTCGCCATCTTCTGCAGCAACCTCGACGAGTTCTTCATGGTCCGCGTGGCCGGGCTGCTCCGCCAGATCGCGTCCGGGACGCTGCACCACACGCCGGACGGCCTCACCGCCGTGGAGCAGCTTGCGGCGATCCGCGATCGCGTCGCGTTGCTGCTTCACGATCAGCGCCGGTGCCTCGGCACGCTGCTCGACGAGCTCGCCCCCCGCGGCGTGCGGCTCGTCGGCATGGAGGAGCTCTCCGCCGGCGAGCGGCGCGCGATCGACGAGCACTTCGAGTCGCAGATCTTTCCCGTGCTCACGCCGCTCGCCGTCGATCCGGGACACCCGTTCCCGTACGTCTCCAACCTCTCGCTCTCGCTGGCGGTCGAGGTGCGCGACGCCGTGCAGGGCACGGTGCACTTCGCGCGAGTGAAGGTCCCGGAGCGTCTGTCGCGCTGGGTCGCGGTCCCCGGCCGGACGCACCAGTTCGTACCGCTGGAGCAGGTCATCGGCGAGAACCTCGAAGCACTCTTCCCGGGGCTCGACGTGCTGGGCTGGTACGCCTTCCGCGTGACTCGCTACTCCGACCTCGAGTTCACCAACCTCGAAGACCCCGACGATCTCCTCGCCTCGATCGAGGAGCGGGTGTTCGAGCGGCGGTTCGGCGAGGTGATCCGCCTCGAGGTGCAGGACGACATGCCGCCGCACCTGCGCGCCCTCCTCCTCGAGGAGCTGCGCGACGCCGACTTCCCGGCGCGCACCTCGCTCAGCGAAGCGGACATCGACGAGGCCGGCTATCTCCTCGACCTCTCGGCGCTGATGGAGCTCGCCGCGCTGGACATCGCCGAGCTGCGCGATCCGCAGTTCACGCCGAGCGTGCCCCCCGAGCTGCGGGATCCGGACCGCTCGATCTTCGACGTCATCCGCGAGCGCGACCTCCTGGTCCACCACCCCTTCGATTCCTTTCCGGCGACGGTCGAGCGCTTTCTCCAGAGCGCGGCGATGGACGAACAGGTGCTCGCGATCAAGCTGACGCTGTACCGCACCTCCGGCGACACGGCGATCGTCCGCGCGCTCACGGAAGCGGCGCAGCGCGGGAAGCAGGTGGCGGTCCTGGTCGAGCTGCGGGCGCGGTTCGACGAGGCGAACAACATCACCTGGGCGCGCACCCTCGAGGATTACGGGGTGCACGTGGCCTACGGCTCCGCGCTGTTGAAGACCCACACCAAGACGGCGATGGTGGTGCGGCGCGAGCCGGATGGGATCCGCCGCTACATCCACATCGGCAGCGGCAACTACAACTCGCGGACGGCACGGCAGTACACCGACGTCGGCCTGTTCACCTGCAGCCCGTCCATCGGCGCCGACGTCAGCGACCTGTTCAACTCCCTCACCGGCATCTCGCGCCAGCGGCTCTATCGCAAGCTGCTCGTCGCCCCGGCGAACATGCGCGAGCGCTTCATCGAGCTGATCGAGCGCGAGAGCCGGCACGCACGCGAGGGGCGCGGTGGCCGGATCGTCGCGAAGATGAACGCGCTGGTGGACGCCGAGACGATCGACGCGCTCTACACGGCGTCGGAGGCCGGAGTGGAGATCGACCTGATCGTGCGCGGCATCTGCTGTCTCCGACCGGGGATGCAGGGAGTGAGCTCACGCATCCGGGTGATCAGCGTCGTGGGCCGCTTTCTGGAGCACTCGCGCGTCTGGCTGTTCGGGAATGGCGGCGACGAGGAGGTCTACCTCGGCTCGGCCGACTGGATGCCGCGAAATTTCCTGCGCCGGGTCGAAGCGGTGGTCCCGGTCGAGGTTCCGCGACTCCGCGAGCGACTGCAGCGACTGCTCCGGACCTACCTCGAGGACAACCGTCAGGCGTGGGAGCTGGACGCCGAGGGGCGCTACACCCAGCGCCAGCCCGACGGAACCGAGCGCGCCTCGCAGGTGCGGCTGCTCGTGGACTCGTGGGGGCTGGACGACGGGAAGTCGGGCCGGCGCGAGGAGAGCATCCCGGACGAGCGGGTAAGTGGGTGAGCGGATGAGCGGGTGAGCCGCAGAGCGACGGATCAGTCGCCGAGCATCACTCCTCGCCGCCGTCGACGTTCAGCGACGACAGGACGGCGCCATCCGACGCGACGATCTCCACCGGCACGCCCGCGAGCTCGGCCAGCAGCTCCGACTTGCGATGCGCTCCCCACAGCTCGAGGCGGAGCTGGGTGGCGCCGGCGGCGGGCTTCGGCGTGATGCGAATCGCTCGCTGCAGAAAGCGCACGCCCAGCTCGCCGACGGCGCCGACGTGGCCGCGGTCGAAGCCGTCGGCGACCCGCAGCAGGGCGGACAGTCGCACGATCCGATCGCGCACCTCCTTGTCCAGCCCACTGAAGTTCCGGTGCTTCCGCTTGGGCGGCGCGCCGCGGTGATAGCGCGCGACGTTGGCGAGCACCACCTGCTCGTCCGGCGCGATGCCGAGCAGCTCGGCGTGCAGGATCAGGTGGTACGAATGCTTGTGGTGGCGATCGTAGCTGATGTGGTAGCCCACGTCATGCAGCAACGCGGCGTCGGCGAGCGTCTGGCGATCGGCCGGCGTGCACCCGATGCGGGCGCCGAGGGTGTCGAAGAGCCGGAGCGCGAGACGCTGCACCTGCGTCGCGTGCCCCTCCTCGTAGTGGCACCGCTCGGCGAGCTCGCGCACCGAGCGCTGGCGCGCTTCGCCCGGGTCGGCGACGGTGGGCGTGACGCGGGCGAGCTCCAGGAGCAGCCCCTCGCGAATGCCGTAGCGGGAAACCTGCACCTCGCGCGCCTCGAGGCGCGCCATCACTTCAGCCGCGACCGCGATTCCGGCGACGATGATGTCGGCGCGCTCGGGGTTGAGCCCGGCCACGCGCGCGCGCTCGTCGGGCTGCATCGAGGCGAGCGTGTCGAGAATGTGCTCGACGTCGACGCGCGGGACCGCCGTCGCGTGCACCGAGCGCGCGACCAGCATGCCCCGGCGCGCGAGATGGATCCCGGCGAGGTTGGTGAAGGTGCCCCCCGAGCCGATGAGCTGCGCGCCGCGCCAATCGCGGCGCGGGAGCACGTCCTTCAACGCGTCGCGGACGTCGCGCCGGAGCTTGCCGAGGGGGCGCGCACCGGCGCCGTCGCGGAGATAGCGCTCGGTGAGGCGGAGTGCGCCGAACGGCAGGGACACGAGGTCGTCCAGCACCCCGTCGGCGGCGAGGGAGAGCTCCAGCGAGCCGCCGCCGATGTCCATCACGACGGTGCGTCCGACGCCGACGTCGAAATGCGCGAGCGCGCTGAGCCACGATAGGCGCGCTTCCCCGGCGCCGTCGATGATGCGCAGGTCGAACCCCGCCTCCTGACGCACGCGGGCGACGAACTGTGGGCCGTTGTCGGCGTCGCGCACCGCGCTCGTCGCCACGGCCTCGATGCGGGAGGCGCCGAGCTGGCGAGCGAGGGTCGCCATGCGTCCCACCGCCTCCGCCGCCCGCTCCATCGCGGCCGACCCGAGCACTCCGGTGACGTCGAGGTCGGCGCCGAGCCGAGGCGCGGCCTTCATCTCGTCCACGACGGTGATGGTGCCGTCCGGGGTGACGTCGGCGACGATCTGCCGGACGGAGTTGGAGCCGATGTCGATGGCCGCGATGCGGCGAGCGCCGGCGGCAGCGCGGGCGGGGCGGGAGGGGCCGGGAGTGACGGTCAGGCGGGCTCGCTCAGGCATGCGGTGCGACGATCGGGGGTGTCGAGGGGGCGCCGGCTAGGCGGAATTCTCCCGCGGAGCCCCACCGTGCTTGATGTTCTTCCCTTCCGCAAGAAACACTGCATCCTCGCCGATGTTCGTCGCCAGGTCGGCCACCCGCTCCAGGTTGCGGCTCACCAGCAGGTACTCGAGCGACGGGTTGATCGTCCGCGGGTCCGCCATCATGTGGGTGAGGAGGATGCGGAACATCGACTCGTGCAAGGCGTCCACCTGATCGTCGCGCGCGCACACGTCGCGGCCGAGGGCGCCGTCGGCCCGAAGGAAGGCGTCGATCGCGTCGCCCAGCATGGCCCGCGCGCGTCGCGCCATGTCCTCGATCTCGGGATCGGGGGTGATCGTCGTGCGCTGCGAGATGAGCCGCTGCGCGGCCTGCGCGATGTTCACGGCATGGTCGCCGACCCGCTCGAGGTCGCTCGTCACCTTGATCGCGCTGACGATGAAGCGGAGGTCGCGGGCCATCGGCTGCTGGAGGGCGAGCAGCTCGAGCGCGGCGGATTCGAGCTCGAGCTCCATCGTGTCCAGCTCGCGATCGGCGGCGATCACCGCCTCGGCCTTCCCTTCGTCCTTGTCGAGCAGGGCTTCGACCGACAGCTCCACCAGCGCTTCGGCGCGCTCGGACATCGCGAGCAGCCGGCGGTTGAGCGCCGCGAGCTGGTCGTGAAAGTGGCGGAATGGGGTGTCCGTGGGGGTCATCCGAATCTCCCGGTGATGTAGGCCTCCGTGCGCTCCTCGCGCGGGCTCGTGAAGAGCCGCTGGGTGTCCTCCATCTCGACCAGCCGTCCGAGATAGAAGAAGGCCGTCCGGTCGGAGATGCGCGCGGCCTGCTGCAGGTTGTGCGTAACGATGACGATCGTGAGATCCCGCTTCAACTCGTACACGAGCTCCTCCACCTTCTGCGTCGCGACCGGATCGAGGGCCGAGGCGGGCTCGTCGAGCAGCAGCACCTCGGGATCGTTGGCGAGGGCGCGGGCGATGCACAGCCGCTGCTGCTGGCCGCCGGACAGGGCGAGCGCGCTGTCACGCAGGCGGTCCTTCACCTCGTCCCAGAGCGCGGCACGCCGGAGGGCGGACTCCACCAGCGCGTCCAGCTCCTGCCGCCGAGGGGCGGCATTGATGCGCGGACCATAGGCGACGTTGTCGTAGATGGACTTCGGGAACGGGTTCCAGCGTTGGAAGACCATCCCGACCCGCTGGCGCAGGGTCACGACGTCCATCCCCTTCTCGTAGATGTTCTCCTCGTCGAGCCGGATGACTCCCGAGCGGCGCGCGCCGGGAATCAGCTCGTTCATGCGGTTGATCGAGCGCAGGAAGGTGGACTTCCCGCACCCGGAGGGACCGATGAACGCGGTCACGGCGCGCGGGGCGATCCGGAGGTTGATGTCGAAGAGCGCCTGCGACTTCCCGTACCAGAAGTCGAAGTGCTCGACGTCGATGCGGCCGGCGCGGCGACGGTCCTGCTGCGCTGCCGGGCTGACCTCCGCGCGGCCCGCGTCCGTGCGGCCCTCGGAAAGAGGGCCGGCGTCCGAGCCAGTCTCCATCTTCGCCGCCGTCATCCGAACCGTCCGGTGATGTAGGCCTCGGTGCGCGGATCGGACGGCGTGGTGAACATCACTCGCGTCGGCGCGGTCTCCACCAGCTCGCCCGCCAACATGAACACCGTACGATCCGACACGCGCGCCGCCTGCTGCATGTTGTGCGTCACGATGACGACGGTCATCGTGCGCCGCAGCTCGTAGACGAGCTCCTCCACCTTCTGGGTGCTCGCCGGATCGAGCGACGCGGTCGGCTCGTCGAGAAGCAAGACGTGCGGCGCCGTCGCCAGCGCGCGCGCGATGCACAGTCGCTGCTGCTGTCCCCCGGAGATCCCCGTCGCACTCGCGTTCAACCGGTCCTTCACCTCGTCCCACAGCGCGGCCTCGCGCAATGCGCGCTCGACGATCGCGTCCACCTCGGCGCGCCGCGGCTTGTCGCCGGCCTGCACGCGCAGGCCCGCGGCGACATTGTCGCGAATCGACATCGTGGGGAAGGGGGTCGGGCGCTGGAACACCATCCCGACATGGCGCCGCAGCGTGATCGGATTCACCTCGTCGGCGTAGATGTCCTGCCCGTGGAAGAGCACCTGCCCGGAGACCCGCGCCGTGGGCACCGTCTCGTGCATGCGGTTCAGGGTGCGGAGGAGCGTCGACTTTCCGCACCCCGACGGGCCGATGATCGCCGTCACCTCGTTCGACGGCATGTCGAGCGACACGCTCCGCACGGCGTGCACGCTGCCGAAGTACGCGTCGAGTCCGATGGTGCGCATGGCGCACGGCCCGCTCGCGCTGGGCATCGGCGCCCCCTCGACCTCACGGAGGGTGACGAGCTCAGTCATGTCCTCCTCCCAACCTCGCCCTCGTCACGACCCGGGCGACGATGCTGATCACGAGGACAAGCGTGATGAGCACCAGGGCGCCGGCCCAGGCCTGGGCATGCTGCTCCTCGTACGGGCTGATGGCGTAGGTGAAGATCTGCAGCGGCAGCGCCGCGATGGGCTGGCTGATCTTCGTCGACCAGAACTGGTTGCCCAACGCGGTGAACAGGAGCGGCGCGGTCTCGCCGGCGACGCGCGCCACCGCCACGAGCACGCCGGTCACGATGCCCCCCAGCGCCGTGCGCAGCACGATCTGGAGCGACGTCCGCCACCGCGGATAGCCGAGCGCCAGCGCCGCCTCGCGGAGCGATTGCGGCACGGTGCGCACCATCTCCTCCGTCGTGCGGGTCACGAGCGGGATCATCATCGCGCCGATGGCCGCGCCGCCGGCGAGCGCCGAGAAGTGTCCGACCGGACGAACGAGGAACTGCCACGCGAAGATTCCCATCACGATCGACGGCAGCCCGTTGAGCACGTCGGCGAGAAAGCGCACGAGGTTCGCCAATCGGGTACCCCGACGCTCGGCGAGGTAGAGGCCGGCGCCGATGCCGACCGGCAGCCCGACCGCCGAGGCGATCCCGATCAGGATCAGCGTGCCGATGATCGCGTTCGCCATGCCGCCCCCGGCTTCGCCGACCGGCTTCGGCATGCTGGTGAAGAAGCTCAGCGACAGCGCGCTGGCCCCCTGCTTCAGCAGGTAGACGAGGATCACGACGAGCGGCACGACCGCGACCGCGGCGGCGAGGCAGGTGAGCGTCACCATCAGGATGCTCACTCCGCGGCGCCGCGCGAGTGCGACCGGCCGCGACCGGGTGGGGCGACGGGGCTGCCCGACCGCGCCGGAGGCGTCGATGGCGCCCGCGCTCACGCCCGCACCTCGCCGACCCGGCGCACGAGCAGCCGCGCGACGGCGTTCACCAGCAGCGTGATGACGAACAGCACGAAGCCCACCGCCATGAGCGCCGACAGATGGAGGTCGGAGGTCGCCTCCGAGAACTCGTTCGCGATGAGCGAGGCCATGGTGTAGCCCGGCGCGAAGAGCGACGCCGAGAGCTCGTGGCGGTTGCCGATCACCATCGTCACGGCCATCGTCTCGCCGAGCGCGCGCCCGAGCCCGAGGATGATCCCGCCGAAGATGCCGGTGCGCGCGTACGGCACCACCGCGCCGGTGATCGTCTCCCAGCGGGTTGCGCCGAGCGCCAGCGCCGCCTCGCGCTGGGAGCGGGGCACCGCCATCAGCACCTCGCGCGATACCGCGGCGATGTAGGGGAGCACCATGATCGCCAGGATCAGCGATGCGGCCAGCACGCTCGGTCCGTACGCGGGGCCGGTGAAGAATGGGGTTACGCCGAGATGAAGCGTGTCGCGGAGAAAGGGCATCACCGTCCCGCGCAGCAGCGGCACGAGCACGAACACTCCCCACAACCCGAACACGACGCTCGGCACCGCCGCCAGGAGGTCGATCAGAAAGGAAAGCGGCTGGCGGAGCCAGGCCGGGCAGAACTCGGAGAGGAAGATCGCCCCGCCGAGGGCCAGCGGCGTCGCGATGAGCAGGGCGATGATCGAGGTGAGCAGGGTGCCGAGGATGGCCGGCGCGGCGCCGAACTCACCCTGGACCGGATCCCACCGGCTGGACGTGAGAAATGCACCCCCGAACTGGCGCAGCGCGGGCCAGCCCGCCCGCCCGATCTCGACGAAGATCAGCAGGAGGAGGAGGGGAACGCACAGCGCGAAGAAGAGGATGGTCGCGCGGTAGATCCGGTCGGCGACGACCGAGCCCTGAATGGACGGTAGTTTCCGTGTCGCGTTCATCGCCCGAAAGCTCATCGACCGGTGTCGCCGACGCGCGCGTCGGATGTAACGGTCGCGTCACGACCGCGCCGGATCGCGCCCGGGACGGCCGCCGTTACACAACGGAGACGAAACCATGTCCGACCCGTGATCGGGCGCGGGGAAACTCCCCTCCAGCTCGATCGGACGCTGTAAGTTCGAGGAGTGTACCTCCTTCTCTCTTCCCCCAAGCCAGACACTTCACATGCTTCGTGCCTGCCTCTCGCGGTTCCCGCTCGCCGCGCTGGCCGCGGTGCTCGCATCCGCGCCCCTGGCCGCGCAGACGACAACCCCGGCGCCAGCCGCGGCGCAGCCTGCCGCCCCACCGCCGCTCAGCGTCTCCGGGCTGATCTTCGGCAGCTACAACTACCAGCTCTCCACCACGCCCGCGCAGCTGGCGAACCAGAACGACAACGGCTTCATCGTCGACCGGGCGTATCTGAACTTCCGCGCGCCGGCAGGTGATCGGCTCAGCATCCGCGTGACGACGGACGTCTACCAGACGACCGAAGCCGCGGCGAACGCCTACACGATCCGCGCCAAGTACGCCTTTCTCCAGTACGACGTGCCGCGCAGCCCGAGCGGCGCCGCCGCGTTCGCGCGGCTCGGCATCCTGCAGAACGTCGTGATCGAGCACATCGAGGGCTTCTGGCCGCGCTATCTGAGCCAGACGGCGATCGAGCGCGCCGGCTTCTTCTCGTCGGCCGACGTCGGCGTGGCGGCTGGGTATACGCTCCCGAGCAAGATGGGCGAGCTGTACGGCACGATCACGAACGGGCCGGGCTACACGTCGCGGGAGCGCGACCGCTTCAAGGACTTCGCGCTCCGGCTGTCGCTGACCCCGCTCGCGAACCAGGTGAGCACGCCGCTGCTCCAGACCTTCACGATCACGGGCTGGGGCTACAAGGGCGCCATCGCCAGCAGCTTCGTGAACAGTGGCGCGGGGCAGGTGGGCGCGGTCGGCAAGGCGCTCGATCGCAGCCGCGCGGGCGTGTTCGTCGGCCTCAAGGATCCGCGCCTGGTGCTCGGTGGGGAGTTCGCCATGCGCCACGACGGCGGCGAGACGGGCGCCAACACCGCCGCGTCGCCGCGCGTCGAGACGACGACGACGGGACGGGTGCTCTCCGGGTTCACGCAGATCCGGCCCTTCGCCTTCACCAACGGCACCGGCAAGTCGCCGTTCGGCATCGTGGCGCGCTACGATCGCGTCTCGCCGTCGACGGCCACGACGAACATCACCACGCCGCCGCCGTCGGACAACTCGTACCACAACCTGATCGGCGGCGTGTTCTACGACGTCAATCAGCGTGCGCAGTTCGCGCTCGACTATCAGGAGTCGCTGGCCTCGAACAACGGCCTCTCGGCTGCGCCGCCCGCCCAGTCGAAAGGGTACTACCTGCACTTCATGGTGAACTTCTAAGCACGACGCACCACACCCACCTTATCTCTTTCAGGAGCTCTTCCGTGAAACTGCTTTCCAGGCTCGTGGTCGTCGGCTCGATGGTCGCCATCGCGGCCGCTCCGGCTGCGGCGCAGGACCTCACCGGTGCCGGCGCGACCTTTCCGTTCCCGCTCTACAGCAAGTGGTTCAACGAGTACGCCGCGAAGAAGGGCGTGAAGATCAACTATCAGCCGATCGGCTCCGGCGGCGGTATCCGCCAGCTTTCCGAGCAGACGGTGGACTTCGGGGCGACGGACGCGCCGATGAGCGACGCCGAGCTTGCGAAGGCGAAGGGCGGGGCGGTGCTGCACATCCCGACGGTGCTCGGCGCCGTGGTCGTGACGTACAACGTTCCGGAGCTCACGCGTCCCCTCCGCCTCGACGGCGCGACCCTCGCCGATGTCTTCCTCGGCAAGATCACGAAGTGGAACGATGCACGGCTCGCCGCGCTGAACCCCGGGATGAAGCTGCCGGCGACGGACATCCTCGTCGTGCACCGCTCGGACGGGTCGGGGACGAGCTACGTGTTCACCGACTATCTGGCGTCGGTGAGCCCGGCGTGGGCGACCGCGCCCGGCCGCGGGAAGGAAGTGCAGTGGCCGGTGGGCCTGGGCGCCAAGGGGAACGACGGCGTCGCCGGCCAGGTGAAGCAGACGCCCGGCGCGATCGGCTACGTGGAGCTGGCGTACGCGAAGCAGAACAAGCTCGCCTACGCCAACCTCAAGAACGCGAAGGGCCAGTTCGTGACGCCGTCGATCGCGGCGGTGACGGCGGCGGCGGCGGGTGCCGCGGCCAAGCTCCCCTCCAACACCGACTATCGGGTGTCGATCGTCAACGCGACCGGCGCGGGTGCGTATCCGATCTCGTCGTTCACCTGGCTGCTGGTCTACAAGACGCAGACGGACGCCGCGAAGGGGAAGAAGCTGGTCGACTTCGTGCGCTGGGCGCTCACCGAGGGTGAGAAGTCGGCGGCGGCGCTGGACTACGCTCCCCTCCCGCCCGCGATGTCGCGGCAGCTCGTGCGCCAGCTCGGCACGGTCACCGTCGCGGCGAAGTAGGGGTTAATCGAAGCGTTACGAGACCGTGATGTTGGATGCGCCCGGCCCGGTTGCTTCACTCCCGGGTCGGGCGCATCGTTCATGCACCTCCGTCCGCGAGCCGCACGATGCCCGACCCCGAGCTGCCAGTCTACGCCAACCGTCCGCTCACGCCGCGCCAGGATCGGATCGAGGCCGCGATCGAGCGGGTGCTCCGTGAGGGTGGCCCGCGGAGCGAGCTGCGCGAGGCGGTACACGAGTTCGCGGACCACGCCCGCATGCAGCAGATTCCGGTCGAGCGGGTGATCACGATGATCAAGTCGGTCGCGATGCGTGCCTCCCCGGCGATGCGCCGAGCCCCGACGTCGGCGGGCGATTCGCTGGACGAGCGGCTCGCGATGATCGTCCGCTGGTGCACGGCGCGGTACTACCGGGTGGACTGAGCTCGCGGATGTCCCTCGCGCCGGGGCTCGACCTGCAGAACACGGATCCTCTCGCCGGGGCTCGACCTGCAGAACGCGGATCCCGCGGATCTTTCTACCGCTGAGGCAAGCCAGGCCGAGCGGGGGCCAATGCCGCGGATCGCTCCGAGCGGAGGCACGGCTCCGCGCACCGCAGCCAGCCCCGCGACCTTCAATGTTTATGAACCTGACGTGTTCGGGACGCTTGGCCGCGCTCACCGAGGCATCCCGGCCACGATAGATCCGCGCAATCCGCGTGCGCCCGATCTATGCCGCGGAGGCAAAGGGGAGCAGCACGCTGATCGTCGTCCCGCGCCCCAGTGCGCTCGCCGCCTCGACGCGGCCGCCGTGAGCGTCGACGAGGTGGCGCACGATCGCGAGGCCGAGCCCTGTCCCTCCCTGCTCGCGGGACCGGGCGGGGTCGGCGCGGTAGAATCGCTCGAAGATGCGCGGCACGTGTTCGGGAGCGATGCCGATGCCGGTGTCGCGGACGTCCACCCACACTCCCGCCTCGCTGAGCCGGGTCCGCAGCGTGACGCTCCCCTCGTGGGTATAGCGGACCGCGTTCTCCACGAGATTGCCGACGATCTGACGGAAGGCCGTCGGATCGGCGCGCACGACCGCCGCCGCGGGCGGGATGTCGGCCACGAGGCGCAGCCCCTTCGCGTCGGCCGCGGCGCGCACCGACGCGAACACGTCGCGCACGATGCCGCCCACCTCGACCTGACTCACGTTCGGCCGCCACCCGCCGCTCTCGATGCGCGACAGATCCAGCAGGTCGTCGACGATGCGCTGCATCCGGCCGGCGTTGTCGCGGATCGTCTCGACGAACCGCCGCCGCTGATCGGGCGGGATCTCGTCGTCGAGCAGGGTCTCGGCGAAGCCGCTCACCGCGGTGAGCGGCGTCTTGAGCTCGTGGCTCACGTTGGCGACGAAGTCGCGGCGAATCGTCTCGAGCTTCCGCAGCACCGTGAGGTCGAGCACCGTCACCACGGCGCCGGCCGGCGCGAGCGGACGTGAGGCGACGGCCACGGTGCGGTCGTGCAGCACCACCTCTTCCGGCGGCGTGCTGCGACCGCTCATCGCATGCTCGACCGCGGCACGGATGGCGACGTCGCGCGGCAGCAGCTCGCGCGGGAAGGGCAGCGCGGCGCCCGCGTTGAGCAGCATCCGCGCGCGCTGGTTGATGCGCACCACCATCCCGCGCTCGTCGATCGCCAGCACACCCTCCTCGAGCGATTCCAGCACGGCGAACATGAGGCGGTCGTCCGCCTCGAGCGCCGTGAGGCGATGCTCGAGCTGCTCGGTCATGCGGTGCAGCGCGGTCGCGAGGTCGCCCACCTCGCCGGGCGCCGAGAGCGCCGGCCGCCGGCTCAGGTCCCCGCCGGCAATCGCCCGCGCCACGTCCCGCAGCTCGACGACGGGCTGCGAGATGGTGCGCGCGAAGATCGTCGACAGCACGAGCACGCCGATCAGGGCGACGAGGCCGCTCACCAGCACGTCGCGCTGCGCGCCGCCCACCACGGCGTCGAGCGGCGCGGTGGTGAGGGAGACGCGCACGAACCCCAACGGGTGCCGCGTGGCCACGTAGAGCTCCTCGTCCCCCGCCGATGCGCTGCGGCGGCGCGCCGAGCCGGTCCCGGACGTGCGTGCCGCCACGACCTCGGGCCGTCCGGCGTGGTTCTCCAGGCGGCGCCGCGCGTCGGGACCGAACTCGGTGTCACCCACCACCACGCCCGTGCTGTCGATCAGCGTGACGCGATAGCCGAGCGCCGCGCCGGCGTCATGCGCCAGCGAGTCCGCGTTCATGCCGGCGCGCCACGCGAGGGCGACGAGCCGCGCGTCGCGCGACAGCTCGTCGATCTTTTCCGCGACCAGCCGCTCCCGCAGCCGCGCGCCGGCGATGAGGACGATGGCGACTACCAGTGTCGTGACGACCACCAGAGAGCCGAGCATCAGCCGCCGGGCGAGCGTCACGCGCCGCGGTTCTGGGGGGCGCGCAGCCGGTAGCCGAAGCCGCGCACCGTTTCCACGAGATCGCCGGCGACACCGAGCTTGGCGCGCAGCCGCTGCACATGCATGTCCACCGTGCGCGTCTGGATGTCGGGCGCCGCATCCCACACGGTCTGGAGCAGATGCGTGCGCGCCTGCACGCGGCCGCGACGTTCGGCGAGGGTGAGCAGGAGCTTGAATTCCGTTGGCGTGAGCTCCACCGCCTGCCCGCTCACCCGCACGACGTGGGCGGCGGTGTCGATCTCCAGCGGGCCGACGACGAGGTGATCGGCCGGGCTCGCCCCCGCCGCGCCCACGCGCCGGAGAATGGCGCCGACGCGCAGCACGAGCTCCTGTGGGCTGAACGGCTTCGTGAGATAGTCGTCGGCACCGAGCGAGAGGCCGCGAATCCGGTCGGGCTCCTCACGCCGCGCGGTGAGCATGAGGACGGCGACGTCGCGGGTCGCGTCACCGGCGCGAAGCTGCTCGAGCACGTCGTAGCCCGAGAGGCCGGGGAGCATGAGATCGAGCACGACGAGCGCGGGGCGCTCCCGCCGCGCGGCATCGAGCGCGTCGGGCCCGGTGCCGGCGGTGGAGACGCGGTATCCGCTCTTCGCGAGGTGATAGGCCACCAGCGCGACGATGTCGGCCTCGTCGTCGACGACGAGCACGCGCTCGCCGGTGGCCGGCGGGGGCGTGGTCACGCGCTCCCCGCGTGGATGCGGCGCGCGATCTTCGCCGCGATCATCTCGATCGCCACCGGATTGTGCCCGCCGCGCGGCACGATGACGTCGGCGTAGCGCTTGCTCGGCTCGACGAACTCCAGGTGCATCGGCTGCACGGAGGAGAGGTATTGCTCGAGGATCTCGCCGAGTGGACGCCCGCGCTTGGCCATGTCGCGGCGGATGCGGCGGATGAGGCGCACATCGGCGTCGGCGTCCACGAACACCTTCACGTCGCACAGCTCGCGGGCCCGCGCGTCGGTGAAGAGGAGGATGCCGTCGATCACGATGACGTCGGCGGGAGGGATCCGGACCGTCTCCCTGCTGCGCGCGTGCACGACGAAGTCGTACACCGGCTTGTCGATCGCCTGCCCGCTCGCGAGGCGGCCGAGCTGATCCACGAGATGGTCCCAGTCGAAGGCATTCGGGTGGTCCCAGTTGACCTTCCGGCGCTCCTCGAGGGGCAGGTGCCCGTGATCGAGGTAGTACGCGTCCATGTCGATGAAGGCGACCGAGGCGTCGCCCAACGCCGCCGCGACGTTGCGGGCGACGGTGCTCTTGCCGGATCCGGAGCCGCCGGCGATGCCGATGATGAGGGGCTTCACCGGCGATCCCCTCGGCCCGACCCCGGGTGCGCACGAGAAAGGTGAGGCGGGGCGCTGGCGGGCTGCAGGGGGAGATCTGTCACGGTCCGGTATCGGGCGGGAATGGCGTCGCCCGGGCGGGCGGCGAGTCGCGCTCAAGTGTGACCGGGCGGAGGATGGGCGTCAACCGATCCCGCGCTCGCCGGCCTCCGGGCGCCCCGCTAGCTTTTTCCCATGCGGAACCGAATCCCCTTCGTCCTCGCTGCGCTGTCGCTCGCCGGCGGCTGCGCGGCGGCCACGGCGGGCGGCGCCGGTGGCGGCGACACCTTCGACCTCGTCGTCGTCGGCACGACCGACACCCACGGCCGTCTCCGTGGCTGGACCTACGAGTCGAACGCGCCAGATCCGGTGCGCGGGCTCTCGCGGGCGGCCACGATCGTCGACTCGCTCCGGCGCGCCGCGCCGGGCCGGGTCATCCTGATCGACGCCGGCGACATGCTGCAGGGGAACTCGCTGACGTACGTCGCCGCCCGGGTCGTGCCGGCCGACGGGCCGCATCCCGTGATCGCCGCGATGAACGCGATGCAGTACGACGCCGCCGCAATCGGCAATCACGAGTTCAACTACGGGGTCCCCTTCCTGGAGCGCGCCGTCCGGCAGGCGAAGTTCCCCATGCTGGCGGCCAACGCGTACCGGCCCGACGGCGGGGTCGCCTTCACGCAGTGGACGCTGGTGGAGCGCGGCGGGGCGCGGATCGGGATCGTGGGCGCGACCACCCCGGGCTCGATGGTGTGGGACCGCGACAACCTGAAAGGCCGGGTCGTGATCCGCGACATCGTCCCCGAGCTCAAGTCGGCGGTGGCCGACGTGCGCGCCGCCGGCGCGGCAATCGTGCTCGTCACCGTGCACTCGGGGCTCGACGGCGCGTCGAGCTACGACACCGTCACGACCGGCGTGCCGAGCGAGAACGTCGCCGCGCGCATCGCGCGTGAGGTGCCGGGGGTCGACCTGATCCTGTACGGCCACTCCCATCAGGAGATGCCGGACACCACGATCAACGGCGTGCTGCTCATGCAGCCCAAGAACTGGGCGACGAGCGTCGCCGTGGCGCATCTCACGCTGCTGCGCACCGCCGGCAAGTGGGCGGTGGCGCAGAAGGACTCGCGCGTCATCCAGTCAGCGGGCCACGCCGAGTCGCCCGCGGTGCTCGCGGCGACCGACGCCGCGCACCGGGCGACGGTCGCCTGGGTGACGACGCCGATCGGGCGCACCACGGTGAGCTGGCGCGCCGATTCCGCGCGCGTGGTGGACACGCCGCTCATCGATCTCATCCTCGAGACCGAGCGCAAGGCGACGGGCGCCGATCTGGCGTCCACCGCCGCCTTCTCCCTCGACGCGTCGCTGGATTCCGGCGCGATCACGGCGGCGCGCCTCCAGGCGCTCTACCCGTACGACAACACCCTGCGCGCCGTGCGGATCACCGGCCGACAGCTTCGCGACTACCTCGAGCACAGCGCGCGATACTACCGCACGGCGGCGGACGGCACCCCATCGGTCGACCCGTCGGTGGCGGGCTACAACTTCGACATCGTCGCCGGCGCGAACTATACGCTCGATCTCTCGCGGCCCGTCGGCCAGCGTGTGACGACCCTCGAGTTCAAGGGGCGCGCCGTCGCGCCGACCGACAGCTTCACCCTCGCCCTCAACAACTACCGCCAGACCGGGGGCGGCGGATACTCGATGCTGAGCGGCGCGCCGGTCGTGTATGACCGGAACGAGGAGATCCGCCAGCTGCTCGTCGACGAGGTCAAGAAGCGCGGCACGGTCAATCCGTGGAACTACTACACGCGCAACTGGCGGATCGAGCCGGCGAGCGCCATCGGCACCCTGTATCAGCAGATGCGCCGGGACAACCGCGAGGATGCCCACGCCGCCACGACGGCACCGAGCGCGGCACCCGCGGTGCGCGCGACGAGACCGGCGCCTCGGCTGCGCATCATCGCCACGAACGACTTTCACGGGGCGCTCGAACCGCGCCCCGACGCCACCGGCCGGCTGCGCGGCGGTGCCGCGTATCTGGCGACGGCCATCCAGCGAGCCCGCGCCGACTGCGTGTCGCCGGCCTGCGAGACGCTGCTCCTCGACGGGGGAGACGAGTTCCAGGGGACGCCGGCCTCCAACCTCGCCTTCGGGCGGCCGGTCGTGGAGGTGTTCAACACCCTCGGCTACGCCGCCGGCGCGGTGGGGAACCACGAGTTCGACTGGGGGCAGGACACGCTCCGCGCGCGCATGCGGGACGCCCGGTACGCGATCCTCGCCGCCAACGTCCGGTACGCCGACGGTCGCGACGTCCCCTGGATCCGCGACGACACCCTCGTCACGCGCGGCGCGATCAAGATCGGCGTCATCGGTGTGGCCACCCTCCTCACTCCGACGACGACCCGCGCCGCCAACGTCGCCGACCTGCGATTCCTCGATCCGGTGCCGATCGTGGACAGCCTGGCGCGGCGGCTGCGCGTCCGCGGGGCGGACTTCGTCGTCGTCGTGGCTCACGACGGCGCCTTCTGCGACCGCGACGGCGCGACCAACTGCAAGGGAGAGATCGTCGACTTCGCGCGCGGGCTCCACGAGCCGATCGACGCGATCGTCAGCGGCCATACCCACTCGCTCGTCGACACCGACGTGAACGGCATCCCGATCGTGCAGGCCCGGTCGAGCGGCACGGCGCTCGGCGTGATCGATCTCGGCCCGGAGGGGAGCCGGCACGCGGTGCGCGACGTCCTGCCCGACTCACTCCCCGCCGACTCGGTCGTCGCTTCCCAGGTCTGGCGTGCCGTTGCCAGCGTCGCGCCGATCGTCGAGCGACCGGTCGCCACCATCGCCGGCAGCCTCGTGCGCGAAGGGGTGCAGTATCCACTCGGCAACCTCATCGCCGACGCGATGCGCGCCGAGGGGAAGGGAGACGTCGCCGTGATGAACAACGGCGGCATCCGCGCCAACCTGCGTGACGGTCCGGCGACCTACGGCTCCCTGTTCGAGGTGCAGCCGTTCGCGAACATGCTCTACCGCTTCACCCTCTCGGGTGCGGCGCTGCGCTCGTATCTGGAGAAGCTGGTGGCGAAACGACTGAACGTGCACCTGAGCGGTGCGGTGGTGACCTACGATTCGACCGCCGCGGCCGGCGCGCGCATCCGATCCGTCCGCCTTGCCGACGGCGCCGACCTCAAGCCGGACGGCGTGTACACGCTGGTCCTCAACGACTTCCTCGCCACCGGTGGCGAAGGGCTGGGGCTCGGCACCGCCGCGCGGCGCACCGAGGTGCTGCCGATCGTCGACCTCGATGCGCTCGTGTCCTATCTGCGCAGCCGTCCGCAGCCCGTGCGCGCGCCAACCGACGCGCGGTTCGTCGCCATCGGAGCGGGCCGATGACGGATCCGGCCCGCCTGCGCGAGCTGTTGCGCCGCCTGCCCAAGGCCGAGCTGCACTGCCACCTCGACGGGTCGCTGCGGCCGGCGACGATGCTGGAGCTCGCCCGCGAGAAGGGCGTGTCGATGCCGGCGCCCGACGCCGAGGCCCTCCGCGAGTACATGACGGTCCGCGACGCTCACAACCTCGAGGAGTACCTCGAGCGCTTTGCCGTCACGCTGTCGGTCATGCAGTCGGAGCAGTCGCTCGAGCGCGTGGCCTACGAGCTCGCCGAGGATGCCGCGCACGACGGCGTCCGGTACATCGAGGTGCGGTATGCCCCGGTGCTCAACGTGCGCGAAGGACTTTCGCTCGAACAGGCGGTGGAGGCGCCGCTGCGCGGGTTGGCGCGTGCGGAGCGCGAGCATGGGATCATCGCCCGCGTGATCGTCACGGCGATCCGGAACATGTCGCCTGCCGTGTCGCAGGAGCTCGCCGAGCTGGCGGTGGCGTATCGCCACCGTGGCGTGGTCGGCTTCGACCTTGCCGGGGGCGAGATGGGGCATCCCGCGCGGCTGCATGCGCGGGCCTTCGAGTACGCGCGCTGCCACGACCTGGCGTGCACCTGCCACGCGGGAGAGGGCGACGGCGCCGACTCGGTGCGGCAGGCGGTGCACGTCTGCGGGGCGGATCGACTGGGCCATGCGACGCGGCTGATCGAGGATACGTCGCTCACCGACTACTGCAACGATCACCGCATCCCGCTGGAGATCTGTCTCACCAGCAACGTGCAGACGCGGGTGGCGTCGTCGTACGCGATGCACCCCTTTCGCGAGTACTTCGATCGCGGGCTGAACGTCGTGCTCAACACCGACAACCGCCTGATGAGCGGCGTCACGCTGACCGACGAGTACGTGCACGCCTCGCAGTCGCTCGGCTTCACCTTCGACGAGCTGTCGCGCGTGGCGTTGAACGGCTTCGAGAGCTGCTTCCTGCCCTACGAAGAGCGCATGGCGTTGGTCGCTCGCGCGCAGGGGGAGATCGCGACGCTTCGCAAGGCGGTCGCGTGACGGCGAGCTCGCCGTACGGGACATCGGCGGCCCAGGTCGCCGCGAAGGTGATTCGAGGTCGGTTGGGCGATACCGCCTCGACGCCGGTGGTGGGCATCGTGCTGGGGTCCGGCCTCGGGGGGCTGGCGACGCGGGTCGCCGGCGCCGTCGCGGTCCCCTTCGCCGACGTTCCCGGCTTTCCGCGCGCGACGGTCGTCGGGCATGCGGGCGCGGTGATCGGCGGAACGCTGGGGGGCGGGCCGGTGCTCGCGCTCGCGGGGCGCTTTCACATGTACGAGGGGCACGATGCGGCGCTCGCGGGGTTTCCGGTGCGGGTGCTGCATGCGCTCGGCGTGCGGACGCTGTTCGTCTCCAACGCCGCCGGTGGGATTCGCCGCAGCTTTCGCCCGGGCGATCTGATGCTGATCCGCGACCATCTCAATCTGATGTCGCGCAATCCGCTCGTCGGCGTGCTCGAGCCGGGTGACGAGCGCTTCCCGGACATGAGCGCCCCCTACGATCCCGCGCTCGCGGCCGGGCTGCTCGCCGCCGCGGCCGCCTTGCAGATTCCCCTGCAGGAAGGGGTGTATGCCGCGCTCCTCGGCCCGACCTACGAGACGCCGGCCGAGGTGCGGATGCTCGCCACGCTGGGCGCCGACGTCGTCGGCATGTCCACCGTGCCGGAGGTGATCGTCGCCCGGGCGCTGGGCATGCGCGTGGCCGGGATCAGCTGCGTGACGAACCTCGCGTCCGGCATCTCGCCGCACCCGCTCTCGCACGCCGAGGTGCTCGAGACGACGACGCTCGTCGCGTCGCGGTTCGAGGCGCTGGTCGAGCGATGGGTCGGGGGACTGACGTGAATCGTGAACAGTGATCCGTGAGCCGTAACTGCGAAGGGCACACCGGACGAAGTCCGATGTGCCCTTCACGCTTCCAAACGCCCGTACGGTTCACCGTTCACGGTTCACCGTTCACGGTTCACCGTTCACGGTTCAGCGGCGGGGCGTCGGGGAGGGCGGCAGGGACCGGAGCCGAGCCTTGAACGCCTGGTAGTTGCGCGAGTCGGTCGCGAGCGAGCGCAGGATCGCCGGATCGTATTGCGCGATCATCTGCCGCGTGGCGGCGATGCGGTCCTCTTCGAGCGGGTGCGTCGCGAACCAGTTCTCGACGCCCGACGGGTTCGACTGCCGTTCGTCGATCAGGATCTGGAACATCTCGGGGATGCCGTTCGGGCTGATGCCGGCCCGGATCGTGTTCTTCACGCCCTCCTCGTCCGCCTCGGCTTCGTCGCTGCGGCTGAACTTCGCGAAGAGCGCGGTGCCGCCGACCTGGATCGCCGCCTGACCCGCCTGGTTGTTGCAGACGCTGGTCAGCACGCACGCGAGCGTGACGCCGATGTTGGCGCCCTGCTGCTGCTGCATCTGCTTGATCGAGTGGCGGCGCACCACATGGCCGATCTCGTGGCCGAGCACCCCCGCGAGCTGATCCATCCGCTGGGTGCGCTCGATCAGGCCGCGGTTCACGTAGACGAAGCCGCCCGGGACGGCGAAGGCATTGACCTCGCGGCTGTCCACGATGTAGAAGTGCCACTCCGGGAGATCCCGCCGCTCGGTGAGCCGGGCGATCGAGTCGCCCAGCACGTTGATGTAGCGGTTCAGCTCCGGATCCTGGATGATCGGCAGCTGTTGATTGATCTGGGCGGCATACTGCTGTCCCATCTCGACTTCCTGTTGCGTCGAGACTCCGCATGCCGTCATGCTTATCGCCAGCGCGAAGCCGGCCAGTAGTCGTCTCATGGCTCTCTCTCGTGGTCGAAGCGTACGCGCGCGGGAGTCGCAAGTCCCATTCCCGCTGGCCGAAATCATAACGTCTTGAAGCTGCTCACCTTAGCACGCGACCTCAGGCGCCGGAAAGCGCGCGAGCGCCAAGGGCTCTTCGCCGCCGAGGGCGTCCGCGCCGTCGAGGAGCTCCTTCGGTCGCCCCTCGCGCTGCGTGGGGTGCTCGTCGCCCCGCAGCTCGCCGACGCTCCGCGCGGCGCCGCCCTCCTCTCCGCGCTCCGCCAGCGCGCCGTCGACCTCGCGGAGGTGTCCCCGATCGAGTTCGGCAGCGCCGCCGAGACGGAGTCCCCGCAAGGGGTGCTGGCGATCGCGGAGATCCCGACCCGCTCGCTCGACGCCCTCCCGCTCGCGCCGCGGGCCCGGCTGGTCCTCCTCGATGGCGTGCAGGATCCGGGCAACGTGGGGACCATCGTCCGGACCGCCGCCGCCCTCGGTGCCGCCGCCGTGCTGGCCCTTCCCGGGACCGTTGACCTCTGGAACGCCAAAGTCGTCCGTAGTGCGATGGGCGCGACCTTCCACGCGCCCGCCTTCTCGTGTACCTGGGACGAGGTCGATGCGTTCCGCCGCCGGGAATCGGTCGCCCTCTGGGGGGCGGACGCCGGCGGTACGCCGCTCGAGTCGCTCACCGCGCCCGATCGGCTGGGCCTCGTCGTCGGCAACGAAGGGGCGGGGCTCTCTCCGGAGTCTCTCGCACGTGTGGAGGTCCTGACGTCGCTGCCGATCAGCAGCGCCGTGGAGTCGCTCAACGTGGCGGTCGCCACGGGCATCCTTCTCTATCAACTGCGCACGTGACCTCCAACCTCTTCGTGACGGCGTACGCCTTTCTCCTTGGCCTCTGCGTCGGCTCGTTCCTCAACGTCTGCGTCGAGCGCTGGCCGGCGGAGCTGAGCGTGGTGCGTCCGCGCTCGCGCTGCCCCAAGTGCGGCCATCAGCTCGCCTGGTTCGAGAACGTGCCGGTGGTGAGCTGGCTCGTGCTCCGCGCCCGCTGCCGCTCCTGCGCCGAACCGATCTCGGCGATCTATCCGCTCGGCGAGGTCGCGGTCGGCCTGCTCTGGGCGGCATGTGCCGCGCGCTGGGGGATCACCTTCACGGCGGTGCGTGTGGCGGTGTTCCTGACGCTGCTGACGGGTGTCGCGCTCACCGATCTGCGGCACTACCTGATCCCCGACGGCTTCACCGTGACGGGGCTGTTGTGGACGCTCGCGACGGCGCTGGCGGCGCCGTTCGTCGGTGAGACGCTGCTCTTCGCCGGCCCGTACGACGCCCTGATCGGCGCCTGTGCCGGTGCGGGGCTCATCGCGATCGTCGGTTGGCTGGGCGAGGTCACGCTCAAGCGCGAGGCGATGGGGATGGGCGACATGACGCTCATGGCCTTCATGGGCGCCGCGCTCGGGCCGGCCCGGGCGATCCTCGCCGTGTTCCTCGGCGCCGCCATCGGGGCCGTGGTCTTCCTCGGCGTGGTGTATCCGGTCGCCCTCCTTCGTCGCGGGCGCGTCACGGCGCAGACGGAGCTCGCCCTGGGCTCCGCCCCGACGGAGCTTCCACTCGTGCCATTCGGCGTGTTCCTCGCGCCGGCGGGGGTGGTGATGCTGCTCTGGGGAGACCAGCTGATCGATCGGCTGTTTCTCGGGATGTAGTCGCGGGCTCCGGCCGTCTCAACGGCAGAAGGTGGATCAGTTGCGCCGGCTCGAACTGCAGAACGCGGATGCCGCGGATGCGCGCAGATGCCACGGATCCATCGAGATCGGGATGCCTCCGTGAGTAGCCCAGGCGTCCCGAACACGTCAAAGCCTTGAGAACTTTGGGGGTCGCGGAGCTGGCGTTGGGGCGCGGAGTCGTGGCTCATCTCGGAGCGATCCGCGGCATTGGCCCCGCTCCGCGTGGCCGGAACAGGCGGCAAGAGAGATCCGCGGCATCCGCGTTCGCTGTTGCAGTTGGTTAGACCGAGGCGGCGGAACCTGGGACCATGCCGAAACTCGGCACCGGCCGATACGTTTCGGATGACATGATCGACGACCCGCGCCCCGACGGCTCCGCCCTCGCCCGATTCACCCGCGACCTCACCGCCGACGCCCGGGCCGGCCGGCTCGAGACGGTGCGGTGCCGCGACGAGGAGATCGCCCGCACGATCGACATCCTCCTCCGCCAGGGCAAGAACAACCCCGCGCTCGTGGGGCAGGCCGGCGTCGGCAAGACGGCGATCGCCGAGGGGCTCGCACTGCGCATCGCCGACGGAAAGGTGCCGATCGCGATGCGCGATCTCCGGCTCCTGTCGCTCGACGCCGTCGGGCTGCTCGCCGGCACGACCTATCGTGGGCAGTACGAGGAGCGGTTGCGCGCTCTGGTCGTCGAGACGAGCGCCGCCGGCGACGTGCTGCTCTTCGTCGACGAGATGCACAACCTGATCGGGCAGGGAAGCGCCAGCGGGTCGGCGATGGACGCCGCCAACATGCTCAAGCCCGCGCTCGCGCGCGGCGAGTTCCGCATGCTCGGCGCGACGACCGATGAGGAGTACGAGCGGTGGATCCTCGGCGATCCGGCGCTCGAGCGGCGCTTCCAGAAGATCGCCGTGCGCGAGCTGTCGCCCGCCGAGACGCTCGAGATCCTGCGCACGCGCATCCCGTCGCTGGCGCGCCACCACAACGTGGTGATCACCGATGCCGCGGTGCGGGCGGCGATCGAGCTGACGGACCTGTGGGTGCCGGACCGGCGCCGCCCCGACAAGGCGATCGATGCGCTCGACGAGGCGTGCGCCCACACCCAGGCCACCGCGGTGCTGTCGGCCACCGCCGAGGAGCTCATCGCGCGCCGCCGCCTGTCGGATCGACAGCGGGCCAAGGCGGCCGCCGACGCCGCGCGTCCCGCCCAGGCGCAGCAGATCGACCGCATGGCGCGCGACGGCATGGCGGTGCTCGAGCGGCTCGGTGCCGAGCTGGAGGCGGCGTTCGTGCGGCCCC
>JABFYH010000091.1 GCA_013361335.1 Gemmatimonadaceae bacterium | reverse complement strand
AAGTCGCTGCCGTTGGGTACGACGACGCCGGTGTTGAGGAGGGAGCGCCAGGCGTACGCGCCGAGCAGCCGGCCGAGCCCGAGACGGCTCCCCGCCCAGTACATGTCGCTCGTCTGATGCACCGCCTGCATCGACGGGATCACGCCGAGCTCGGCGAACCGCGGAATGTCGTCGTGGTTGAGGATCTGCGCGTGCTCGACGCGAAAGCGGTGGTTGGCGGTCGGGTTGGCCTTGAGGGCGGCCTCATAGGCGTCGAGCACGACGCGATTGCCGCGATCGCCGATGGCGTGGGTGTTCACCTGGAAGCCGGCGCGCAATGCCCGGGATGCGACGTCCTGGATGTGAGCGGGGGCGCTGAGCAGCAGCCCTCGGTTGTTGGGATCGTCACTGTAGGGCTCCAGCAGCGCCGCGCCGCGGGAGCCGAGGGCGCCGTCGGCGTAGAGCTTGAACGCGCGGAGCCAGAGGTGATTGTCGTACAGCCCACTCTGCGGCCCGCGTGCGAGGTAGTGCGTGATGGCCGCGGAGTCGTCGCTGATCATCACGTACAGGCGGAAGGGGACCTGTCCCGCCTTCGCCATCTCCTCGAGGAGATCGATCGTGGCGCGCGACTCGCCGGCGTCGTGCACGCCGACCAGTCCCCAGCGGTGCGACTCGGTGATGGCGGCCGCGATGGCCTTGCGCGTGTCCTCGCGCGTCATCGGGGGGATGGCGCGCTCGACGAGGCCCTTCGCGTTGTCGACGAACACGCCGGTGGGCGCTCGGGCCGCGTCGCGCTCGATTCGCCCGCCGCTCGGATCCTCGCTCGCTGCGGTCACGCCGGCGGCGCGCATCGCCGCGGCGTTGGCGAGCCCCGCGTGGCCGTCCACGCGCGTCAGCCACACGGGATGATTCGGCAGCGCGCGCGACAGTGCGTCGTGTGTCGGGAAACGGGTGTCGCCCCAGTCGTTCTGATCCCAGCCGCGCCCGAGCAGCCATGTGCCATCGGGCTGGCCCTTTGCGGCCCTCACCATGCGTGCGACGACTTCGTCGTACGACTTCGCGCCGACGAGATCGATGTTGCGGAGCGCCTGACCGAGCCCGAGCAGGTGCGCGTGCGCGTCGACCATGCCGGGAATGACCGTGCGCCCGCCGAGGTCGACGACGCGCGTGCCGGCGCCACGGAGCGCGAGCGCTTCGCTGGTCGAGCCGGTGAACTGCACTCGTCCATCGCGGACCGCCATCGCGGCGACCACCGGATGCGCGTCGTCGACGGTGTAGATCCGTCCATTGGTGACGACGAGATCCGCCGGACGCCGGTCGGGCGTCTGGGCAGCGAGGGGGGCGGCGACGAAAAGCGCGAGGAGGGCGAGGCGGCGCATGCGGGCGGGTTGAGGAGCTGGGAAGTTCTGCTCCCGCGCACGGGAGAGCAACTCGTCTCTCGCTGACTGTTCTCGCGTTCGACCGCATGATGCGGCCAACCGGGTCACACCGACCCACGGTGCGAACGGATGATGCGGATTGAACGGAGCGCACGGATTGTCCCGCGACGAAGCCGGCCTCCTTGCACCCACCTCGGCACCGCAACCAAAAGCCTTTGCTTGTCAGGAGGCTGGTGTAGAGAGCTCGGCCCCTACAACGCGGCGATCGGTCGAATCCGTTCCATCGGTATCATCCGTATGACCACGTTGTCGGTGTGGCCAGCCCGACGGCCCTTGCGCTCAACTGCCTGGCAGTCGCGTCCAGATCACCACCGCGCCGCAGGTGTACGAGTTGAACCGCGGCGCGAACTGCGGCGGGATCGTCGCGGGGCCGGAATAGAACTCGATCGCCTCCACGTCCTGCGGCGTGAACTCGTCCGGCGAGCCGTTCTCGATCTTCATCCCGTCGACCACGTACTGCGGCGGGCAATCGCGAGCGGTCGCGCTGCGCGTGAACCGGATCACGCGACGGCCATTCCGCGTCCCCACCAGGACGTTGGGCGCCATCCGCGCCAGGTCCGCGAACTCGTGCGCGTCGCGCTTCTCGATCTCATCGCGCGTGAGAAAGTAGCCGAAGCCGCGAGACCGTCGCTCCCAGAAGCCCGCGAGCAGCCGGTGCGAGCGCGCCTCGTACTCGTCCTCGACGAGCACGCCGGCGAGCGTCGTCGCCAGCGGGTTGAGCGCGAACACCAGGGAATCCGTCCGGCCGGAGCGGAGGCGTACTTCGGCTGTCGCCGGCCCGAACCCCATCCGCCGCACCGTCACCTTCCCGATGCCGACCGGCAGGTTGACCATGCGGAAGCCGCCGGAATCGTTCGTGCGAACCGAGATCTGGTCCGTGCCGGTAAAGCGCACCTCGACCGCCGGAATCGGCGAGCCGGCGGAGTCGCGCACGACGCCGACCAGCGTCGCGGGCAGCTGCTGCGCGCGGGCGGCGAGCGGACAACCGCACAGCGCCGCCATCACGAGGCGGCTGGTCAGGAGACTCGTCCTGGTGGCCATGATCCCTCCTGCTCTGCCGCTCGGCCGCGGGCGGTAGAGCGTTGTCGTTACCCGATGGTTCGCTGCACGCGTCGGGCCACCAGAAACAGCGGAGCGGCGAGCAGCACGACGTAGAACACCAGCGACAACACGGCACTTTCCCCCAGGGCGCCGACCACCTTCGTCAGGTTGAACCCCTGGTCCCATTGGCGCGCCGCCAACCCCGCCAGCACCACGCCCATGATCGCGCCGCCGGCGATGAGCCCGGACGAGAAGAGGACCCCGGGTCCCGAGTCCGCGTCAGGGCCCTCCCGCTCGGCCACGGGCCGGCGGCGGTCGACCAGCCAGCGGATCACCCCACCCATGAACATCGTCGCCGACGTCGAGATCGGCAGGTACACTCCCACAGCGACCGGCAGCGACGGCACGCCCATCAGCTCCATCGCGATCGCCAGAAACGCCCCCACGAGGATCAGCCCCCAGGGGAGCTTCTGCGTCAGGATGCCGTCCACCACCAGCGCCATGATCTGCGCCTTCGGCGAGTCCAGCTTCTCGATCTCGCGTCCGTCGTAGTTCACCCGCTCGCGCCCACCGACGCCCGGATCGACGAGGTATCTGATCGCGCCCGCGTCGTCCACCAGATACTTGCCCGCCAGCGCATTGCCCGTCTGCTCGTACAGGCGGCCGACGCGATAGCTCGGCGTGCCGGGTGCCTCGCCCGCGGGGACGAGACGCCCGTTCGCGAGGGCGAAGCGCGAGGCCGGCTCGATCGCCGAGACCTGCACCCCCGGATAGGTCTTGGGCACGATCGTCGTCTTGGCGTCGTTCAGGAACTGGATGATCCCGCCGACGAGCAGCGCGCTCGCCGTCACGCCGATGAGGAGTCCGATCTGCTGATAGCGCGGCGTCGCGCCGACCAGGAAGCCGGTCTTGAGATCCTGCGACGTGGCGCCGGCGGTGCTCGCCGCCACGCACACCACACCGCCGATCGAGAGGGCGAGCACGCGATGCTCGATCCCCACCCACCCCGCGGCGAGGAACATCAGCGACGTGAGCAACAGCGTCGCCACCGTCATCCCCGACACCGGGTTGGCCGACGATCCGATCTGCCCCGTGATCCGCGCCGACACCGTCACGAACAGGAAGGCGAAGAAGAGCGCGAGGATGCCGCCGACGACGTTGATCCCGATCTGCGGCAGCAAAACCATAGCGACGAGGCAGAGCGCAGTGCCCACCATCACGACGCTCATCGGCAGGTCGCGCTCGGTGCGTGCCACCGCCTCGCCGCTCCCCGTGCCTCGAAAGTCGGCGAGCCCCGACCGGAGCGCGCCCCAGATCGTCGGCAGCCCGCGCGCGAGGCTGATGAGCCCCGCCGTCGTGACCGCGCCCGCGCCGATGTAGTACACGTAGTTCGCGCGGATCTGCATCGCCGTCATGTCCTTGATCAGGACCGTGGCGGGGAAGATCGGCGCCGCCAGCCCGGCGCCGAACAGCTTGATCGCCGGAATGAGCGCGAAGAAGGAGAGCACGCCGCCGGCGAACAGGAACCCCGCGATGCGCGGCCCGATGATGTAGCCCACCCCCGTGAGCTCCGGGCTGATCTCCGCCTGGATCTCGCCGAACAGCTGCGTCTGACCGTTCGCCAGCACGCTCGTGAATGCGCGCTTCGGCACCTCGAGAAAGAGATGCAGGCCGGCGTTGAGGAACTTGTACGCGGCGCCCAGCCCGAAGCCCATGAACACCGTCTTCGCCTGGACGCCGCGCTCCTCACCGACGATGAGCACCTGCGCGCACGCCGTGCCCTCGGGATACTTCAGGTTCCCATGCTCCTTCACGATCAGGCTGCGGCGGATCGGCACCAGAAAGAGCACGCCGAGGATTCCGCCGACGATGCCGATCGCCATCACCTTGGTCCACGGCAACTCGTAGCCCAACAACAGCAGCGCCGGCAGGGTGAAGGCGATCCCCGCCGCGATGGACTCGCCGGCTGAGCCGGTGGTCTGCACCAGGTTGTTCTGGAGGATCGTCGCCGGCTGCATCCCGAACGCGCGCGAGATGTAGCGGAAGATCGTGATCGACAGCACCGCGATCGGGATCGAGGCGCTGACGGTGAGGCTCACCTTGAGCGCCAGGTAGATGCTCGACGCGGCGAAGATGAGACCGAGCAGGACGCCGAGGACGATCGCGCCGATGCTGAACTCCTTCGGCGCCTCCGTGGCGGGGACGTACGGGGAGAACGTCGTCCCCGGCGTGGTACGCTGCGTTGGGATGGTCATGGCCGAATATGAAGTCCGGCACTCGAACGGCGCCAGACTGCCTCTGACCCTGCGACGGGTGCGGCTCGTCGTGCGGCTCGGTCGTGCGGCGTGAGGGGTACGGCGCGCCGTGCGGCGTCGCGGAGTGCGGGGTGCAGCGTGAGGATGCGGAACTGGTGTCGGTGGGGGTGAGGGCGGCGGACGACAGTCTGCTTCTCACGCCGTCATCCCACCAGCACCGATTCCGACAGAGTCGCTCCCGGTCCCGCCGTCGAGCCGCCGTTCCCAAACCAGCACCCGCCACCGATTCCCCACGCCGTACGCCTCGCCCCGCCCCCCGCACGACGCCGCCGCACCCATCACGCCGCCTGCTGCCGGTCGCCCGCCACGGCATGCCTACCCCGACGTCGAGATCCTCCTGAAGGCGGGCATCCGCCGTGCGACGAGCACCAGCCCCCCGACCAGCAGCCCGAGCGGGACCAGGACGCCGAGGAAGGCGATGCACCACGCGACCACGCCGATCGCGCGCCGCCAGGCCTCGGCGAACGCCTCGGCGATCGGGCTCGGACCGCGCTGATCGAGCACCGACATCGGCTCGTGCAGGTAGATCTCCAGGGAGCTGAGCGCCGTGCGCCGCTCCAGCCAGTTGAGCCGCGCGTCGTAGCGCTCGATCTCCTCCCGCACCCGACGCAGCTCCTGCTCCACGGTGAGCGCCTCCGAGAGCTTGCCGGTGCGCCGGGCCAGCATCTCGACGAGTCGCGCTTCCATGTGCCGAGCGTTGGCGGCACGCGCGCGCAGGTCGACGTACTCCTCGCCGGCGTCCTGCACCGTGGCCGACACCGATTCCACCGTGCCGAGCCCACCGAGCGCCGTGATCACGGCGTCGAACTGCCCACTCGGCACGCGGATCTCGAGCGTGGCGGTGCGATGCTCCTCCTTGCCGCCGACGATGGCGGTGTTCGCGACGAACCCGCCAACCTGGGTCGCCGTCTGGCGAAGGCGCGTCACGGCGTCGTCCAGCCGGGCCACCTGCACGCTCGCGCGCCCGTTGCGGATCAGCATGGCGCCGCCGACGTCCGGCATCGTGCTGCCGAGTGAGACGGGATTGGCGAGCGCGACCCCACGTGCGTCGGCGGCCGCTGCGGGTGCCGCACTCGCTTCGGCGGCCAACGGAGCGGTCGCCACCCGCTTCATCTGGGGAATCATGCGGCGGTCGGGTGGGGGCGGCGGGGCGTCCATGCCGTCGGTCGAGCCAACCGCCACGATGCCGGGAGTGTCCGATGCTCGGTCGCATGCCGCGACCGCGCCGAGGAGGAGGGTGAGCACGAGGGCGGTGGTCGCGCGACCGGCATGGGCTGACAGGTTGTGCTTTCGCATGGGTGCTCCTCGACGTTAGATCAGTGATCGAACCATCGGCCCGCATTTGCGGGCCGCCGGGGAGACGCGCCGGACTCAGACTCTCACACACCCCCCACCATGCTCCACCTCTCGCGTCCCCAGCTCGCCCTGCGCACTCTCGCTGCCCTGCTCGTCGCCGGTGGCGCACCGACCCCGCTCGCCGCGCAGCGGAGCGCGCCGGATTCGGCGGTCTCCGCGCCGGTGAGCGACCTGCGGTACGAGGTCACGGTCGACGGCGCCGCTCTGGCGATGCGGCGCCTGCGCGTGACGACGAGCTTCACGGTGAGCGGGCCGGCCCCGGTCGTCCTCTCGCTCCCTGCGTGGACGCCAGGCGCCTACGAGATCAGCAACTTCGCCAACCGCGTCATCGGCTTCGGCGCCACCCAGGGCGGCGCGGCGCTGCGCTGGGACAAGCTCGACTTCGACAGCTGGCGCGTGCGGCCCAGCGCGGCCGGACGGGTGACGCTGAGCTTCGAGTTTCTCGCCGACACGCTCGACAACGCGATGGCGTGGACGCGCCCCGACTTCGCCCTCTTCAACGGCACCAACCTCTTCCTCTATCCGGAAGGGCGGTCCAAGGACTTCGCCGCCACCGTCGTCCTGCGAACGGAGACGGGCTTTCGCGTCGCCACCAGCATGCCCGGGGCGGGAAGCGCGCACACCTACCGCGCGGCGAACTATCACGACCTCGTGGACATGCCGGTGTTCGTCGGACGGTTCGACCTCGACAGCGCGACGATCTCGGGGAAGACCGTGCGCTATGTCACGTACCCCGTCGGCAGCGTGACCGGCTCGGCACGGAGCCAGGCGTGGGACCAGATGAAGCGCATCATCCCGGTCGAGGCGCTCGTCTTCGGTGAGGTGCCCTGGGACAGCTACTCGCTGCTCCAGATCGCCGATTCCAGCTACGGGGGCTACAGTGGCCTCGAGCACGCGAGCTCGCACGTCGACATCGTGTCACCGGCGTTCGTCGGCAGCGAGTTCCAGCCGTCGCTCTACGCGCACGAGATCTTCCACGCGTGGAACGTGAAGCGGCTGCGGCCGGCGGAGATGGTGCCCTACGAGTACGACCGGCCGCAGCCAACCCCGTGGCTGTGGGTGAGCGAAGGGATCACCGACTACTACGCCGACCTCGCCGAGGTGCGCGGCGGCGTCATCGACGCCACGGGCTTCTACGCGCTCACCTCGGGCAAGATGGCCGAGATCGAGAACACGACGCCTTTCGCGCTCGAGGATGCGTCGGTCAACACCTGGGTGCATCCGAGAGACGGCACCGAGTACAGCTACTATCCCAAGGGCTCGCTCGCCGGACTGCTGCTCGACATCCAGATCCGCGACGCGAGCGACAATCGCGCCTCGCTCGATCAGGTGATGCGCGAGATCTATCATACGACCTACAAGGGTGGGCGCGGCTTCACCTACGCCGACTTCTGGGGCGCGGTGCGCCGCGCGGCGAACGGGCGCTCGTTCGAGGACTTCGCGCGCCGATACGTGGACGGCCGCGAGCCCTATCCCTGGCCGGAGGCACTGCGGACGATCGGTCTCCGCTTCGAGCGGGACAGCGTGCCGCGGCTCGGCATCACGACCTCCGGAAATCCGACGGGCGCCGTGCAGGTCACCGACGTCGCGCCGGGCGGGGCGGGCGCCCTGGCCGGCGTGCGCACGGGCGACCTGCTCGTCCGGGTGGGTGACATCGAGGTCAGCGATCCGAACTTCGGGGTCAAGTTCCGCGCGGCGTATGCGGGCAGAGCGGGCGGCGTCGCCCTGCCGATCATCGTGCGCCGGGGCGCGGAGAACGTCACGCTGAGTGGTCGTCTGGTGTACGCCCCGGGGCCGCCGCACATCACGGAGGATCCGGACGCGCCGGCGCGCGCGGTTCGGCTGCGCAACGGGATCCTCCGCGGCATGGTGGACCGGTGACGATCGCCCGCTCGTCGGTCCTCGCCCTCACGCTGCTTCTCGCCGGATCGGCGTTCGCCCGTGCGCAGGGAGCGCCGCCGCCTCCCGCGACGAGCATCGCCAGCCGCACCGCCGGCTTCGAGCGACGCGACGGCTTCGTGCCGCTGTGGATCGACTCGCGCCAGGGCCGGCTGTACGCCGAGCTGCCGCGCCAGCCTCTGCGCGCCCTGTTCTGGGTGAGCCTCGCGACCGGCTTCGGCTCCAACCCCGTCGGGCTCGATCGTGGCGCGAGCGGCGCCGACCAGGTCGTGCGCTTCGAGCGCGCCGGCGACCACGTCCTGATGGTGCTGGAGAACACCGGGTTCCGCACCTCGCTCGACGACGCGGCGCATCGGCGCAGCATCGAGGAGAGCTTCCCCTCGAGCCCCGTAGCCGCGCTACCCGTGCTCGCCGAGGAGGGAGACCGTACTCTGGTCGACGTGACGGAGGTCGCCTATCGCGACTGGAACGACGTCGTCGGCACGCTGGCCCGGCTCAATCAGGGCAGTTACGCCGTCGCGCGCGACCGGTCGGTGATCGACCGTGCCCATACGCTGACGTACCCGACCAACACCGAGATCGACGTCGCCCTCACGTTCGCGACGACGGCGCGGCCGGGCGGGATCCCCAGCCGCATCGTCCCGGACGGTCACGCGTTCATGTTGCGGCAGCACCTCTCGCTGCTTCCCCTTCCCGAGGGCTACCGGCCCCGCGAGCTCGATCCGCGCGTCGGCTACTACGGCGTGACCTTCAAGGACTACGGACAGCCGGTGCAGCGCCCGCTCGAGCAGCGATGGATCTCGCGCCATCGCCTGGACCGCGTCGACCCGAACGATCCGCATTCGCCGATTCGCGCGCCGATCGTGTATTACGTCGATCGCGGCATCCCCGAGCCGATCCGCGAGGCGACGCTCGACGGCGTCCGGTTCTGGGCGCAGGCGTTCGAGCGGGCGGGGCTCCCCGGCGCCTTTCGCGTCGAGCTGCTCCCCGAGGGCGCCGATCCGCTCGACGCCCGCTACAACGTCGTGCAGTGGGAGAACCGCAACGAGCGCGGCTGGTCGGTGGGCGGGTCGCTCGGCGATCCGCGCACGGGACAGATCCTCAAGGCGATGGCCCGGATGGACAGTCATCGCGCCCGCACCGACTACAACCTGTACGCGGCGTTGATGGGGGCCGACGCCGCGGCCGCCGATACCGCCTTCGTCCTCGCCCGCGTGCGCCAGGTCAGCGCGCACGAGGTCGGGCACACCCTCGGCCTCCAGCACAACTACATCGCGAGCACCGTCGAGCGGGCGTCGGTGATGGATTATCCCGCGCCACGGGTCCGGCTCTCGGCGGGCGGCGGCATCGATCTTTCGCAGGCCTACGCGTCCGGACCAGGCGACTACGACGTGTGGGCCATCCGCTGGGGATACGGCATCTTTCCTCCGGGGACGGAGCGCGACTCGCTGGCGGCGATCATCGCCGAGGGGTTGCGGAAGGGCTATCTCTACCTGAGCGACGCCGATGCGCGTCCCGAGAACGCCAGCGATCCCCGCACCAACCTGTGGGACGATGCGGCCACGCCGATCGAGTTCCTGCAGTATCAGGTCGCGGTGCGCCGCGTCGCGCTCGCGCGCTTCGGCCTGCGCAACATCCGCGAGGGCGAGCCGGTCGCGACGCTCCAGGAACGACTCGCCCCCCTGTACTTCTGGCATCGCTTCGCCCTGAACGGCGTCGCCAAGACGCTGGGTGGGATGACCTACGCGAACGCCGTGCGCGGCGATGCCCAACCGGCCACTCGGCCCATCGCCGGCTCGCAGCAGCGTGCGGCGCTGAGCGCCCTGCTCGCCGCGCTCCAGCCGTCGGAGCTCGCCATTCCCGACACGGTGCTCGCCCTGCTCGGTCCGCGGCCGAGTGGTTACGACGGGCCGGTGAACAACAGCAACAGTCCGGTGGGCGAGCTCTTTCGCGGCCGCACCGACCCCGCGTTCGACGAGCTGTCGGCGGCGCGGACGCTGGCGCAGATGATCGTGGACGGCGTGCTGCAGCGTGAGCGTGCCGCGCGCCTCGTCGCCTTCGCGAGCCGCGGGCCGGACATGCTCACACTCGGCGAGACGATCGACTCCCTCGTGGCGCGCACCTGGCTCGCGCGCGATGCGGGCGCGTCGCCGAAGCTCGTGGCGTTGCGCCGCGTCACCCAGCGCGCCGTGGCCGACCGGTTGCTCGCGCTCGCGGCCGACGCGGAGGCGGCGCCGGAGGTGCGCGCGATGGCGGAGTACCAGATCGGGCGCCTGCGGCCGGTCGCGATCCAGCACGGCGCGAGCGGCGACGCGATGAACCGCGCGCACTGGACGGCGATCGCGGGCGACTTCGCCCGCTGGATCGAGCGGCGCGAGCTGCCGAAGCCCACACCGGCGCTGGTCGCCCCGCCGGGCGATCCGTTCGGCGAGCCGTAAAGCACGACGGCCCCGGGCGAGTGCCCGGGGCCGTCGTGTCTTCTGCTGAAGCGGAGGCTAGTAGGTCACGAAGTTGTCCATCCAGGCGTTCGGATAGACCGAGTAGGTGGCGAGGCCACCGGCCGCCTTGGCCACCTCGCACGAGTCGTACTGGAAGGTCTTCGTGCCGTTGGCCGTCGCGTTGGCGGGGGTGGACGTCAACGTGGCGGCCGAGATGGTCTGCGCCTTGGCGAGCTGCGTGGCGTTGAACATCGTGTTCAGACCACTCATCGTCGCGCCGGTGACCGTACCGTTCCCGTTCGACGTCATCTGCCCGCCGACGAGCAAGATCCCCTTCCAGAGGTTGTTGCCGCTCATCGTGAGGTTGCCCATCACGATCAGCGTCCCCTGCCCGCCCTGCGAGGGGAGGGTGAAGTTGTCGTTCACGCGGATGACCGGGTAGTTGAGCGTGCCGCTGGTGCTCCAGTTGATGCTGCTCCACCCCGACGTCGCCGCGGACGCGCTGGAGAAGGTGTAGTCCGCCTGGATCCGGTTGCCGTTGATCACGCCGTCCCAGTCGATCTTCACCGCGTCGTTCGCGGCCTGCTGGGTGCCGAGGTACTGGACCGGCGGGTTGCCGGCCGGGGTGAAGTTGCCGTTCACGCCGTAGTCGCCATCCGGCACGGCGATGCCGGCCACCGCGGGCTTTTTGCCGCAGGCGTCGACGCCGCTGATCGTGCCCGATGAGCCCATCTTGTCGAGCCCACTGGTGGACGTCCAGCCGGAGAGCACGTTCACCTGGTTCACGTTCCAGTACACGATCTGGGCGACCGTGCGCTCGCCGCGAGAGCCGATGCTGCTCCCCGTGATGGCGATGCTCGACGTGTCGACGCCGCGCGAGCGCAGCAGGTAGATCGCGGGCCGCGTGTTCGTCGCCGTGCGGATCTGGGTCGCCGACACCTGAGCGAATCCACCAGGCATGACGACCGTCGTCGACTCGTAGGTGGCCGTCGGCGGATCCGTCGGGAAGTTGCAGTTGGCGCAGAAGCCGTTCTCGTTCCGGCGCGCCATGAAGTTCTCCAGCCCCGCCTGCGCGACCATGTACGCCTTGCTCTCACCGCGCTGCGCCATGTTCGTCGTCAGCTCGGACGAGGTCGCGGTGTAGGCGGCGGCGATGGTCACCGTCAGGAAGGCGATGATGAGAATCGCCATCGGGAGGGCGAAGCCGCGGCGCTCGCGCGGGGTCGCGGCGGGCATCGCGGGATGTACGGGCGCCTTCCGGCGCCAGAGGGTCGTCATTCTCATGGGTCTCTCCGGTTCTTGAAGAACACTCCAGTGACCAGCCCATCGATTGCTTCCTTCTTGCCCTGCTGCGCGCGCGGGCTGCTCCCCGTGAGGTTCAGCTCGAGCCCCCGCACCGTGTTCAGGTCCGCCGGCGGTGCGTCCACCGCGCCATCGGCGTTGTTCACGAAGAAGCGGAACTTCGCCGACGTGTCGAAGGGGGCGATGATCTCGTCGGAGACGAACCCCGCGGCGTTGTTCGCGCGCACCTTCCGAAAGAGGCCGACGCGATGTGGGTACGCGGTCGACGAGTCGAAGCGGTAGGTGATCTGCTGGTAGAGGAACACCGGCCATCCGGGGCTTCCCCCGGCCACGAGTGGGTCGCTCGTCTGGATCATGCGCCCCGTCCGACCGTTGACCGTGAGCGCGGAGATTCCCGGGCCCGCCACGCCGGCCACGACCGCCGAGTTCGTGCAGGTCGTCGGCGTGGCGAGGGTGGTGAGGCTGCCGAAGGGGGTCGGGGTCGCGGCGTCGTTGTAGATGGGCCGGCCGGTCGTCGAGTCGCGATACGCCCAGCCGGAGTAGTAGCCGAGCGCGGTCATCGCCGAGTCGACGGGAAGGAGCGCCATCGACGCCACCCCGCCAGTGTTCGCGCAGAGCAGGCCGAACGCGACGGGGACGCGCACCGTCACCGAGTCGCGGGCGGCGGCGCGCAGCCCGTCGAAGTCCTGCACCATGCGCAGGTCGGTGAGCATGATGTTCATCGCGTTGCGCGAGACCGTGCGCGCGTTCCGCATCGCCATCTGGCCTTCCGTGAACCGCGCCTGCGACGTCACCAGCCGCACGAACGCGAGCCCGATGATGCCGAGGATGGCGAGCGAGACGAGGATCTCGATGAGCGTGAAGGCGCGGCGGAGCGCGGAGAGACGCGTACGCATACGGGCGCTCATTTGAAGAGGGGGGTGGTCGCGTACGTCTTGGCCCGCTGGAAGACCAGCGAGTCGGTCTTCGAGGCCGTGTAGTTCGTGTCGCTCACCGGCTTGAGCATGACCTTGAGGGTGCGGTACTCGCTCCCCGTGGACCCCTGCACGTAGGTGAGGCGGCGCTCGTACTTGTAGCGGCCCGTCGCGATGGTGTCGATACGCGGCGCGTAGGTCGGAATGGAGTCGTACGGCAGCGACGAGAAGCGGTTGGACTGCTCCATCAGCACGAAGGTGCGCGCCGAGCCGATGTCGAGGTCGCGCGAGCGCTTCACGGTGCGGGTCGTCAGCACGCTGAGCGCGCCGAGGACGACGACGAGGAGCGTCATGGCGACGATGATCTCGATCAGCGAGACGCCGTCGCGCCGGCGCGGGGGGCGTGCCTGGAGGCGCGAGTCTATGCGGGTACGCATACGCCGTTGAGCGAGGGGTGGTTGGAGCAGATCTGGACGAGCCCACCGCGCAGCATGCGGATGCGGCGGTACTTGCCCTGGCGAGTGATCTCGACCTGCATGGAATCGGCGGCGAGACCGGGGGGATACACTTCGAGGCTGCGCTTCGTCGATTCAATCGAGATGTCGGCCGAGTCCAGCTTGTAGGCCGAGGCAAACCCGAAATTGCGGCGCCGGTAGATCACCGAGGCGTCGCGGTTCGTGATCAGCAGCTCCATGTTGGTCCGGTCGATGGTGATCCGGACCGGGCGCCGGTCGCGGCCGACGATGGCGAAGGCGGACTGCAGCTCTTCGCCGTAGGCCTGCGCGGCGCGGTTGACGCGCCACTGGGTGGTCATGGCGCCCACCCGGCGGAACGACACCAGGGAGACGAGGCCGATCATGATGATCACGAGCATCAGCTCGAGCAGCGTGAAGCCGGATCGGCGGAGGGGAGGATGGGTCTGCATGGCCCCCCTCAAGGCACTGTCCGGGCCGCTAGCGGTAAACCGATGTATGATCATGTAGGGCAACGATTTAGGTCGTCGTTCGAGGAGCCGATGGTCGGCCTGACTACGCAAAGAGTTGCAGGTCCTGCACTGTTTTCGCGCGACCGCTACCTTTCCGACGCCCCGGACACCCTTCCGTCACCTCCTGCGCTCCCTCTGTAATGCGCATCGCGAAGCTCGGCGTCGTCGGCGCCGGCACCATGGGGAGCGGCATCGCCGCCCTCGCCGCCTCGGCCGGCGTCCCGGTCGTGCTGCTCGACGTCGCCGCCCCACAGGGCGACCGGACCGCCCCCGCCAAGGCCGGCCTGGAGCGCGCGCGCAAAGCCCGACCCGCCGCCTTCATGGATCCCGGCCGCGCGAGCCTGATCACGCTCGGCAACCTCGAGGACTCCCTCGAGCTCCTGCGCGACTGCGATCTCGTCCTCGAGGCGATCATCGAGCAGCCGGCCCCCAAGCAGGCGCTCTACGCGCGGCTCGAGCCCCTCCTCAAGCCCACCGCCATCGTCGCCAGCAACACGTCGGGGATCCCGATGCAGGTGCTCACCGAAGGACGCAGCGCCCGCTTCACGCGGCACTTCCTCGGCATGCACTTCTTCAACCCGCCGCGCTACCTGCACCTGCTCGAGCTGATCCCGACCAAGGAGACCGACCCGCAGGCGCTCGACGCGGTGCGCCACTTCAGCGAGGGGGTGCTGGGCAAGGGGATCGTCGTCGCCAAGGACGTCCCCGGCTTCGTCGCCAACCGGCTCGGCGTGTACGGCATGGTCGCGGCGATGAAGGGGATGATGGAATCCGGCCTCACCATCGACGAGGTGGATACCCTCACCGGGCCACTCCTCGGGCGCGCGAAGAGCGCCACCTTCCGCACCGCCGACATCACGGGCCTCGACGTGCTGCTGCACGTCTCCAAGGGCCTGAGCGCGAGCACCGGCGAAGACTTCTCCATGCCCGAGTGGGTCGAGACGCTCGCCGCGAGCGGCCGACTGGGTGACAAGACCAGCGGCGGCTTCTACAAGAAGGTCGGCAAGGACATCACGACGCTCGATTGGCACACCCTGGAGTACGGCCCGCAGCGGAAGGTGGACGACCCCGCGCTCGGCGCGCTGCTCAAGGAGCCGCTCGAGAAGCGCCTGCCGATGGCGGCAAAGCTCCCCGGGAAGTACGGCGACTTCGTGCGGAACTACCTGCTGCGCATGTCGCACTACGTGCTCAGGACCACGCCCGAGATCGCGTACGACATCGTGGCGGTGGATCGCGGCATCGAGTGGGGCTACGCGTGGGAGGCCGGCCCGTGTCAGCAGATGGACGCGCTGGGCCACGACTTCCTCAAGGAAGGCTTCGCGCGGCTCGGGCTGGAGGTGCCGCCCCTTCTGCACAAGGCGAAGGACGGGGCGTTCTATCACGAGCGTGAAGGGAACTGGAACTACCTCGCCTTCGCCGGCACGTACGAGAAGGTACCGCCGATCCCCGGCCAGATCGCGCTCGACGCGGTGCGCTCGCGCAAGGGCGCCGTGGTCGAGTCCGCGCCAGACGCCAACCTGCTCGATCTTGGCGACGGCGTGCTGCTGCTCGAGGCGCGCAGCAAGATGAACACGATGGGTGCCGGCGTGCTGGCGATGCTCCGGAAGGGGCTGGACCGTGTTGCGGACGGCAAGTTCGTCGGCCTGGTGATCGGGAACGACGATCAGCGCGCCTTCAGCGCCGGCGCCGATCTGTCTGCCGTCGTGGGGCAGGTCCAGGCGGCGGACTGGAAGGGGCTCGACGCGATGGTGCGCTACTTCCAGGAGGGCGCGATGCTGGTTCGCAGCGCTCCCTTCCCGGTGGTCGCCGCGCCGCACGGGCTCACGTTGGGTGGCGGCGCCGAGTATGCGCTCCATGCCGATCGCATCCAGGCGCACGCCGAGCTGTACATGGGACTGGTGGAAGCCGGCGTCGGCCTCATCCCGGCGGGCGGTGGAACGAAAGAGCTGCTGTTCCGATTCACTGAGCAGCTCACGCCGTACGACGAGGCGGATCCGTTCGAGGCGGTGAAGCGTGCCTTCAAGGTCATCGCCATGGCGACGACGAGCACGAGCGCGCTCGAGGCGCGATCGCTCGGATTTCTGCGGCCGGTCGCCGACCGCATCACGATGAACCGCGACCGGCTGATCGCCGACGCGAAGGCGCGGGTGCTCGACCTCGCGCCGGACTACGTGGCGCCGGTGCCGCGCACGATCACGGCGCTGGGCAGGGAGGCGCTGGGCAACCTCATGTACGCCGGATGGGCGATGCGCGAGGGAGGGCAGATCACCGAGCACGAGGTGCGCATCGCGCGCGAGCTCGCGTACGTGCTCTCCGGCGGCGACGGCCCGCCGCGTACGGTGACCGAGCAGGACATCCTCGATCTCGAGCGCGAGGCATTCCTTCGCCTGCTGGGGACGAAGGAGACGCAGGAGCGGATCGCCTACATGCTGAAGACGGGCAAGCCGCTCCGCAATTAGGAGGATCACATGGCGGACCAGAATGATGTCGTGATCGTTTCCGCGGTGCGGACCGCGGTCGGGAAGGGGAAGAAGGACGGCGCGCTGAGCGCGACGCATCCGGTGGAGCTGTCCGCGCTCGTGATGAAGGAAGCCATCGACCGCGCCGGCGTCGACAAGGCGACGATCGACGACGTGACGTGGGGCTGCGCGATGCCCGAGGCCTCGCAGGGGCTCAACGTCTCGCGACTCTCCGCGCTGCGGGCCGGTCTCCCCGTCGAGGTGCCGGCGCAGACAGTGAACCGGTTCTGCTCGTCCGGTCTGCAGACGGTGGCGGACGGCGCGATGCAGATCATGAGCGGCATGGCGGACGTCGTCCTCGCCGGCGGCGTGGAGATGATGAGCCAGGTGCCGATGTCTGGCTACCACGCGCGGCTCGATCCCGAAGCGCTCGAGTCGTACATCGGCATGGGGTTCACGGCCGAGCGAGTCGCGGATCGCTGGAAGATCAGTCGGGCCGATCAGGATGCGTGGGCGCTCGGCAGTCAGCAGAAGGCCGCCAGGGCGCTGTCGTCGGGGGCGTTCGACGGCCAGATCGTGCCGGTGCCGGTGGAGCGGGTGAGGTGGAGCGGCACGGAGAAGCAGGTCGAGACGCTGAGCTTCGCGCGCGACGAGCTGGTGCGCGCGGAGACGACTTCCGAGGGGCTGGCCAAGCTCAAGCCGGCGTTCAAGGCCAACGGCACCGTCACGGCGGGGAACGCGAGCCCGTACTCCGACGGCGCGGCGGCGCTGCTGCTCATGCGTCGGTCGCACGCGGACGCCCTCGGCCTCGAGCCGCTCGCGAAGTTCGTCAGCTTCGCCGTGGCCGGCGTGGACCCGGACGTCATGGGCGTCGGGCCGATCAAGGCCGTGCCCAAGGCGCTGAAGCGGGCGGGCCTGTCGATGAAGGATCTCGACCTCATCGAGTTCAACGAGGCCTTCGCCGCGCAGGTGCTGGCGGTCGTGCGCGAGCTCGACATGCCGGAGGATCGCGTCAACGTCAACGGCGGCGCGATCGCGCTGGGTCATCCCCTCGGCGCGACGGGCGCCAAGCTGACGACGCAGCTGGTGTACGAGCTGGGACGCCGCGGCGGCGGGCACGGGCTGGTCACCATGTGCATCGGCGGCGGGATGGGCGCGGCGGGCATCTTCGAGGTCTACCCCGCCGCCGCTTGACCGCGCCGCGCATCGGCGAGCGGCACGCCGTCTGGCTGATCACCGCGGTGGCGGTGATCGGCCGGCTGGCCAACCTCTCGCAGCCGATGCGCTACGACGAGTCCATCACCTGGGCGTACTTCGTCGGCCGGTCGTGGCACACCGTCGTCAGCTCGTATCCGTTCCCCAACAACCACGTCCTCTTCTCGCTGCTCGCGAAGGCGACGTCGTCGCTCGCGCCCTTCCAGCCCTGGGCGCTGCGGCTACCGGCATTCCTCGCCGGTGTCGCCATCGTGCCCCTTACCTGGGCGGTCGGTCGGCGTTTCGCGAGCCCCGCCGTCGGGCTGATCGGCGCCGCGCTCGCCGCGGGATCGACCTCGCTGATCCTGTACGCGACGAACGCGCGCGGCTATTCGCTCGTCATCGCGCTGTTCCTCGCGATGCTGCTGGTGGCGGACGAGCTCCGCGTCTCGCCGACGACGCGAGGCTTCGCGCTCCATGCGCTGCTGGGTGCGTTGGGACTCTACGCGATCCCGGTGATGCTGTACCCGCTGGGCATCGTGGCGGTCTGGCTGCTGCTCGCCGCGCTGCGCGCGACCGGACCCCGTGGCCGCCAGCTCGCGATCGGGACGGTGCTGGCCAGTGCGTCTGCCGGTGCGATCGCGCTGCTCCTGTATCTCCCGATCATCCGGACGGCGGGGATGAGCGCGCTCACCGGAAACCGGTTCGTCACGCCGACCGCGTGGCCGGCGTTCCTGGCGGACCTGCCGCGCCACGCCGCGGAGACGGTGGTGACCTGGACGTCCCCGCTCCCGTGGTGGTCGCCGCCCCTGCTGCTCGTGCTCGCGCTGGTCGGGGCGTGGCGTACCGAGCGCACCGAGCGGCCCTCGCTCCTCCGCGCGACCGCGCTCTGGTGCGCGGTGCTCCTGGCGGCGACACATCGCGTTCCCTTCGTGCGGGTGTGGCTCTTTCTGCTCCCCCTCTTCCATCTCGCCGTGGCGCGCGGCCTCGTGCGCGTCGCGCGCCGCACGCGGGTGGGCGACGCCGTCGCATCACCGCTGGGCGCGGTCGTGATCGCCGCCGGCGTGGCGTCGGTGGCGTTGTTCGGCGGCGCGGTGCGCGCGTCGACCGATACCGGCTCCTTTCCGGAGGCGCGCGTCGTGTCGCTGCGTCTGGCGCCGGAGCTGCGCCCCGGCGACCGCGTGCTGGCGCCGCTCCCCACCAACGGCCCGCTGCTCTACTACTTCAGCGCGCGCGGCCTCGACACCGCGTTGCTCAGCACTCCTCCCGAGCGTACCAGGCGCGCCTTCCTCGTGCTCGACCCGTCGCGCGGCCGGACGCTCGACTGGGCGGTCGAGATCGGGATGATCGATCCTCGCGTCTACGCCAAGCCGACGCTGTTGCACCAGTCGCCGGGCGCGGAGGTCTGGCGGGCCGACCGGCGCTAGCGGTACGGCGTCAGGGTCGGGGTCGAATCGCCGCGGGTCAGGTGCGGGCCGAACCGATACCAGGTGCGGTCGCCGAATCGTGCGCGCAGCGCTTCGTCGCGCGCGCCGAGGTCGAGCACGTAGACCACGTTGCCGCCGACGCGCCCGTCGGGCTCGATCGTGTTCGCCGGAAAGAACGGTGCGAAGGTGGCCACTCCCTCGCCGTCGCTCGCCAGGTCGGCGATGCATTCCGGCGCCGGATCGGAGTACGGATCGTACGCCTCCAGCGTCGCCTTCATGCGCGCCAGGCGTCCGTCAGCCAGCGCCCCCGGGCGCTCCTCGTCCAGGATCGCCTGCCGGAGGGCGCAGGGATGCGACGTCGCCAGCAGGTGCAGGGCCTCGCCGCGATCCACGTGGAGCGCCCAGAGACGGCGCAACGACCGCGCCTCCCAGCTCTCGCTCACGAACACCAGCGCGTGTCGCAGCCCGGCCTCGCGCTCGATCTTCACCGGATCGAGGCGCGTCATCGGCGACGCGTTCAGAAACCGCCGCACGCGACCGATGGGGCTCGCGTCGACGTTCCAGGCGAGCCAGCCGGCCAGGATGCCCATCGGCAGCACGAGGAGCGCCGCGCGCCGCGTCGCGCCGCGGGTCGCCTCGGCGACGACGAACGGTGCGCGCGCCACGAGGAGCACGAACGCCGGCAGCACGGTGAACAGGAATCGGGGGCCGCGAAACTCCCCCTCGTGCCAGTACAGCGCATACGCGACGAGCTGCGCCCCGACGAGCGCGAGGAGCAACCGGTCCCAGCGCGATGCGCGTCGCAGCGCCAGCAGCCCGGCGACGATCACGCCGACCGCCGGCAGCGGCGACTCGAGCATGGCGACGTCGAGCTCGAGCAGATACTTCGACAGGAAGGTCAACGCGCGGATCGGCGTGTGCGCCGCGCCGTAGGGATCGCGGTGAAAGCCGAGCTGGTGCGCCGTTCCGTAGAGCACCTCGTAGCCGAACCGGAGGGGTGCGCCTGTCGTGCGCCAGTTGGCGGCGAGGAGGAGCGCGACCGGCACCGCGCCCGCGACCACCTGCACGACGAGCGACCACGCGCGGACCGAGCTTCCGCGGATGCGCGCGAGCTGCATGCATCCGATCACGGCGGCCACGACGGCCGCGTCGAGCGGACGCACCGCCGCCGCGGTGCCCATGGCCAGGCCGATGAGCGCCGCGGAGCGTGTCGCGACGGCGGGATCGTCGGCGTCGGCCCATAGGGCGAGCTGCGCGAGCGCGACGCTCACCAGCCAGAGCATCGGCACGTGGTTCATGAAGCTCGCCGACATGAACAGCGCGAAGGGCGCGACGGCCATGACGAGGATGGCCGCGCGGGCGGTCGCTTCGTCGTAGGCCCGCCGCGCGAAGGCGTGGACGTTGGGGATCGTCAGGGCGAGCAGCACCGGATTCACCAGCCACGCCGCGCGCAGGGCGAGGCCGAGCGCGAGGAACGCCGGCCCACCGATCGGGAACTGCGAGTACCAGCGCCCACGATCGATCACGTTGTCCATCCCGAAGAACTCGGGATTCGGATCGGCGGGCAGCGAGAGCCGGCCGGCGAGCAGGATGCGTGCATGCCAGAGCTGCGCGACCTCGTCGGCGTTGTGGGGCTGGCGCGCGAAGCAGATGACGGCCAGCGTGCCCGCCGCGGCGAGCGCCAGCAGCGCCACTCCCCACACGAACGCCCGCGTCGGGATGCGCATCACCCCGCGGGCGAGGGCGCCGGCGACGCGGTCGACGCGACCAGGCAGCCACCTCGCCGCGGCGAACGCGATCAGCAGGATGCCGCCACTGCCGACGATCCAGTACACGCTCATCGCGCTGAACCAGGCACCGGGCGCCGAGGGAGGTAGCGCGTCGGCGAGGGGCACGAGACCGAGAGCGGCGAGCGCCAGCGCCGCCGCCACCGGCAGCGTGTCGCGGTCGTCGTTCGCTGCGCCCAGCGCCGTGAGCGCCAGCGTGGCGGCGGCGCCGAAGGCCAGCGCGGGGAACAGCACGGGCCAGCCCAGGATGTCGCCCGCGGTCGGGGTGGCGCCGAGCGCCCGCGCCGTCAGCGTCACGAACAGCAGCGCGCCGATGGTGCCGCCGGCGAGCAGCGTCGCCATCCGGAGCTGCGACGCGAGCCGTCGCGCCAGCGCCACCGCGGGGATGGCGCCGAGCAGCGCGCCGGAGGCAGCCATGGTGCGAAGGCGGGATGCGCCGTCCCCTCCTTCGCGCAGCACCGCCGGCAGGACCGCGTACACGAGCGCCAGCGAGCCGAGCACCCGGGGCGACCGCATGACGGCGGCCAGCCGCGACGGCTCCGCCGCCGGTGCGAGGGCAGCGCCCCTCTGCTCGGCGACGCTGGTCACTATCTGGCGCGGTAGCGTTCGACGAGCGCCCGATCGCGCGGGGCCGGCCCGGCGCTCCCCGCCTTCATGAGCGCCTCGATCTCGGCGATCTCACGGGGCGCCCGCGACACCCACTCGACGCCCTGCTCGGTGACGACGTAATCGTCCTCGACGCGGACGCCGATGTTCCGGTAGAAGGTGACCATCGGCAGCAGACGCGCGGCGATCTCGCGATTGCGCGGCGTGTCGGGCATCTCCTCGAGCACGTGCTCGCGGACGTAGATGCCCGGCTCGATGGTGAACGCGCTGCCCAGGAGGAGCTTGGCGGTATAGTAGAACTGCTCCGGATCGTGAACCTCGAGCCCGATGCCGTGCCCGAGGCTGTGCATGTAGTACAGCCGGTACTGCGGGCACTGGCGCGGCGTCGGTCCGGTGCTGCAGTCGTACGTCGCGTCCGGCGACTCGATGAGGCGCAGCCGTGCGAGCCCCTGCGCGATGACGGCGTTCGCCGAGTCGTTCATGAGGCGCGACGGGGCGCCGAGCTTCGCCTGCCGCTCCGCTGCCGCCTGCGCATCGCGCACGACAGTGTAGACGTCACGCTGCGTCGGCGAGAAGCGGCCGCTCGCCGGCACCGTCCGGGTCACGTCCGCCGCGTAGCCCTTGTACGAGGCGCCGATGTCCATCACGACGAGATCGTTGATGTCGATGAACCGGTCGTTGGCGTTGTAGTGCAGCGTCGTCGAGTTCGGGCCCGATCCGACGATGGTGGCGAACGACGGCCGGTCGGCGCCGTTGCGGCGGAAGGTGTACTCGATCAGTGCCTGGATCTCGAACTCGTTCATGCCGTCCTTGAGGGCGGCGATGGCCTCCTTCTGCGCGCGCACGGTGATGTCCACCGCCTGACGGATGAGCGCCAGCTCGGCGGCGCTCTTGGTGCCGCGCAGCTGCTCGACGAGGTCGTTCACCGGCGTGATCCTGAGCGCCGGATACTTGCGCTGCAGCGCGTCCATCATCTGTTCGTCGGGCGACTTCACCGTCATCAGCCCGTCCGGCGCCTCGTGAGGGCCGAAGTCGCCGACGACGTGGAAGGGCATCCCGGTCTTCGCGAGCGAATCGAGCACCGCCGGGAGGTCCGCCGCGGAGCGGCCGCGGATGCTGGTGAGCGACTCCACGCCGCGCACGCCGAGGCGGGTCCCCGTCCACACCTCGCGGGCCGGCAGCTTCGGCTGCACGAACATCATCGCCCACGAGACCTGCACCCCCTTCTTCACCATCACCAGCGCCGCATCCGGCTCCTTGAAGCCGGTGAGATAGAAGAACGAGGGCGACTGGTAGAACGAGAGGTAGTCCTCCGACGGCTCATGTCCGCCGAGGGCGACGATCACCCCGTCGGGCACTCGCGTGGCGAACTGCATCCGGCGGCGCTCGAACTCCGCGGTCGACTGAGCAGACGACAGGCTGGGCAGCAGCAGCAGCGCCGCCAGCGCGATACGACGTAACACGGATCCTCCTTGGCGATGTTCCACGGCGCTCATCCCACGAGCACCGTGACCAGATACAGCAGCAGCCCGACGAGCGCGCCGACGAGCGTGCCGTTGATGCGGATGAACTGGAGATCGCGACCGACCTGGATCTCGATCTTCTCCGAGGCGGCGGTCGCGTCCCACCCTTCGACCGTCCGGGCGATGAGGCCGGCCACCTCGGGGCGGTACTGGTCGACGACGCCGAGGACCAGCCGTTCGACCGATTCGTCCACGTCGCGCAGCAGCGTCTCGTTCCCCAGCGCACGCTCCGCCAACCCGCCGATCGCGCGCTCGAGCGGCTCCGGCGTGGGCGCATCCGGGCCGGCGTACTTCGCCAGGGCGTTCCGCCCGGTCGCGAGCAGGGCCCCGGACAGCTCCGTGACCGCCGGATGCTCCAGCAACCGTTCCTTCATGGCCTCGGCACGGGCGATGGTCTCGGGGGAGGTGTGCAGCTTCTCCACGAAATCGCGCAACGCCTTGTCGAACTGCGCGCGCAGCGGGTGCGCGTCGTCGGCGGCGACCTCGGCCAACGTACGCTCGATACCACTGACGATCTTCTGATAGAGTTTGTCATCCACCGCGCCGGGCACCCACCACGGGCTCTCCTCGGCGATGCGGATACGGATGAGCTCCTTGTTGTCCTCGACGATGCGCGTCACCAGCTTCACCAGACGATCGAGAAACTCCTGGTGTCGGTCGTCGGTGGTGGCCATGGCGAGCAGATCGGCGAGGAGCGGCGCGACCTGGGCACGCCGGAGCTGCGCGACCAGCGTCCCCTGCACGCTGCCCACCAGCTCGTCGTCGGGGACCGATTCCGCCGCCCGCGCCACGCCGCCGGCGATGGCGCGGGCCACCCGGCGCTGATGCTCGGGCTCGGCGAGCCAGCGTGCGGCCCGCTCACCCAGCCGCATGCCGGCGAGCTGGCGCGCGATGACCTCGCGGGCGAGGAAGTTGTTGCCCACGAAGTTGCCCAGGCTGCGTCCGATCCGGTCCTTCCGCTGCGCGACGATCGCGGTATGCGGGATCGGAATGCCGAGCGGGTGCCGGAACAGTGCCGTGACGGCGAACCAGTCGGCGATGCCGCCGACCATCGCCGCTTCCGCGGTGGCGCGCACCAGGCCGATCCAGAAGGGCGAGAGCGCCGGCTGGAGATGGCGCACCGCCGCGGCCGCGACGAACAGCGCGGTGAAGCCGGCGAGCAGCGCCGTGGCGCGGCGCCGCATGATCGCGTACTGGAGGGCTTTCTCGGTATCGTCGCGCACGACCAGCATCGGAAGAAAATACCGACGGGAACGCGCTGCCGCCGCCACTGGCCGGCGACGTGCATCGCAGCGCGGCATGCAACGGCGAGCGTTGGGCGCCACCGGGATCGACGTGCCCGCGGTGGGGATGGGGACCTGGCGCACCTTCGACGTGCGCGGCGCCGCGGCCGAAGCGGAGTGCCGCCGCGTGCTCGACGCCGCGTTCGAGACGGGCGCCACACTGTTCGACACCTCACCGATGTACGGCGCGGCGGAAGGCGTGCTCGCGCGCACCCTGGGGGATCGGCGCGATCGGGCGCTGGTCGCGGACAAGGTGTGGACCGCCGACGATGGAGAGGCCGACGAGCAGATCGTGCGCGCGCTCGCGCTCTATGGCGGCTGCGTCGACATCTATCAGGTCCACAACCTGGTGGCGGCCGACCGCCGGCTGCGCACCCTGGGGCGCCTGCGCACGGAGGGAGCGGTGCGGGTGGTGGGCGCGACCCACTATCGCCACGCCGAGTTTCCGGCGCTGGTGACGCTCATGAAGTCGCGCGCGGTGGAGATGGTGCAGATCCCGCTCAACGCGGCGGACCGAGTCGCCGAGCGCGAGGTGCTGCCGGTGGCGGCGGAGATGGGGATCGGCGTCCTGGTGATGCGGCCGCTGGGCGAGGGTGCGCTGGCACGGCGCGCCGTGTCCGAGGCCGAGCTCGCGCCGTTGCGGCCGTATGGCGTGACGACGTGGGCGCAGGCGCTGCTCAAGTGGATCCTCAGCGACCCGCGCGTGTCGTGCGTCATCCCCGCGACGAGCAAGCCGGCGCGCATGGCCGAGAATGCGGCGGCGGGTGAGCCGCCGTGGCTCGATGAGGAGATGCGGAGGTACGTGGAAAGGCTCGTCGGGTGAGCGGCTCATTCCGGTCAATACGGAACGACGTCCACCACCGGCTTCACGTGCAGATACGCCTCGATGATCTTCGACACGAGCGTCGCCGTGGTCGCGCCCTGGAAGGGGACGTACTCCAGCATCATCGCCACGACGATCTTGGGATCGTCGGCCGGTGCGAAGCCGACGAACCAGGAGAAGTTGAGCTCCTTCCCGTTCTTGTCGTACTTGCGGCTCTGCGCCGTGCCCGTCTTGCCCGCCAGCACGACGCCCTTGATCTGCGCGCGCGCCGCCGTGCCGCTCTCCACCACGTTCGCCAGGGCGGCGCGCAGTCCGCGGAACTGCTCCGGCGTGAGGCTGAAAATTTTCTTGCGGTCGGGGGCCCGCTGGGCCACCTCGGGGCGCGCGGCGGTGCCGTCGGTCGCGAGCGCGGTGTAGAAGCGCGCCATGTTGAGAATCGTCTGCGCGTTCTCGCCCTGGCCGATCGCGAGGTTCAGCACCACCGATGACGTCCACCCGGACTGGCCGTATCGGCGGTTGAAGTACTCCGCCGTCTCCGGCCAGACGGGACGCCGCTCCTCGGGCAGGTCGATCCCCGCCTTGTCCTTGAAGCCGAGATCGATGCCGCCGGCGAGCAGCCGGGTGAGGCCGAGCCGGATGCCGAGCTGGTAGAAGTAGGTGTTGCAGGACTTCGCGATCGCTTCGGCGAGCGAGAGGCTGCCATGCTTGCCGTCGCAGTGGAAGTAGCGCGAGCCGTACTGGAGGCCGCCGGTACAGGTCACCGGCATGTGCTCGTCCATGCGCACGGCGTTCAGCTCCAGCGCCGTGACGGCGGTGGCGATCTTGAAGGTCGAGCCGGGCGGATATTCACCCTGGAGCGCCTTGTTGTAGAGCGGGCGGCGCGGGTCGCTGCGCAGCGAGTCCCAGTACTGGGCGGGGATCCCCCCGACGAAGCGATTGGCGTCCCAGCTCGGCGCGCTGTAGAGCGCCAGCACGCCGCCGGTCTTCGGGTCGAGGGCGACCACGCCACCCTGCAGCGTGTCGCCGAAGACGCTCGCGGCCACGCGCTGGAGATCCATGTCGATGTTGGTCTTGAGCGGTGGCGCACCGACGGGCGCGAGATCGGGGCGCGCGCCGGTCTCGCGCACGATGCGGCCGCGCGCGTCGATCTCGACGAACTGGCTCCCCTCCTGCCCGTGGAGCACGCTCTCGTACTCCTTCTCGAGCCCCTGCTTGCCGATCTGCTGCCCCGCCTTGTAGTCCGACGTGTCGCGCACCTTGGCCAGCTCGGCCTCGCTGATCTCGCCGACGTAGCCGACGAAGGGCGCGACGATCTCGCCGTCGGGATAGAAGCGGCGCGGGGCGCTCTGGATGATGAGGCCGGGGAACTGGGTGCGGTGCTCCTCCAGCACGCTCACGACGTCGAACGGCGCGTCGGGGATGATCACGGCGGGCCGCCCGGGGGAGCGGCGGAAGCGCCGTACGGCCTGTTCGACCTGGCCCGGCGTCATGTTGACGGCAGCGGCGAGCTGCGTCAGCGCGGCGCGCAGCGAATCTTCCTTCGGCGCGAGGAGGGAGACCGAATAGCCGATGACGTTGTCGGCGATGATCTTCTGGTTGCGATCGTAGATCACGCCGCGCGGCGCGGGGAGCGGGATCTCGCGCAGCCGGTTGGTCTCCGCCTGCAGGGCGTACTTGTGGTGCTGCACCACCTGGCTCCGGAAGAACGCCCCGGTCAGGAACAGCAGCATCCCGGCGATCATCACCATCGCCCCGATGGAGCGGCGGCGCATGTCGTTGGGGTGGAAGCTCACGTGCGACCTCGACTGTGCGATCGGCTCCGGCGGCATCTCCGCCGGCCCTGATTCATCCTACACTGCACCACTCGCGAATGCTGGGCCGCCATCCACCCGGCTGCGCCCGGCGGCGAGCACTCGGCCCTCGGGACGCGGGGTTCAATCGAGCTGGCCGTCCCCGTTCTCCAAAGACCGCCACATGTACCAGCAGGCCGTCGTCGCATGGGGCCGCCACTTCGTGCCGAGCCGGATCACGTCCTTCGGCTTCGGCCGCTTCTTCAGACCGTAGGCCCGCTGGATCGCGTTCTGGATGCCGAGGTCGAGCTCCGGGAGCACGTCGGGGCGGCCGAGGCGGAACATCAGGAACATCTGCACCGTCCATCGCCCGATCCCCTTCACGCGCACCAGGTGCTCGATGATCGCGTCGTCCGGGAGGCGCCCGAGGTGCGCGAGGGGAAGCGAGCCGTCGACGACGCGCGCCGACAGGTCTCGCAGATAGCCGATCTTCTGGCGCGACAGCCCCGCGCCGCGCAGTGCCTCGTCGCTCGTCGCCAGCACGAGGTGCGCGCGGGGACGCTTGTTGGGGTAGAGCTCGGAGAAGCGCCGGTGGATCGTGGCCGCGGCTTTCCCCGAAAGCTGCTGGTAGATGATGGCGCGCACGAGCGCGTCGTAGTGCGTGCCGGCCCGCCGTGGAGGCGGCGGCGCCTTGCGCACCCTGGCGATGATCTCGCCGAGCACCGGGTCCACCCGGCGAAGATGCGCGACGGCGGAGCGATGACTGGTGGTCATGCGGAAAGATACGATCTTCTCAGCCCGCGTGCGTCTCCATCCAGCGCGCGACCTTCTTCAGGTCGTTCACGAACAGCCGCTCCGCCTCGGCGCGGAGATCCGAGGGAGCGCGCAGCACCGCGCTGGGATGCACGGTGGCGAATCCCGCCTCCGCGTGCTCGGTTCGCACCGGCCGCCCGCGCTGCGCCGTGACGCGGAAGGTCTTCCCGAAGAGCGCCTTGGCCGCCGTGGCGCCCAGCGCCACGATCACGCGCGGCTTCACGACGGCCAGCTCGGCGTCGAGCCAGGGGTTGCACGCCCGGATCTCGGCGCTGTTCGGCGTCTTGTGGATGCGACGCTTGCCGCGCGGGTCGGCGACCCACTTGAAGTGCTTGACCGCGTTGGTCACGTAGGCCTTGCCGCGATCGAGCCCGGCGCGCTCCATGGCGCTGTCGAGCAGGCGCCCGGATGGGCCGACGAAGGGGAGCCCGGCGAGGTCCTCCTGATCGCCCGGCTGCTCACCGACGAACATCAGCGTCGCCGAGCGGGCGCCCTGCCCGAACACCGTCTGCGTGCCCACGCGCCAGAGATGGCAGCCGCGGCAGCCGGCGGCGGCGCGGCGGAGGGTGGGGAGCGTGATGCGGGGCGGCAGGAAATCCGCGGCGCTGCCGGTCCCACCGGCGGCGTCGCTCCTCGTGGCGCGCTTGATCGTTGGCGACATCACGTTCCCCCGTGAAAGGCGTCGTCGAAGTGGAGGCCGGTCCCGATCGGGCAATGGACGGGCCAGCGAGCCCCTGCGGCGGGCGGGGAAGGTGGCTACCATATGTGCATGCACCCGCACCCATCCGAGGATCTCATGCACGACACCAGCCTCCGCCGCTTCGCCGCGGCTGCGGTCGTTGCTCTCGCGCCGCTCGCCGCCTGCGCTCCCACGGCATCCATCCCGCCGGCCGTCGCCAGCGCGCCGGCGCCCACCACGCTGCTCGTCCGCCTCGGCGCCGACACCATCGCCGTCGAGCAGTACACTCGCACGGCAGCGCGCATGGAAGGGGTGCTCGTCCAGCGGTCGCCCTTCACGACCATTGCGCGGTACAGCGTGGAAGTCGGCGCCGGCAGCGTACCGGCACGGGCCGAATACTCGCTGCGCCGCGGCGACGGCACGACGATCACCGGACAGATGCAGTCGCTCTCCGTCCGCTTCGGCGGCGACTCGGTCACCTTCGTCGGGCATCGGATCAACGGCGACACGGCGCGTGCCGCCGCCATGCCGGGCGAGGTGCTGCCGTACCTCAACGGCTCCTACGGACTGTTCGAGCTGGCGCTCGCTCGGCTCCTCGCGAGCCGGCGCGACTCCGCCACCTTCGCCATCGTGCCGCTGAGCTGGGGCGCACGCGGTACCTCGCCGCTGCCGCTGAAGCTGTTGGGCCGCGATTCGGCGCGGATCTGGTGGTTCGGCTACCCGGTCTACGCGAAGCATGATGGACGAGGGACGTTCCTCGGCCTCGACGGCACCCAGAGCACGGTGAAGGTGCGCGTCGATCGCGTCGCCGCGATGGACCTCGACACCCTCGCCCACGAGTGGTCGGCGCGCGACCAGAGCTCGGGGATCGCCGGCCCGACCTCCACGCGCGACACGGCGCGCGCCACGATCGGCACCGCGCACGTGTGGGTGGACTACGGCCGCCCCGCACTGCGCGGGCGGAACGTGTGGGTGAACGGCGTGCTCGGCGACACCATCTGGCGCACCGGCGCCAACGCTGCGACGCAGCTCCGCACCGATGCCGACATCACGATCGGTGGGACGCCGGTGCCGGCCGGCATCTACTCGCTGTGGACGCGCACGACGTCGCGGGGCTACGAGCTGATCGTGAACAAGCAGGCGGGCCAGTGGGGCACCGAGTACCATCCCGACCGCGATCTCGCCCGCATCCCGTTGCGTGAGACCACGATCGCTGCACCCATGGAGCGGTTCACCATCGCCCTGGACCCGCAGGCGGGGCTGGTGATGACGTGGGGTACGAAGCAGCTGAGCGTGCCGATCGGTGCGCGATAGGGTGCCCCGCACGGAGAGTCCGCTGAGCCGCCTCTTCAACTACTTCTTCAAGGGGCTCGTCTTCCTCGCGCCCTTCGCGCTCACGATCTACGTGTGCGTGCGGGTGTTCACCACGATCGACGGCTGGCTCGGCATCCCGATCCCCGGGGTGGGCTTCGTCGTCACGATCGTCCTCATCACCCTGTTCGGTTATCTGGCGCAGGGGCTGCTCACCCGAAGCGTGTTCGGCGTCATCGAGCGGCTGCTCGACCGCCTGCCGTTCGTGCGCCTTCTCTATTCGTCGACGAAGGATCTGCTCAATGCCTTCGTCGGAGAGCACAAGCGCTTCGACAAGCCCGTGACGGTCGAGCTCCATGGAGGGCCGGGGCGAGCGCTCGGCTTCGTGACGCAGCAGTCGCTGCTCTCGATGGGGCTCCACGAGCACGTCACCGTCTACCTGCCGCAGTCGTACAACTTCGCCGGTCAGCTCCTGATCTTTCCGGCGCGCGCGGTGCAGCCGCTCGACGCCGACAGCGCGGACGTGATGGCGTTCATCGTCTCCGGCGGCGTGACGGCGCTCCCGGCCGCGCGCGGACTCGCCGCCGCGCCGCCGGCCGAACCCTAGTGGCGCGTCGTGGTCAGTGCTGGTCGGGCTGCGGCGGGCCGGCCAGGAACGCATCGGACACCCGTTCGCGCTGCTGCTCGCTCCGGCTGTACAGCAGGGCGAGCAGGTTGTCGCTCTGGATCGCCGTCGTCTCGCCGCGCATCGTGAGCTCCTTGGCCGCGCTCACGTAGTGCAGGGTGTCGAGACCGCGCGCGGCGCGGGCCCGGCTCGTGGAGTCGGCGAACAGGTACACGGCGAGCCCGGACCTGCCGACCTTGAACAGCAACGGCTTCGCGGCGATCTCGGGGAGATCGGGGAGCTCGGAGGCGACCTGCGGCGCGACGCCTGCGGCTTCCAGACGCTTGAGCACCGCGCAGTCGGTCCAGTGGCCCGTGCCGGGACAGGCCGGCTTGCCGCCGACGCCGATCACCACAGGGCTGCGGGCCGCCGTGGCGACGAGCATCGTGTCGCCGCCCGGAGCGCGCTCGCGGGCGCAGGCCCCCGCGAGCGCCGCCGCCGCGCACAGCTCGAGCGTGCGTGCGGCCTGCGCGAGGGACCTCATTCCCACTTCATGCGCTCCCGCAGCGCGCTGACGTGCGCGGTGTGATGGCGCCCATGCCAGGCGTAGACGCCGAGCAGCGCGTCCATCGTCATCGGCCCGTTCTCCGGATGGTTGAGCGTTCGCGCGAAGGCGTCGGGCGGCGTCGCGCGGAGGAGATGGACGAGGCGCTCGTGCATCGCGTCGAGCAGCGCCAGCGAGACGCCGATCGGCAGCGTTCGCGCGTCGACGAGCTCCGCCCACGCCGCTTCGGCGTACGGCTTGATCGTCGGATTGTCCTCGGTCAGCGCGAGGCGGAACCGCGTGTACGCATTCATGTGGCTGTCGGCCACGTGATGCACGAGCTGCCGAACCGTCCATCCGCCGGGCCGGTAGGGCGTGTCGAGCTGCGAATCGCTCAGCCCCTTGACCGCCGTGCGGAGCTTCGCGGGCGCGGCGGCGATGGCGTCGATGGCGGCGCGGCGCTCGTCGGCCGAGAGCGACGCTCGGCGCTCCAGGCGGCCGATGGGATAGCGGAGATCGGGACCGGAGGTGGCTGCGGCGGGTGTCGTCATCGGCGGCGGGGCGGGCGGTGGCGAGTCATTGGGTGTATGGCAAGCTATTCGGAACAGGCAGCCGCGCGCGAGAGCGACGGGAGACGCCGGGTCGGGGCTCGTCGCTTGCACATGGCGGACTCCCGCCACACGGGCGCCTGACATACGTTTACCCTGTGCACACGCGGACGCTCGCGCCATGACCGACAAGAAGCGCCGACCCGCGAAGAAGCGGTCCGGCAGCCACCACAAGTCGCCCTATTTCCTGCAGCCCGCCAGGCAGGGGACGGTCACCGTCTACCGCCGGCCCGCGGGAAATCGCATCGATCCCAAGCTGTGCGGCACGATGGACAGCCGCGCGATGGCGCTGGCGCTCGTCAAGCAGCTCGAGAAGGCCGAGTCGGTGGTGCACGACCTGTTTCTCGAGGCGACGGATGACGGCATCGAGGCGCTCGAGGCCGTGCTCGAAGCCTGTCGCCAGTCGGTGATGCGGCGCGCCCACCAGATCGGCGCGCCGGGCACCCCGGGCACGCCGGGCGCCAACGGACCGCGGGGACGTCGTGGCCGCGGCCGCCGGCGTGGTGGACCGCCGCGTGGCGGCCC
>JABFYH010000197.1 GCA_013361335.1 Gemmatimonadaceae bacterium | reverse complement strand
CGCGGCCCGGAGATGACCTTCGGCGGCGACTCGACCTTCGCCTTCTTCGGCTCGGCCGGGAGCACCGACTTCAATCATGCGGAGATGCGGGGGCTGGCCGCGCGGCTGCGCACCTCGCGCATCCCGTCACGATTCGAGTGGTTCCCAGGGAGGCCATTCCTGGCCGCCGCGATGGTTGTGCGAGCAGGCGATCGATTGGCTGGAGCTGCGGGCGATGCTGGGCGGACGACGCCCGATCGACACTGCATACGTCGCCCGGCAACTCGCGCTCGATCTGCGCCACGCGGATTCCCTGGAGCGCGCCGGCCAGTGGGACGGCGCCGAGCTTCGCTATCGCGAGATCGCGCTGGACGTCCCCGGACGGCCGGAGGGGCGGCTGGCTCTGGCCCGCGCCGACGAGATCGGGAAGCGCGATGCGCTCCTGACGCTGCGCGAGCACATCCGCCTGTCGGCCGAGACCGACCTGAGCGACGCGACGCGCGAGTTCTCCGCGCTCCAGGCAGCGCGAACCTCGCCCAGCGCGCTGGCGCCGGAGACGCTGCTGGAACGGATCGGCGTGGAGTCGCTCCGGCGGCGCGCTGCGAGCCCCGATTCGACGCAGCGGGACGCGGCGCTGCGTCGGCTGTCGAACATTGCGGCGTGGGTCTCGTTCTACGAGCCGCGGTCGTTCCTGGCAGCGGGAGAGCCGGCGCGCGCCGCGGCTTCGCTGCGCGCCGCCGCGATGCTCGGGCCGCTGCGCGGCGAGTCGTGCGACCTGGTGCGCCGCACCGCGGAGCAGCTGCCGCGCGAGGACGCGCAGCGCCTGCCGCCGTGCAGCTGAGTCACTCGCGCGTCGACTTCAGGGACGGGTCGCGTGCATCGAGGCCGGGTAGAGAGGGAAGCGCGCGGCGAGGGTCTTCACCTCCTCGCGGACTCGGGCGGCGAGGCCCTGGTCCTCCGGCGCTGCCAGCACGCGGTCGATCAGGTCGGCGATCTGCGCCATCTCGCGCTCCTTCATCCCGCGCGTCGTCACCGCCGGCGTGCCGATGCGCACGCCGCTGGTGACGAAGGGCGACTGCGTCTCCTTGGGCACGGTGTTCTTGTTCACCGTGATCCCGGCGACGTCCAGCGCCTTCTCCGCGACCTTGCCGGTCAGCCCCTTGTTCCGGAGGTCGACGAGCATGAGGTGATTGTCGGTGCCGCCGGAGACGAGCTGATAGCCCTTCGCGGTGAGCGCCTTCGCCAGCGCCTGCGCGTTGGACACGATTTGCTTGCAGTAGACGGTGAACGCCGGCTCGAGCGCCTCCTTGAGCGCCACCGCCTTGGCCGCGATGACATGCTCGAGGGGACCGCCCTGGGTGCCGGGGAACATCGCCTTGTTCACGGCGGCCGCGTGCTGCGCCTTGCAGAGGATCATCCCGCCGCGCGGTCCGCGCAGCGTCTTGTGCGTCGTCGTCGTGACGACGTCCGCGTGCGGCACCGGGGAGGGATAGACGCCCGTCGCCGAGAGTCCCGCGAAGTGCGCCATGTCCACCATGAAGATGGCGCCGATCTCCTTCGCAATCTCGGCGAAAGCGGCGAAGTCGACGACGCGCGGGTAGGCGCTGTAGCCGGCGATGATCATCTTCGGCTTGTGCGCCCGCGCCTGGCTCCGCACGGCGTCCATGTCGATGTAGCCGGCGTCGGTGAGCCCGTAGGAGACCGCCTTGTACAGCAGGCCGGAGAAGTTCACCGGCGAGCCATGGGTGAGGTGCCCACCCTGCGAGAGGTCCATGCCGAGGAAGGTGTCGCCCGGCTTCATGAAGGCGAGGAACACCGCCGCGTTGGCCTGCGCGCCGGAGTGCGGCTGGACGTTCGCGTGCTCGGCGTTGAACAGCTGCTTGGCGCGATCGATGGCGAGCTGCTCCACCTTGTCCACCACCTCACACCCGCCGTAGTACCGCTTGCCCGGCAGCCCCTCGGCATACTTGTTGGTCAGCGGGGAACCCATCGCCTCGAGCACGGCGGGGGAGACGAAGTTCTCGCTGGCGATGAGCTCGATCCCGTCGTTCTGCCGGGTGATCTCCTCCTCGATCAGCTCCGCGATCTCCGGATCGGCGTCGCGCAGCGCATCCCCGGGTGGGCAGCGTTCCCATTCGGCCCATGTCGACATCAGCGTTTCTCCTCGGTTGAGTGCTCGGTCCGCTCGATCTTCTCCACGCGACGGGTGTGCCGGCCGCCGGCGAACGGGGTGTCGAGCCACGCCTTCAATATGGCACGCCCCTCCGCCTCACCGACGAAGCGGGCGGGGAGCACGAGAACGTTCGCGTCGTTGTGCTCGCGCGCCAGGGCGGCGATCTCGGGGGTCCAGGCGACCGCCGCCCGCACGTGCGCATACCGGTTCGCCGTGTACGACATGCCGAGCCCGGTGCCGCACATGAGGATCCCGCGCTCCGCCTCCCCCTCCGAGATCCGCTTCGCCAGGGGATGGGCGTAGTCGGCGTAATCGACGGACGCCTCACTGGTCGGACCGAGGTCCTCGTAGCGATAGCCCAGCGCCTTCAGCTCGGCCTCGAGCTTTTCCTTGAGCTCGAACCCGGCATGATCGCTCGCGATCAGAATCGTGTCGCGTTCGGTCACTTGTTCGGCCACTGCGGCCAGGTGCGCACCATGCTGCCCACCGCCTGGATGCGCTGCTCGGCGAGGCGGTCGGCGGCGACGTACGTCGGCACCTTGTCGGTCTTGGCGATCTGGAAGACCTTGAGCACCGTCTCGTAGATCTCGTCCGCCTTGCGGAAGGCGCGGGCCGAGCTCCAGCCGGCGAGCTCCGAGTAGACGTTGATCACGCCCCCGGCGTTGGCGACGTAGTCCGGGGTGTAGAGAATCTGCTTCTTCTCGAGCGCGTCGCCGTGCTTCTCCTCGAGCAGCACGTTGTTCGCCGCGCCGCAGACGATCTGTACCTTGAGCTGCGGAAGCGTCTTGTCGTTGACGATGCCGCCGAGCGCACAGGGTGCGAAGATATCAGCTTGCACCCCATATATTTCGTCGGGCCCCACCGCGCGCGCCCCGAACTCGTGCACCACCTGCTTCACCCGCTCGGCGTCGATGTCGGTGACGATCAGCTTCGCGCCCGCCTCGTGCAGCTCCTTGGCGAGGTAGTAGCCGACGTGACCGCAGCCCTGGACCGACACCGTCTTGGTGCTCAGGTCATCGGAGCCCCAGCGTTCCTTGGCCGATGCCTGGATGGCCCGAAAGACGCCGTGGGCGGTGACCGGCGAGGGATCGCCGGAGCGGCCGGCGAGACCGGAGACGTTCTTCGTCTCCATGTGGACAAAGTCCATGTCGGCGGTGCTGGTCCCGACGTCCTCCGCCGTGATGTAGCGGCCACCGAGCGACTCGACGAACCGGCCATGCGCGCGGAAGATCATCTCGCGGTCGGTCGTCTTGTTGTTGCCGATGATGACCGACTTGCCGCCGCCGAGGTTGAGACCGGCGACGGCGTTCTTGTAGGTCATGCCGCGCGCGAGGCGCAGCGCGTCGACGATCGCTTCCTCGTCGGTGGCGTACTGCCAGAACCGCGTGCCGCCCAGCGCGGGACCGAGGGTCGTGCTGTGGATGGCGATGATGCCGCGGTAGCCGGCCGAGTTGTCGTTGCAGATCACGAGCTGCTCGTGGCCCATGCCGGCGATGGTATCAAAGAGCTTCATGTCGGACGGAGTATTGGAAGGTTCAGTCACGCGTGCGGCGTGCGGCGGACGGCGTTCGGCGTCAACGGTTGGCATAGAGCTCTCTCGCAATGACGATTCGTTGAATCTCCGACGTGCCTTCGTAGATCTCGGTGATCTTGGCGTCGCGGAAATACTTCTCGACCGGATAATCCTTCACGTACCCGTAGCCGCCGAAGATCTGGACGGCTTCGGTCGTGACGTACATCGCCGTCTCGCTGGCGAGCAGCTTGCTCATCGACCCGTACAGGGTGGTCGACTCGCCGCGGTCCTTCGCCGCGGCGGTGAGATGCAGCATCGCGCGCGCGGAGGCGAGACGCGACGCCATGTCGGCGAGCTTGAACTGGATCGCCTGGAACTCGCGGATCGGCTGGCCGAACTGCTTGCGCTCCGCCGCGTAGTCGAGGGCAGCGTCGAGCGCGGCCCGGCCGATCCCCAGCGCCTGCGCCGCGATCCCCATTCGCCCGTTGTCGAGCGACCGCATGGCGTACACGAATCCCTGCCCCTCCTCGCCGAGCAGGTTCTCCGCCGGCACGCGGAGCCCGTCGAAGTTGAGCTGCACGGTCGGCGAGGCGCGGAGGCCCATCTTGTCCTCCTTCTTGCCGACGTGGAAGCCGGGGAGGTCGGGGGTGACGATGAAGGCGGAGATCCCCTTGCTGCGGCGGCGCGCGTCGGGGGTGTCGGTCCGTGCCATGACCATGATGACGTCGGCGAAGCTGCCCGAGGACACCCAGCTCTTGGTGCCGTTCAACACCCAGTCGTCGCCGTCCCGCGTCGCCTGGCAGCGGAGCGCCGAGGCATCGGAGCCGGCGTCCGGCTCGCTGAGGGCGAAGGCGCCGATCAGCTCTCCACGCGCCATCGGCCGGAGGAAGCGCTCCTTCTGCTCGTCGTTGCCGAAGGCGAGCAGCATCTGCGTCGGCAGCGAGTTGTGGACACTCATGAGGACGGCCGCCGATGCATCGGCGGCCGCGATCTCTTCCAGCGCGAGCAGGTAGGAGGTCGTGTCGAGCCCGAGGCCGTCGTACCGCTCGGGGATGAGCATGCCGAGGAAGCCCAGCTCCCCCATGCGTCGCGCGACGCCGACGGGAAAGCAGGCCTCGCGATCCCACCGGGCCGCGTGCGGCGCGATCTCCGCGGTGGCGAAGTCGCGTGCCAGCGTCTGGACCTCGCGCTGCTCTTCGGTGAGCGGGATCAACTGGGACATGCTATGTCGGTCAATTCGTGAAGGCGATATTTGCCACAGAGGACACAGTGGACACCGAGAAAAACAAGCAATTGTTCTTCTCTGTGCTCTCGGTGTTCTCCGTGGCTACATGCAGCGGTCACCGCGACCACGCCCATCAGTAACTATAAAACCCGCGCCCGCTTTTCCGGCCGAGCCAGCCAGCGGCCACGTACTTTCGCAACAGCGGGCAGGGCCGATACTTCGGATCGCCGAGCCCCGCGTGCAGCACCTCGAGGATGGCGACGCAGGTATCCAGCCCGATGAAGTCCGCGAGGGTGAGCGGGCCCATGGGATGGTTCATCCCGAGCTTCATCACCGTGTCGATCGCCTCCGGCGTGCCGACGCCCTCCATGACGCAGTACACGGCCTCGTTGATCATCGGCATGAGGATCCGGTTCGCCACGAAGCCCGGATAGTCGTTGACCTCGACCGGCGTCTTGCCCACCGCCCTGCTCCAGGCGACGGTGCGCGCCGTGGTCTCGTCGGAGGTGGCGAGGCCGCGGATGATCTCGACGAGCTGCATCACCGGCACGGGGTTCATGAAGTGCATGCCGATCACGAGCTCGGGACGCCGGGTGCGCGCGGCGATCTCGGTGATGGAGATGGAGCTGGTGTTCGTCGCCAGGACGGCGCCCGCGTCGGCCTTCGCGTCCAGATCGGCGAAGATCCTGAACTTGAGGTCGCGGTTCTCGGTCGCGGCCTCGATCACCAGCACCGCTCCCTTCACGGCGTCGGTCGACGTCGCCGTCGTCACCCGGCCGAGGACCGCCCCTTTGTCGGCGTCGGTGATCGTGCCCTTCTTCACCTGCCGATCGAGGTTCTTCGCGATCGTGTCGCGCCCCTTGTCGAGCGCCGCCTGGGCGACGTCGATCATCACGACGTCGAAGCCCGACTGCGCGAACACGTGCGCGATCCCGTTGCCCATCTGCCCCGCGCCGATGACGGCGATGCGGTCGGCCATCGTGCTATGACTCCTCGCGGCGGCGCCGCGCATAGAGGAAACCCAGACAGACCAGCATCCCGAGCGCCGCGGCCACGCCGCCCTCGGGTCCCCACGCTCCGCCCGTCGCCCACGCCGGCCCCGTGCTCACCGTGCGATAGTCGGGCGCCTCGAACCGCAGCCCGCTCACCGGTGCGTGCAGCGGCACCGCCATCACCCAGTTCCACGCCAGGTGCGCAGCCCACGCCGCGTACAGGCTGTCGTACGCGATGCGCACCGCGGCGAGGAACACGCCGGCGAGCGCCACCACCCCGACCGATGCGACCGTCCACCCGGGGTTGGAGAGGTGCAGCGCACCGAAGGCGAGGCTGGTCGTCACCACCGCTCCCGTCGTCCCGATCCGATCGCGCACGACGGTGAGAAGATAACCGCGACACAGGACCTCTTCGGCCAGCGCCGCGGGGAGCAGAAACAGCGTGATCCGCGCGGCGGCGCCGAGCGACGACCCCGCCGCCGCGGGCACGATGCGCAACCAGCCAAGGGCAAGCAGCGCGCCGCAGGCCACGCCGATGGCGACGCAGCCGACGGCCCCGCCCATGGCGACCGGGCTGACCTCCGCCGCACGCCGCCCGAGCCCCACGTCCCGCCAGGGGCGGACGTCGACCGAGCGGAGCATGATCGCCGTCGCGGCGAGGACGGCCAGCAGGATGAGCATCTCGTCGATGCGGATGCGCTGGCCCGTTCGACCCACGAGCCAGGTGAGCGGCTCGGCGAGCAGCCCGAGGGCCGCGACCTGCAGAAGGGCGAACAGTGCGACGAACGCGAGGACGCGTCCCGCCGCGACGAGGGTGGAGGGGCGCGCCGGCGGAACCGGCGCGGATGGTGCGGCGGTCAGACCGTACGGCGCCGGCGCAGACCGCTCACCGCGGCGGCCACGAACGCTTTCACCACGTCCGCCGCCGCGAAGGGAAGCGCGCCGAGCAGCGCCGCCGTGGCGAGACTGCCGGAGAGCACCGCGAGCTGGGCGAGGCCGCCCAGGTACAGCACGGCGATCCCCGCGATCGCCGCGAGGGCGCGCGTTATGAACGCGGCCCGCCCCGCGCCGATCCAGCCCGCCACCGCGGCGGCCACCGGATAGGCGAGCAGGTATCCGCCGGTGGGGCCGAGCAGGCGCGCGAGGCCGGGCGCACCCATCGGGGCGAACACGGGAAGCCCGGCTGCGCCGGCGGCGAGGTAGAGCACCATCGCCGCCGCGGCGTCGGCGGGTCCGAGCAGCAGGCCCGCGAGCACGACGACGAAGGGCTGCAGGGTGAGCGGGACCGGAGTGCCGGGCATCGGCAGCGCGAGCTGCGCCGACAGCGCGAGCGCACCCGCGGCAACGACGATGGACAGCGCGCGGGTGCGCGGCGAGCGAGCGGCGAGCGCGAGGGTGGTCATCTACTTGGTCTCCCGGGTGACGGAGAGGGCGACGGCGTCGCCCCCGCCAAGGCAGAGGGTCGCCAGTCCGCTGGCGACGTTGCGGTCCTGCATCGCGTAGAGCAGCGTCGTGAGCACGCGGGCCCCGCTGGCGCCGATCGGATGGCCGAGCGCGATCGCGCCCCCGTTGACGTTGACGCGATCCCAATCCCACTTCAATCCGGCGCCGTCGGCGAGTGCCTGCGAGGCGAACGCTTCATTGGCTTCGATGAGGTCGTAGTCGCCGATGGCCTTGCGCTCCTTCTTCATCAGGTTGTTCACCGCGGTGATCGGCGCGAAGAAGAGCTCCTGCGGATCGCCCGCGCCGGTGGCGTAGGCGTCGATCCGTCCGAGCACGGGGAGCCCGTGGGCGTCGGCGTAGGCGAGCGACGTCACGACGAGCGCGGCACCGCCGTCGTTGAGCGAGCTGGCGTTGCCCGCGGTGACGGTCGCGTCGTCGCCCTTGCCGAAGGCGGGACGCAGCTTCGCGAGCACGTCGGCGGTCGTGTCGCTCCGCGGACCTTCGTCGGCGTCGACGATGGTGTCGCCCTTCCTGCCGGCGATGGTGACGGGCGCGACCTCCGCCTTGAAGCGGCCGGCCTTCTGCGCGTCGACGGCCTTGCGATGCGAGGCGGCGGCAAACTCGTCCTGCTGCTGCCGCGTCACCTTGGCCTTCTTCGCCGTGTACTCCGCGTGGCCCCCCATGTGGACGTCGCAGGACGCGCACCAGAGGCCGTCCTTGATCATGCCGTCGACCATGGGCTGGTCGCCGAGCTTGACGCCGTTGCGCATGCCGTAGACGTAGTACGGCGCGCTCGACATCGACTCCTGCCCGCCGGCCACGATCACCTGCGCGTCGCCCGCCTTGATGGACTGCGCGGCGAGCATGACGGCCTTGAGCCCGGAGCCGCACACCTTGTTGATCGTCACGGCGCTGACGCTCGACGGGACGCCGGCCTGGAGCATCGCCTGCCGCGCGGGGGCCTGCCCCACCCCGCCCTGGATCACGTTGCCCATGATCACTTCCTCGACCTCGGCCGCGGGCACGCCGGACTTCTGGAGCGCGGCGCGAATGGCCGTCGCACCGAGGGCGGGCGCCGACACCGAGGCGAGGGAGCCGAGGAACTTGCCGATCGGCGTGCGGGCCGCGGCGACGATGACGGGAATTCTCGATTTGTCGGGCATGCGGGAAAGCTAGTCCGCGGCAAAACGGCAGACAACGCGAGCGGGCTCCGCCCGGTGGGGCTCGAACAGCGCGGACCTGAGCTGGCCGAATGAACTACCTGGACCACGGCCCGGACAACAGCCTCGCGACGTCCCTTGCGCTCCGACGCGTCGCTACGCAGTCAGCGGCAGATGGGGTAGTTGCCGCTCGGGTTGTCTTGCTGTGCCGCCCGCGATCAGCGTGGCGGGTCGATCGGGCGATCGGCGTCCGGCGTCGCCGGGTCCACTACTCGACGCCGGACGACGACCTCCTCGTACACGACCGGCCGTCGCTCGATGACGGTCTCCTCGGCGCCTTCTGCAGTGCGCACCTCGGGGGGCGGCGCGAGGTCGGCGGCGCGAAGCCCATCCATCGCCGCTGTCGGCTCGGCGGGGCGTGAGAGCGACGCGACGTCGGCGGGGCCATTGAGGTCCGCGCTGTCGATCAGCACGATCCGCCGCGCGCGATCGATCTGCGCCGATCGG
>JABFYH010000038.1 GCA_013361335.1 Gemmatimonadaceae bacterium | reverse complement strand
CTCAGCGACGAGCTGGCCCGCGATCCCGCGAGCCGCGTCTTCGTGCCGTTGGGCGAGGCGCTCCGGAAGCAGGGCCAGCTCGACCTCGCGCTCAAGGTCACGACGCGCGGGCTCGAGCGGCACCCGCACTTTCCCGACGGCCACGATCTGCTGGCCCGGATCGCCGTCGACCAGGGCGATCTCCAGCGCGCCTTCGACGAGTGGGACATGGTCCTTCGCCTCGTGCCGGGCCATCACGGCGCGCTGCGCGGCATGGGCTTCGTGTGCTTCCAGCAGGGAAAGCTTCCGCAGGCCGAACAGTATCTCAGCGACGCCGTCGCTCGCGGAGACACGGACGAGGGGGTCGCGCTCGCGCTGGCGAACGTGCGTGCCGCGCGCGCCCAGGTGCGCGCCACGCCCGCGACCTCGCGGGCACCCATCGACGCGCGGCGCGAGGTGCGACTGCCCGCCGGCACCACCCACGACCCGCGCTTCCTGTTCGCCGACGTGCTGAGCGACGCCGAGCAGACGGCGATGCTCCTGGATTCGGGTGGGCTCGTCCTCGCCGGCGCGTACGTCGCCTACGACGGCCGCGACGTCGCGCAGGAGGTCGGCGCCGAGCTGAGTGGTGTGACCGATGCCGCGCGGCGCGCGACCCGGCATCTGGCGCTCGGCGAGTGGACGTCGATCGTGTTCGAGACCGAGGTGGCCGTGGTCGCGATGGCGCCGTCGCAGGGCGACGGGCTCCTCGTGCTCGCCACCTCGCGCACGACCCCGCTCGGCCTCGTCCGACGGCTGCTGGACCGCTGCAGCGAACGGGCGCTCAAGTGGCTCGGGGGGCGCGTCTAGTGGCGACCCCGTTTGCCTCCATGCTCGATGCACTCACGCGGCAGCGGGGGGTGACCGCGGCACTCGTCGTGAGCGAGCGCGATGGCATCGTCGTCGACTCCAACCTCCAGATCGGCCAGGACGGCGATCGCGTGGCGGCGCTCGCGGCGTCGCTCTACCGGAAGGCGCGGTTGTCGGCGCGGGCCGCGGGCATGGGCGCCGTGTCGTTCATGCAGCTCGAGGCGCCGGGCGGTCGGCTCTGCGCGGTCGGCGGCGGCTCGCTCGTGCTGGTCGTCGTGGCCGAAGCGGCGGTGAACGTCGGGCTCGTGCGGGTGGAGCTGCTGAAGGCCATCGATGGCCTGCTGGCGGCGGGGGGTAACGAGTGATGCAGATCGGCGTCGTCGAGGCCTGGATCGAGGCACCGCTCAAGCACTTCGTCTCCGAGACGGGGGCGGAGCTGGCGCTGCTGCTGCATCCCAGCGGCCAGGTGCTGGCGCAACACGGCTTTGCGCGCGCGGTCGACGTCATGTCGGCCTGCGCGCTGGCCGCCGGCATCCACGCCTCGTCGGGAGAGCTGGGCAAGCTGCTCGACGGACGGCCCTTCCGCGGGTTGCACCACGTGGGCCGTGAGCGTCAGATATTTTTAGCCGAGGCCCTCTGGCCGCGGGGCACGTTCATCTTCCTCACCGTCTTCGGATCTGAAAGCTCCCTCGGTCTCGTTCGTCTTTACTTCGACGAGCTGGTCGCGGCGCTCGCCAGCGCGGCCCCGAAGGAAGTCGCACCCACCACCCCCGCTCTCGCCGAGCACTTCGAGCGGGATCTGAACCACAATCTGGCCGTCCTCTTCGGACGCGCCTAGCCTCCCTCCGCGCCCTCCGCTCGTGTCGCTCGTCAACTACGCCACACGCGAGATCACCTGCAAGATCGTCTACTACGGGCCTGGCCGCTCGGGGAAGACGACGAACTTGCATTACATCTACGGGCAGGTGCCGGAGGATCGGAAGGGGAAGATGGTGTCGCTCGCCACCCAGACCGACCGCACCCTGTTCTTCGACTTCCTCCCCCTCGACCTCGGCTCGATCTCCGGCTTCACCACGAAGTTCCAGCTCTACACCGTGCCGGGGCAGGTCTACTACCAGGCGACGCGCCGGCTCGTCCTCCAGGGCGCCGACGGCGTCGTGTTCGTGGCCGACAGCCAGGCGCGCCAGCTCGACGAGAACATCGAGAGCTTCCAGGACCTGCACGCGAACCTCGCCGAGCAGGGGGTGGACCCGCGCGCGATGCCGATCGTCGTGCAGTACAACAAGCAGGACCTGCCCAAGGAGCTGATCCTGCCGGTGGCCGAGCTCTCCGACGCGATCAACTTCCGCGGCTCGCCGGAGTTCTCCGCCGACGCGCTGCACGGCCCGGGGGTGTTCGAGACCCTGCGCGGGATCTCCGAGCAGGTGCTGCGCCGCCTGAGCGCCGCCGGCGCCGCCCCCGGTACCGCCGCCGGAGCGGGCACCAGGTAGGGATGCGAGCCGACAAGCGGGCGCGGTTCGACAACTACATCGTCGGCTCGGCCAACCGGCTGGCCGTCGCGGCCGCGCATGCCGTGGCCGACGCGCCCGGCGCCGTGTACAACCCGCTGTTCATCTACAGCAGCGCGGGGCTCGGCAAGACGCACCTCACCCACGCCATCGGCAACCAGGCGATGGCGCGGCATCCCGACATGGCGATCGAGTACGTGCCGCTCGAGGACTTCGTCGAGCAGCTGCACGCCGCCATCGCCACCGGCGAGATGGATCGCTTCAAGCAGCGCTACGGCCGCGTCGACGTCCTGCTGATCGACGACATGCAGTTCCTCACCGGACGGCGCGAGACGCAGAGCGAGCTCCTGCGCCTCCTGAACTCGCTGCAGGGGAGCAAGCGCCAGATCGTGATGACGAGCGACCGTCCGCCGGCGGAGATCGCCGACGTGGACGAGCGCCTGATCCAGAAGCTGAGCGGCGGCCTGATCGTCGACATCGGCGTGCCGGACTACGAGACGCGCGTCGCCATCCTGCGCGCCAAGTGCGAGGAGCGGAGCGTCACCTTCGAGCCCGGCGTGATCGAGGAGCTCGCGCGCGTCGAGTTCACGAACATTCGAGAGCTGCAGGGCGCGCTCAACCGCCTCGCCGCCGCGCAGGCGACCGACGGTTCCCTCACGCCGGCGCAGGTCAACACCCTCGTCGGCGTTCCGGAGCCCGCCCCCGCCAGCTCGCCGACGGCCGCCAAGCAGGACGAGTTCTTCAGCTTTCTCACCGACATCGCGAGCGCCGTGGCGGCGCAGATCGAGCCCTGGAAGGTGCGGGTCGGCGAGGCGGTGGGATTCTGGAAGGGGGAAGGCTATCGCACCGGCCCGCTCGAGCGGCTGATGACGGAGAAGCAGCCGCCGGAGAACTGGGAGGCGCTGCTGCGCGGCTTCGCACAGGCGATCGATCAGCTCAAGGATCTCGAGCAGAAGGCGTCATCGGTGGATCCGGCGCTCGGCGGCTCGGAGCTCTTTCGCGATCCGGAGCGGCTGACCGAGGCGGAGGCGTTCGTCGAGCGCGCGCTGGCCGGAGCGGTGCCGCCGGCGGGCCCGCAGGGCGCCTTCGCCCGCGCGTCGTTCGAGGAGAGCCCGTCGAACCAGATGGCAGTGCGCGCCGCCGACGCGGTGATCGCCGAGCCCGGCCACCGCTACAACCCGCTCTTTCTCTCCGGTCCGAGCGGGGTGGGCAAGACCCACCTGCTCAACGCCATCGGCAACGAGCTCGCGCGCCGAGGCGGCGCCAACTGTCGCGTGGCCTGCGTCGGGGCCCAGCTCTTCATCGACGAGCTCATCGCCGCGCTCCAGGACGGCACGATCGAGCGCTTCCGCGCGCGCTACCGCGCCGCGGACGTGCTGCTGATCGACGACGTGCAGTTCGTGGGCGGAAAGGAGCGCACGCAGGACGAGCTGTTCCACGTCTTCAACCACTTCCACGCCGCGGGAAAGCAGCTCGTGTTCGCGAGCGACGTTCCGCCGAAGCAGATCGAAGGGCTCGAGGAGCGGCTGCGCTCGCGCTTCGAGGGCGGGCTCGTGGCCGAGCTGAACGTGCCGGACCGCACGCTGCGCGAGAAGCTGTTCGGCCGCTTCCTCGCCGACGCCCGCGTACCGACGACGCCGGAGCTCCTCGCGTATCTCGCCGAGCGCTCCGCGGCGAGTGTGCGCGAGCTGATCGGCACGGTGCATCGCATCCTCGCCGCCGCGGAAACGTCGGGCGGTCCCGTCACCCTCCCGCTCGCGAAGCAGACGCTCGAGCCGGCGGTCGGCGCGGCGCCGTCCCCCCCGCCGACGGTGCGCCAGGCGGCCGACGTCTTCTTCCTCGACGACGAGAAGATCGTGTGGGAGTGGCCTGACGCCGCCGGTCGCCTCGTCGAGGAGCTGCGCTGATGGCGATCAAGGGCAGTCTCAAGGAGGCGAGCCTCCCCGACGTGCTGCAGCTCCTTGCCATGGGAAAAAAAACAGGGTGTCTGGCAGTCACGCATCGCAACAACTTCGGCTACATCTACTTCGACAAGGGGCAGATCTGCTACGCGTCGATCGTGAATCGGCGCGACCGCATCGGCGACATCCTCGTCAAGGCGGGCTCGGTCACCCAGGCGCAGCTCGAGGCGGCGATCAACGCGCAGGCGCTCCATCGCGACAAGCGCATCGGCGAGCTGCTCGTGGCGCAGGGGGCGATCACGAAGGACGCGCTGCACCAGCAGATCCGCCTCCAGATCGAGGAAGCCGTGTACTTCCTCTTCACCTGGATGCAGGGCACGTTCAACTTCGAGGCGGACGTGCGCCCGGAGGAGCAGGACTTCCAGGTGTCGATCAACCCCGAGTCGCTGCTGCTGGAGGGCGCGCGGCGCGTCGACGAGTGGACGCTGATCGAGAAGAAGATCCCGGCGTTCGATCTCGTGTTCGACGTCGATCGGAAGAAGCTCGAGGAGAGCGCCGTCGTCCTGACGCGGGAGCAGGAGCTGGTCGTCGATCTGCTCGACGGCCGGCGCGACGTCTCCTCGATCATGGAGGAGTCGGGACTTGGCGAGTTCGACGCCGGCAAGGCGATCTACGGCCTCGTCAGCGCCGGCTTCGCCCAGCGCGTCGGCAAGACGAAAGCCGCCGAGCCGGTCGTCAGCGACTCTCGCGTCGACGAGCACAGAAATCTCGGAATTGCATTCTATAAGACGGGGATGCTCGACGAGGCGATGCGCGAGTTCCGCCGCGTCACCGACCTTCGCGCCGACGATGCCCCCGCCCGCTTCTACATCGGCCTGTCCCTGATGCGCCAGGGCAAGTGGGACGACGCCGCCGTCGCCTTCGAGGAATGCTGCGCCCAGCCGGGCGCGCGTCCCGCCGCGCTGCACAACCTGGCGTACGCGCTCGAGCGGCTCGGCAAGTACGACAAGGCCAAGGTCGCCCTGGACGAGGCGGTCCGCCGCGGCGGCGCCAAGGACCCGCGCATCCAGACCTCCGTCGGCGTGATCGCCCTCCGCTCCGGCGACGTCGCCGCTGCCGACGCGGCCCTTGCCATGGCGCGCCCGCTCTTCGGCACCCGCCCGCCGACGGCGGCCTGGTTCCACTACGCCGCCCTCACCGCCGCCCTGCTCGGTGAGCTCGAACGCGCGCTCGCGCTCCTCACCGAGGGCCTCGGCGTGCACCCGCACGCCGCGCCGCTGTACAACAACCTCGCCGCCATCCAGGAACGCCGTGGCTACCATCCCGAAGCGCTCCACGCCGCCGAGAAGGGCGTGCTGGAGGACGTCGGGATGCCGCAGATCCACAAGAACCTCGGCGACTGCCACTATCGCGCTGGCCGCTACGACGACGCGCTGGAGTGCTACCAGCGCGCCATCAAGCTGAACGCCAGGCTCGGAGACGACGTGTACCTCAAGCTGGGCAACATCCGATTCAAGCGGCAGGAGCGCGACGAAGCCGTCCGCTGCTGGGAGCAGGCCCTCGAGCTCGATCCCGGCAACGCGATCGTGCGCACCAACCTCGACGCCGTCCGGCAGGTCCTGTAGCATGAACGACCTGACCGACGCGGGCTTCGCGGCGCTGACCGCGAAGATCTCCCGCGACCGCGGGTTCGGCTGCGCGAGCTACAAGGACAAGTGCCTGCGCCGCCGCATCGCCGTCCGCATGCGCGCGCGCGGCGTGCACACCTACGCCGACTACGCGCAGGTCCTCGACCAGGATCAGGCGGAGTACGACCGCCTGCTCGACGCGCTCACCATCAACGTCACGAAGCTCTTCCGCAACTGGGAGACGTACAACGCGATCGCCGAGAAGGTCGTGCCCGCGCTCTGGGCCCAACCGACGGCGACGATCAACGTCTGGAGCGCCGGCTGCTCCTCCGGAGAGGAGCCGTATTCCCTCGCGGCCCTCTTCCACCGGCACGCCGCCCAGGTGGGCGCCGCCGCCGAGGCCGACCGCCGGGTGAAGGTCCTCGGCAGCGACATCGACGCGCGGTGCCTCGCCGCGGCGGCCGTCGGCTCGTTCGAGGAAGGGGACTTCGCCGACACCCCATCCGATCTGCGCCGCCGCTACTTCGCCCCGACACCGCCCTTCACCGTCGTGCCCGAGGTGAAGCGTCTCGTGCGCTTCGAGCGGCGCGATCTCCTCGCCGAGGCGGCGCCGCCCGGCGCGCATCAGCTGATCTGCTGTCGGAACGTGATGATCTATTTCGATCGCGAGACCCAGGAGCGGCTGTTCGACAAGTTCCACCAGGCCCTCGCGCCCGGCGGGTTCCTCGTGCTCGGCAAGGTGGAGACCCTGCTCGGCACCGCGCGCACCCGCTTCGCCGTCGTCGACGGCCGCGAGCGGATCTTCCGGCCGCTATGAGCCGCGCCGCCACGGAGATCCGGGTGAAGGTGGCCGACTACGCCGTGGCCCGCGGTCCGCAGGTGATCGCGACCATCGGGCTGGGCTCGTGCGTCGCCATCGCGCTGTACGATCGCGACACGCAGATCGGCGCGCTCGCGCACATCCTCCTTCCGAACCAGGCGATGTCGCGGGAGACCGGCAACCCGGCCAAGTTTCCCGATACCATCGTCCCCCTCATGCTGGAGCAGATGCGGGAGATGGGGACGCGACACGCACGCGTCCAGGCGAAGATCGTCGGCGGGGCGAGCATGTTCGGGCAGCTCGTCAGCGCCACCGGCATCAACGTCGGGGAGCGCAACGTCGCGGCGACGCGCGAGGCCCTCGCCGCCTCCGGCGTACCCATCATCGCCGAGGACACGGGGCTCGACTACGGGCGCAGCGTGTACTTCCATCTGGCCGACGGCCGGCTCGAGGTGCGTTCGCTCAAGAAGGGCGATCGTGTCATCTGAGGCGCCGGCCACGGTGCTCGTGGTGGACGACAGCGCGTTCATGCGCCGTCTCATCACGCAGATCATCGATGGCTCGCCGGACTTCCGCGTCGTCGGCACGGCGCGCAACGGGCTCGACGCCCTGCGTCAGATCCACGCCCTCGATCCCTGCATCGTCACCCTCGACGTCGAGATGCCCGAGCTCGACGGGCTGCAGACGCTCGGCTACATCATGAGCGAGACGCCACGGGCGGTCGTGATGCTGAGCGCAGCCGCGACTGACGGCGGCGCCGATCTCACCCTGCGCTGCCTCGAGCTCGGCGCGGTGGATTTCGTGCGCAAATCGTCGGGACCGATCAGCCTCGATCTGGCGACCATCTCCGGCACGCTGCTCGACGCCCTGCGTGCGGCGACCCAGGTGAACCTCACCGGCGTGCAGGCGCTCGCCCGCCCGCGCTTCGTCGCGCCTGCCCGACCGGCCGTGCCCGCGGTGCTTCCCACCGGCGCGACGGCCGCCGTCGCGATCGCGTCGTCGACCGGCGGCCCGCGCGCCCTCGCCGAGGTGATCCCCAACCTGCCCGCCGACCTCGAGGCCGCGGTGCTCGTGGTGCAGCACATGCCGGCGGGATTCACGCGGAGCCTCGCGGCGCGGCTCCACCTGATGAGCAAGCTGGGGGTCGCCGAGGCCATCGACGGCGAGGCGATCCGGACGAACCGCGTGTACCTCGCCCCCGGCGGCTCGCACATGAGCGTCGCCGCGGACGGGCAGGGCGGGACGCGGATCGTCCTCGATCAGAACCCGCCGGTCTGGGGGGTCCGCCCCGCCGCCGACCCGCTCTTCAACTCCGTGGCCCATCACTTCGGCCGGGCCGCCGTGGGTGTGGTGCTCACGGGGATGGGGCGAGACGGCGCCGAGGGACTGCGGCGCATGCGCGAACGGGGCGGGATGGCGGTGGTCCAGGACCGCGCCACGTCGACGATCTACGGCATGCCGCAGGCGGCGCTCCAACGCGCCGGCGCCGACCGCGAGCTCCCGCTGAGCGGCATCGCGCCGGGAATCGTGTCGCTGCTGGCCGCGCGTCGTGGGCTCGCATGACCGAAGCCCACTGGCAGCTCGCTCGCCGGCCCTTCGCCAACACTCCCGACCCGGCGTTCATCTATCGGTCGCCGGCATTCGCCGAGGGGTTCGCGCGGCTGGTCTACGACGCCACCGAGCTTCGGGGCGGCCTGTCCCTGGTGACGGGGGAGATCGGATGCGGCAAGACGATGCTCGCCGGCGCCCTGACGGAGCGGCTCGCGGGAGGAGCCTGCGACGTGGTGACGGTGCCCTATCCGCGGGTGACGCCCACCCAGCTCCTCGCGCTCCTGGCGCAGGGCGTCGGGATCGAGCGACCCCCGCGCGGGAAGCTGGCGATGACCGAGGCGCTGAGGGCGCAGTTGGGCGAGCTCCACCGTAACGGACGCCGACCCGTGCTCGTCGTTGATGAGGCGCAGCTGGCCAGCCCGTCCCTGCTCGAGGAGATCCGTCTGCTCACGAACCACGAGGACCGTCAGGACAAGCACCTGCACGTCGTGCTCCTCGGCCAGCCCGAGCTGCGCGACCGGGTGCGCAAGCGTCCGCAGATCGATCAGCGGGTGAGCCTGCGCTTTCACGTCGAGCCGATGGACGCCAGCGAGGTGCGCGGCTACGTCGAGCACCGGCTGCGGGTCGCCGGCGCGACGCGCGAGATCTTCACCGCCGACGCGATCGAGGCGCTCGCCTCGCGGAGCGGCGGGGTGCCGCGCCGGGTGAACACCCTGGCCACCCAGGCGCTGTTCGTGGGCGGCATGCGTCGCCTTGGCGTGATCGACGCTGCCCTCGTGGCCGACGTCGCGGACGATCAGGAATGAAGAAGAAGCGGATCCTCTACAGCGAGCTGGCCGCGGCGGCGCCATCGCCGGTGCCGTCGCCCGCGCCCGCTGCG
>JABFYH010000028.1 GCA_013361335.1 Gemmatimonadaceae bacterium | reverse complement strand
GAGCGGGTCGCCACTCAGCCCGCGGCCGCCCCGGCGCCGATGGCGCCGACCCCGGCCCCGGCCCCTGCCCCGGAACGCGTCGCGGAGCAGCCGGCGACGCAACCACCGGCCGCGGCACCTGTGACGAAGCAGGCCGCACCGGCGGAGAAGAAGGCGGATCAACCCGCCTTCAACGCCCGCCGCGCCGGCGTCGACGTCACCTTCGGCGTGCTCGGCTCGTTCACCCCGATCAAGTCGCCCGACGGTCTGACGCCGCCGAGCGGTCACGTCGCGGGACTCACGTTCCTCGGCGTGCGCTTTCATGGCATCGGCCTCTATGGCGCGCCGGAATACGGCCAGGGGGGCGGATACCGCTCGACCATGGTCGGTGGCGGAGTTTCGCTCGATCTCATCAACGTCCACCCGCTCCGGATCTCGGCGCTTGGCGGATACACCACGTACGCCGAGACCACGATGCCGACCGACACCACCGTCGCGCCGGTCACGGCAAAGCTCCAGGGTCCATCGGTGGGTGGCATGGTCTCGATCCCCTTCATCGGCCCACTCCGCCTCGCCTACCGCGGCCAGTACGTGATGGCCCAGGTCGCGGGCGTGCCGACGCGGATGACCCGGCACAGCGTCGGTCTGGTCTTCTAGTTCGCGGGTACCTGCGGGTCGCAGCGCCCATCGTCACCTGTGACGATGGGCGCTCTGCCGTTTCTGGGGAGATGAGCCGAATCGGCGCCGAACCACGCGTTCCGTGACACACCGAACGCATCGCGGTCGGCCTACGCCGACACCGCCAAACAGTTCACCAGGAGCGTCGCATGTTCGGACTTCGCGGGAGGCGCTGGGTCGGCAGGGGCACGGCACGGGCGGCGATCGTGGCGGCGACGCTGCTCGCAATGATCGGGGGACGTCTCGGCGCGCAGGACTCGTCCGCCGTGAAGCGGCAGGGCTGGATCATCGGTGGGTCGTTGGGAATGCTGGGAAGCGGCAGGGAGGCGGCGCCACTCGAGCTGACCACGGTCGGCATGAGCTTCACCCAGGTGGCGCCCGGCGGGCTGGGTGCCGACATCGCCATCGGCACGATACCTCGCACGCTGGCGGCGGGCGTCGTCGTGCTCGGCGCCCGGTTCGACGCGACCGTTCCGCTGTCGATCGCGCCCGGCGTCCTGCTGCTGCCCGCCGCTGGCCTGACGCTGGTGGGCGGAGCGGCGGAAGGGGGTGGCGGAGGAACGGCCGGCTACAACCTCGGTGCGGCCGCCGTGCTGGGCACCGGGACCGTCGGGTTCCGGACCGGCGTGACCTGGCATCGGCTGCCGGACATCCGGAGCGGCATCTGGCTGCTCGAAGTCGGGATCGCGCGGCTGCCTGGAGTCGCGCCGCGCTGAGCGTGACGAAGGGCGACGACCGCAGTGGTCGTCGCCCTTCGTCCGCTCGTGATGCCGGTCAGATGTCCAGGTTCGACGCGAACTTCGCGTTGTCCTCGATGAACTGGCGCCGCGGCTCGACTTCGTCGCCCATCAGCTTGCGGAACATCTCATCGGCCATCACGGCCTCCTCGATGTTGACCTTGAGCAGGGTGCGCGTGTTGGGGTCCATCGTCGTGTCGAAGAGCTGGTCGGCGTTCATCTCGCCGAGGCCCTTGTAGCGCTGGATGTTGAGCCCCGTCTTGCCGTCGGGCACCATGCGCTTGGCGATGTCGTCGCGCTCCTTCAGGTCGTAGGCGTAGTACGCTTCCTTCCCCTTGGCCACCCGGAAGAGGGGCGGCTGCGCGATGTACACGTAGCCCGCCTCGATCAGCTCCGGCATCTGCCGGTAGAAGAAGGTGAGGAGCAGGGTGCGGATGTGGGCGCCGTCGACGTCGGCGTCCGTCATGATGATGATCTTGTGGTAGCGCGCCTTGCCGAGCTCGAACTCGTCCTTGATCCCTGTCCCGATCGCGGTGATGATCGTGCGGATCTCCTCGTTCGAGAGGACCTTGTCGATGCGCGCCTTCTCGACGTTGATGATCTTGCCCCGCAGCGGCAGGATCGCCTGGAACTCGCGCTTCCGTCCCTGCTTGGCGCTGCCACCGGCGCTGTCGCCCTCGACGAGGTAGATCTCGCACAGGGCCGGATCCGTCAGCGAGCAGTCGGCGAGCTTGCCGGGCAGGTTGCCGATGTCGAGCGCGCTCTTGCGGCGCGTGAGGTCGCGCGCCTTGCGTGCCGCCTCGCGCGCCCGCGCCGCCGACATCGCCTTCTCGATCACGATGTTGGCCGTGCGCGGATGCTCCTCGAGGTACGCGCCGAGCCACTCGTTGGCCACCGCCTTGACCGCCGACTCGACCTCGGAGTTGCCGAGCTTGGTCTTGGTCTGTCCCTCGAACTGCGGCTCCTTGACCTTCACCGACAGCACGGCGACGAGCCCTTCGCGCACGTCGTCGCCGGACAGCGTGGTTTCCTTGTCCTTCTTGGAGAGCGAGGACTTCTGGATGTACTGGTTGATCACGCGCGTGAGCGCGCTCTTGAAGCCGGTGAGGTGCGTGCCCCCTTCGTGGGTGTTGATGTTGTTGACGAAGGAGAAGACGGTGTCCTGATAGCCGTCGTTGTACTGCATCGCCAGCTCGATGCCGATGTCGTCGCGCGAGGTCTCGAGGTAGATCACCTCGTTGTGCAGCGACTTCCGGCCGACGTTGAGATGCTGCACGAACTCGCGCAGCCCGTTCTTGGCGAGGAAGGTCTCTTCCTTCTCCTGCTCCGGGCGCTCGTCCTTGAGGGTGATCGTGACGCCCTTGTTCAGGAACGAGAGCTCGCGGAGACGCGACGCGAGGGTCGCGTAGTTGTACACCAGCTCCGTGAAGATCAGGTGGTCCGGCTTGAACCAGACCTTGGTGCCCGTCTGCTTCTTCGGCACGTCGCCGAGCACCTTGAGCTTCGTCTGCGTGTCGCCACGCATGAAGTCCATGTAGTGCTCCTGTCCGTTGAGCCGGATCCACACCTTGAGGCGCTCCGAGAGCGCGTTCACGACGGAGACGCCCACGCCGTGCAGTCCGCCCGAAACCTTGTAGGTGTCCTTGTCGAACTTGCCGCCGGCGTGCAGCACGGTCATCGCGAGCTCGACGCCGGGCATCTTCTCGATCGGGTGGATGTCGACGGGAATGCCGCGCCCGTTGTCTTCCACCGTGATGGAGTTGTCGGCGTGGATGATGACGCTCACATGGTCGGCGAAGCCGGCCAGCGCCTCGTCGATGGAGTTGTCCACGACCTCGTAGACGAGGTGGTGCAGGCCGCGCTCGGACGTGGAGCCGATGTACATGCCGGGGCGCTTGCGGACCGCTTCGAGGCCCTTGAGCACCGTGATTTTGCCGGCGCTGTACTCGCTCGTCGCCGGCTTGTCCGTCGTCTTGGTCATGAATTCCACTCGCGAATGTCGCTGAGAACGCCTACCGAATACACACCGAACCCGGCCCCGCAGGCCAGACGCACAAATCTAATCCGGAATGCGTAGTTATGCAACCAGGCGGCCTCCTGCTAAAGCCTTGCTCCACAATGATTTGCGGCACCGCACGAGTCCGCTTCGTCGCCCGTCCTCACCCCATGGGTCACTGCCGGCGCAGCAGCCACCGGATCCGCTTCACCGGAGCCCGCCCCTCCTTCGCGTTCAGCGCGCGCAGGAGCTCGGGCTCCATCAGCGACAGCTCGTTCATCCACGCGTTCGTCGTCACGTTCACGAACAACGTCCCGTCGGCCGTCACCGACATCGGCTCGGCGACGGCGGCGATCTGCGCGCCGACGAGGGTGCTCCACTCCGGGATGATCCCCGCCTGCTCGACCCGGGCGGCGATGCCGGTGTCCTGGAGCACGCCGGCCAACACGTCGCCGATGGCTGCCGGCTTCTTGCGCGCCGGGCTCATGCCGCGCCCTGTCGCATCGTGCGGTCGCTGTGCACCACGCCGGCCTCGATCCGCCAACGGTCCAGCTGCGTCAGCGCCGGCGGGATGTCGGTCTCGCGCGGCACGGTCAGGATGGTCTGCCCCATCCCATGCGCCGCGAGCAGCTCCAGGATGCGCGACGAACGGCGCACGTCGAGCTCGGCGAAGGGATCGTCGAGCAGCAGCAGCGGCGCCGCGCCACGCCGCTCGCGCAGCGTGTCGCCCTCGAGCAGACGCAGGGCGATCGCCGCCGTGCGCTGCTGGCCGGCGGAGCCGAACGCCCGCAGCTCGCGGCCGTCGAGGGTGAGCGCGAGATCGTCGCGATGCGGACCGGCGTGGGTGATCCCGCGCCGGACGTCCAGCCCACGCTTCTGCTCGAGGGCGCGCGCGATCGCGTCGCGCACGTCGGCGGGCTCGCGGGAGGTCGGCTCCAGCGCGGTGGCATAGCGCATCCCGACCGGGGCCTGCTCACCGATCGCCGCACACATCTCGGCGAATCGCGGCGATGCCTGCGACGCCCAGGCCACTCGCTCGCACCACAGCGTCGCGCCATGTTCGGCGAGCGGTGCTTCCCAGACGGCCACCCGCTGCTCGCTCCGTGCGCCGGTGGAGCGCACCGCGTCGCGCAGCGCGGCGTTGCGCTGGGCCAGCGCATGGCGATAGCGCTGAAGCGCCGCCAGATACGGCCGCGACGACAGCGCAAGCAGGATGTCGAGATAACGTCGCCGCGCGCTCGGCGCACCCGCCACGAGATCGACGTCGGCGGGAGAGAAGAGCACGCAGGGCAGCGCGCCAAGCGCGTCGCTCAACCGCGGCGGCTCGATGCCATCCAGCTTCACCCGCTTGCGTCGGCCCGTTCGCTCGAACCCCGCCGTCAGCTCGTGGTGTACGCCGCCTTCGGCGCGCGCCGCGACATGAAAGCCGGCGGCGCCGAAGCGGATGACGTCCACGTCGCGCGCGCCGCGAACGGAGCGGAGCAGGTGGAGATAATAGACCGCCTCGAGCAGGTTCGATTTGCCCTGACCATTCTCGCCCACGATCGCGACGCCGGCGGACGGGATGACGAGATCGAGCCGCGCCAGGTTGCGGAAGTCGCGCAGCGCGAGCGATCGCAGCACGACGCGCGCGTCCGCGGGGATCACGTGCCGGTGAACATCGCCGGCCGCTTCTCGAGAAAGGCCCGCATCCCTTCCTCCTTGTCCTTCGTCGCCGAGAGCATGCCGAAGTACGACGCCTCGAGGGCGATCGCGTCGTCGAGCCCCATGTCGAGCCCGCGATCCACCGCCTCGATGCAGTGCGCGACCGCGAGCGGGCCCTGGGCCAGAATCGTGGTCAGCAGCGCGCGCGCGGCGGGAATGAGCTCGGCCGCCGGCACCACACGATTGACCAGCCCGATCCGATAGGCCTCCGCGGCGTCGATCATCTCGCCGGTCAACAGCAGCTGGAGGGCGCGCCCCTTGCCGACGATGCGCGGCAGGCGCTGCGAGCCGCCGTACCCGGGCACGATGCCGAGCTTCACCTCGGGCTGTCCGAACTTCGCCGCCTCGGAGGCGATGCGCATGTGGCAGGCCATCGCCAGCTCGCACCCGCCGCCGAGGGCGAAGCCGTTCACGGCGGCCAGCGTCGGCTTGGGCGAAGTCTCGAAGCGACGGAACACCCGCTGGCCGCGCTCTGCCCGCGCCTTCCCCTCGGTCGCACGCTGATCCGCGAGCTCGGCGATGTCCGCGCCGGCGACGAACGCGCGCCCGGCGCCGGTCAGCAGCACCGCCCCGACGTCGCGGCGCCGCCGCGCCTCGGCGATCGCCGTTCGCAGCTCGTCCATGACGGCGTCGTTGAGGGCGTTCAGCTTGTCCGGGCGGTTGACCGTGATCGTGGCGATCCGGTCGGCGACGTCGAAGGTGAGGAGCTCGTAGACCATGGGCGAGGCGTCGGGCCAGGGGTGGCAGCGCGATCCGGAATCTACATGCGCGGACCGCAATTTGCCTTCGACGCCGCACGACTATGGCCGAATGGATCCGTCGCGAAGGCTCGAAGAACCGGTTCCGCTATCGCCGCGCGGATGGCCGCCTGGTGACGGACGCGCGCACGCTCGAGCGCATCCGTCGTCTCGTCATACCGCCCGGCTGGACGGACGTCCACGTGGCGGCGAGCGCGGGGGCCGAGATCCAGGCCTGGGGGCTCGACCTCAAGCAGCGGAAGCAGTATCGCTATCATCCGCGCGCGGTGGAGCGTGGTCAGCTGCGCAAGTACTACCGTGTGCGCGAGCTGGCGAAGGAGCTGCCGGCGCTCCGTGCGCGGGTCCGCACGCATGCGAACGCGCGCACGCCGTCGCGGCGGACCGTCGCGGCCGCGGTGGTCCGCCTCATCAGCGAGAGCTTCTTCCGCGTCGGCGGCGAGCGCTACGCGGAAGAGAACAAGACCTTCGGCATCGCGACGCTGCGCAAGCGGCACGTGGAGCTCCTGAAGGGACGCGCAGTGTTCACGTACGTCGGCAAGAAATCCGTGCCGCAGCGGCAGGTCGTCACGAACCGCGAGCTCGCTCGGCTGGTGAAGCGGCATCTCGCCACCCCCGGCACGCGGCTCTTCCGGTATCGTGACGGCTCGCGCTGGCGCGACCTCACCGCACGCGACGTCAACGAATACCTGCACGACACGCTCGGTGTCGCCTACAGCGCGAAGGATTTCCGCACCTGGGGGGGCACGCTGCGCGCGGCCACCGTGCTCGCGGAGCTCGGGCCGGCGGCGTCGCCCACCGAAGCGAAGCGCAACGTGGCCACCGCGATGCGGCTGGTCGCGTCCGAGCTGGGCAACACCCCGGCGATCTGCCGATCGTCGTACGTGCATCCGATCGTCATCGCGCGCTATCTCGACGACGGCGAGACCATCGAGCTCTCGGGTCGCTACCGCCAGGCGGCGGACGAGTACGCGCACTCGGCCGAGGAGCGCGCGCTCATCCGATTCCTGGACAGGCATTTCCCGGAACGGCGACGCCATGCTCGTCGCGAGTGAGCGCCCTGGGTGAGCTTCGTTCGCCGGCCTGGAACAGCGGGAGACGGACAGGACTGGACAACGGCTGGACACTGCCGAACCATGGCCTCGGGATGCGCAGGCACATCGAGCCATCTCTGCAACAACGACCAAAACAGAAGCAAAGCCATCAGCCACAGAGGACACAGAGAAGAGCAAAGCCCTTGCCGTTCTCTGTGTCCTCTGTGCTCTCTGGCAAACAGCAGTTGCTCTTGTACTTGTAGCTGTCGTACCGAGTCCGGCTCCGGAGTGCCTCAGGGAACACGTCCGGCCCGGTCCGAGTAGTCGCCGGGCCGTGGCCGTCTGCCGCTGTTCCGCCCACGCTGCACCGGAGCCGCCACGCCTGGCACCGCACCGCGCGGAGAGGGTAGAATGCGACCGTGCCCCGCACCACGCTGCCCCTCGCTCCTGACGCGCTCGCCACGGCGCTCGACGCGCACTGTGCTCGTCTGGCGGCGTGCCGGCGATGCGCGCACGACCCGAACGTCCTGCCGATCGTCTCGCACGCCCGTGCGCCGCGCGGGATGTTGATCGGTCAGGCGCCTGGCCAGATGGAAACGAGCGGAGGCAAGCCGTTCGCCGGCCGAGCGGGCCGCACGCTCTTTCAATGGCTGGCGACGGCGGGACTGGACGAGGCCACCGCGCGCGAGTGGCTCTACATCTCCGCCATCACGCGGTGCTATCCCGGCCCGCACCCCTCAGGCCGCGGTGACCGCGTGCCTACGCCGCGGGAGCGCGAGCGCTGTGGCGGGTGGCTCGCCGACGAGCTGCGCATCCTCCGGCCCGCGCTGATCGTTCCCGTCGGGCGGCTGGCGATCGACCGATTCCTCGGCCCGGGGCCGCTCGCCGACGTGATCGGCCGCGAGCACGAGGTCACGCACGAGGGAGGACGCTCGGTCGCGATCCCGCTGCCCCACCCGAGTGGCGCCAGCAGCTGGATTCACATGCCCGGAAATCGTGCGCTCCTCGAGCGGGCGCTCGCCCTGGTCGGCGCCCGTCTCGGCAGCGGCGCGACGCGCAGCGTGGCCTGATGCGGGGGCTCCTGCTCGTCTTCTCGCTGCACGGACCGGCGGGACCCGGCCACGCCGCCGACGCGTGGCTGAGCCGGGACAAGGCCCAGCACTTCTTTCTGTCGGCGCTCGCCCAGAGCCTGGGGTACGGCGCCCTGCGCGGCGCCGGCGTCTCGCACGGGGCGTCGCTCGCCGGAGCGTCGGTGGCGACCGCGACGCTCGGCGTGGGGAAGGAGCTGCGCGATCGCCGGGTGAAGGGAGAGTTCAGCGTCCGCGACCTCACCTGGGACGCCGCCGGGGCGGGGACGATGACCCTCCTGCTGACCCACACGGCGCGCTGACCGACCCCAGGGCCTCCGCTCCTCCGCTCGTCCGCTCATGTTGCTGTAGGGTTTTCCGCTCCTCCGCTCGTCCCCTCCGCCGTTCTATATTGGGACATGGCATCCGCGCGCACGAAGTTCCTCATCGGTGGTGCCCTCGTGCTGGGCACCGCCGGCTACCTGATGGCGACGTCCATCCAGGACACGGGGATGTACTACCTGACCCCGACCGAGCTCGCGACGAAGCTCGACGCCGATCCGACGTTCCGGAACACCGGCGTGAAGATCGGTGCGCGGGTGGTGCCAGGCTCCATCCAGCGCATCCCCGGCGGGCGTGAGTACGCCTTCCGCGTCACCGACGGCGCGCGCGTCGTCCCGGTGGTCTATCGCGGCATCGCCCCCGACACCTTCACCGACGGCGTCGACGTCGTGGTCGAGGGACGGATGGGCGAGGACGGAACCTTCCGCGCCACGACGCTCCTCGCGAAGTGCGCGTCGCGATACGAGAACGCGCCGGGCGGCGAGAAGTACAAGCAGACGCCGGGCTACAAGGCGGGAGCGCGCGCGTGATCCTCGTCGGCGAGCTGTCGTTGTGGGTGGCGCTGCTGATGGCCGCGTGGTCGGCGGTCACCTCCTTCACTGGTGGCTCGCTGGGCCGCGACGACCTCGTGGCCAGCGGTCGTCGCGGGCTCTACGCCACGGCGGCGATGATCGTCCTCGCGTCGATCGGGCTGTGGACGGCGCTGCTCACGCACGACTTCTCCCTGCGGTACGTCGCGTCGAACACGAGCGCGAACATGCCGAAGGTCTACGTGTTCTCGGCGTTCTGGGGTGGGCAGGCGGGGTCGATGCTCTTCTGGGCGCTGATCCTCTCCCTCTATAGCGCGATCGCGATCTGGTCCGCCCAGCGGCGTGCGCGCGAGCTGGCGCCCTGGGCCTGCGGCACCCTCGCCGCGATTCTCGTCTTCTTCATCGCCACGACCTGCTTCAAGGCGAACCCGTTCGACCGCCTGGCCTTCGTCCCCGCGGACGGCCGCGGGATGAATCCCCAGCTGCAGAACCCGGGGATGGCGATCCATCCGCCGAACCTCTACCTCGGCTACGTCGCCACGGCGATTCCCTTCGCCTTCGCGATCGCCGCGCTCGTCACGCGCAAGCTCGACGCCGAGTGGCTGAGCGTCGTGCGACGGTGGTCGCTCGTGTCGTGGTTCTTCCTCACCGTCGGCATCACGCTCGGCATGTGGTGGGCGTACGTGGAGCTTGGCTGGAGCGGGTACTGGGCCTGGGATCCGGTGGAGAACGCCAGCTTCCTCCCCTGGCTCACGGGCACTGCCTTCCTGCACTCCATCATGATCCAGGAGAAGCGCGGGATGCTGCGGAAGTGGAACGTGGTGCTCGTGGTCACCACCTTCCTGCTCGCCATCTTCGGCACGTTTCTCACGCGCAGCGGCATCATCGAGAGCGTGCACTCGTTCGCGCAGTCGCCGGTGGGGGCATGGTTCGCGACCTTCTTCTTCACGACGACCGGCGTCACCATCTACTTCGTCGCCACGCGATTGAAGGATCTCGAGGCGAAGGCGGAGCTGGAGAGCATGGTCAGCCGCGAGGCGGCCTTCCTCTACAACAACCTGGTGCTCGTCGGCATCGCCTTCTCGGTGCTGTGGGGCACGCTCTTCCCGGTGCTCAGCGAGTGGGTGCGCGGCTCGAAGATCACGGTGGGTCCGCCGTTCTTCAACACGGTGAACATTCCCCTCGGGCTGCTGTTGCTCGCGCTCACCGGCGTGGGGCCGCTGATCGCGTGGCGGAAGGCGTCGACGTCGAACCTGCGCCGGCAGTTCCGGTTTCCGGTGCTGTTCGGGCTCGCCGTCGGCGTGCTGCTGGTGGCAGTCGGCATGCGGAACTTCCACGCCCTCGTCGCCTACACGCTCGCCGGCTTCGTCGCCGGCACGATCGGGCAGGAGTTCTACAAGGGGATCGGCGCTCGGCACTCCATGCACGACGAGTCGATCCCCGTTGCGGCGATGCGACTGGTCGCGCGGAACCGGCGGCGCTACGGCGGCTACATCGTCCACGCGGGAATCGTCATCCTGTTCTGCGCCTTCGCCGGCCTGGCGTTCAAGAAGGACCACGACGTGCAGCTCAAGTCCGGCGAGACCAGGGAGCTGATCGATCCGCTCGGTCACCGCTGGGCCTTCATCAGCCAGGGCGTGTCCACCTCCGAGACGCTCAATCGCTTCGTGACGGCCGTGGGGCTCGAGGTGTGGCGCGACGGCGTACGGCAAGGGATCCTCACGAGCGAGAAGCGGCAGCACGTGGACAGCAACAAGCAGCCGCAGTTCGAGCCGAGCACCGAGGTCGGCATCCGGACCTCGGCGGCGATGGACCTGTACGTGGTGCTGGCCGGCGTGCGCGAGGACACCGCCGAGCTGCGCATCAGCTTCAATCCGCTGGTCGTCTGGGTGTGGATCGGCGGGATGGTAATGGCGATCGGTGGGCTGATCGTCATGTGGCCGCAGGCCGAGCGGCGCCGCGCCGGCGGCTACGTCGCCCAGCTGACGCCCGCGCCACGCGCCGAGCTGGCCGCGAGCCGGTGATGCGCCGTCGCGACTTCCTCTCGCGGCTCGCGCTCGGCGCGGCGGCGATCGGTGCTGCCCCCCGACTGCTCGCCGCGCAGGGCACGCCCGGCGATCGCGGTGCCGCGCCGGTGCAGGGCACGACGTCCAACCTGTTCGACATGAATCAGGAGGCGGCGAAGACGGTGCGCCGCCCGCCCAAGGCGAACGCGCGCGCCTCGATGTCCACCGATGCGCGCGACGCATTGGAGCACGAGATCCGCTGCCAGTGCGGGTGCACGCTCGACGTGTACACCTGCCGCACGACGGACTTCTCCTGCCAGGTCTCGCCCGCGATGCACCGCGATGTCATCTCGCTCGTCGAGGGAGGATACTCCGCGCAGGAGATCCTCGATGCGTTCGTCGACACCTACGGCGAGCGCGCGCTGATGGCGCCGAGGCGCGAAGGGTTCAACTGGGCTGGCTACGTGATGCCCTTCGCGGCACTCGGCGCCGGCGCCGCGGCCGTGATGGTGGTGCTGCGCGGCATGCAGCGTCGCACCGCCGCGGTAGCCAGGCCCGCGTCACGGGCGGCGAACGTCCAGGCGACGCCCGACGAGCTCGCGCAGCTGGACGCAGCCATCCGCCGGGACGACTGATGCTCGCGCTGGTCGTCGGCACCATCCTGGCCGTGGGCGCGCTGGCGTACGTGCTCTTTCCGCTGCTCGTGACGGCGCCATCAGGACTCCGTCACGCCCGCCCGTACGCACCAGTAGAGGCGGCGGCGGAGCAGGATGCCGTGGTCGCGCTCCGCGAGATCGAGTTCGACCGCGCGACGGGCAAGCTGTCCGATGCGGACTACGACGAGCTCAGGACGCGCTACACGGAGCGCGCGCTGGCCGCGCTGCGCGCCGGAGCCGCCAGTCCCGCCTCGAGCGACGACGCCGCGGAAGCCGCCGTGCTGGCCTTTCGCGCGAAGCTCAAGCAGTGCGGCCGGTGCGGCCCGCGCCCGGAGCCTGACGCGCTCTATTGCTCGAGTTGCGGCACCTTCCTCCCGGGCGCCTGCGGGTCGTGCGGTGCCGCCGTGACGGAGCCCGGTGCCGCCTTCTGCACGTCCTGCGGCCGTCGGCTTGCCGCGTAGGCCGTCCGGATCCTAGCGGAAAGTGCCGGGGCTCACTTCGTAGATCACCTGCGGCACGCCGGCCTCCTCGTCCGCGGCCCAGAATCCGAGCTGCTCGGACCACCGCGTCGTCTGCAGCCGGCGTCCACCGAGTGTGAGAAAGCCCGCGGCGCGGGTGGTGACGACGCCGAGTCGGCGGAGATCGCTCAGGCCGCGCAGGATGGCCGAGCTTCGTTCGGCGACGATCCGGCGCGCGGTGGCGGGCCCGATGCCGGGAACGCGCACCAGCGCGCTGCGCGACGCGGTGCGCACCTCCACCGGAAAGCGCTCGGGATGCGCGAGGGCCCACGCGACCTTGGGCTCCGTGGCGAGCGGCAGGTTCCCGCCGCCGTCGAACACCAGCTCGTCGGCGGCGAAGCCGTACCGCCGCATGAGGTAGTCCGCCTGATAGAGGCGATGCTCGCGCATGGCCGGCGTCGCGCGCACCGATTCCATCGGGGTGTCGCGAATCGGGCGAAAGGCGGAGAAGTGGGCGTGATGGATGCCGCCGCGCGCGTACAGCTCGGAGACGCGGCCGATGAGCGAGCGGTCGGAGTCGGGCGTCGCACCGACGACGAACTGCATCGTCATCCCGGAGGCGCCACCGGGATGGAGCTGATCGGACGGGCGGCCGTACGCCTGTGCTTCGCGCTCCTGCACGACGAGCCTGCGCGCCTCCTCGAGGGTACCGAGCGACCGGTCGAAGCTCTTGTCGGGCGCGATCCGCGCGAGGGTCTCGCCGCAGGGTGCCTCGAGGTTGAGCGACACCCGGCTGGCGAGCGCGGTGATCCGCTCGATCTGCGCCGTCTCCGCACCCGGCACGATCTTGACGTGGATGTATCCGCGGAAGCGATGCCGCTCGCGCAGCAGCTCGAGCGCCTGGATCAGATCGTCCATCACCTTCACCGGCCGTCCGGGGATGCCGGTGGTGACGAACAACCCCTCGCACCATCCCTGCCGCAGCGCGCCCATGAAGATGCGCACCAGCTCTTCCGGCTTGAGCAGCGTACGCGGCATCGAGCGGTCGCGGCGCATGGGGCAGTAGTGGCAGTTGAAGCTGCACGCGTTGGTCATGAGGACGCGGAGCAGCGACATGCGCATGCCGGGGAGCGGGCGAAGCTCGCGGATGTTCAACGGGCGGAGCGCGCCGACGTCGTTGACGTGTCGCAGACGCGGCGGGAGGGGCGCGGGTGGCTCCTGGCCGGCCCTCGCGGGCATCCCTTCACGGTCATCCAGGGCGAGCGACATCAACAGGTCGAGCTTCCGCCCCAGCGCCATCTCCTTGCCCATCGCCGCCTCCGGTCGCGTGTCCGGGAGAGTATACCGAACAAACACCGAAAGACAAGCGGCGAGATCTGCCTACCCGGCGCCTCTGACGCGGGCCTCGCGCACGACGCGCCAGGCTGTACCGGCTCCCACCAGCTGGTAGATCTTCTCGAAGCGCAGCGCCTGGGGCCGTTGAGCAGTCAGCGGTGCGAACGCCTCGGCGGCGAAGTTGAGCTGGATCGTGTCCCCGCCCATGCGCACGACCGGCGAACCCCGAATCACGTAGCCGGCCTGCCCGCCAGGGCACCGCGGCATGTCGAGCGGGACCTCGTGCTTGGGATCGCAGCTGCCGCGAACGACGCCGCCGGCGCGCAGCGCCTGAAGAAGTGGCTGCGGCAGAGGATCGCCACCCTCGTATCCGGCGGTGCGCGGCAGGCGGCGCGGGTGCGCCATCAACACGAGCCCCGGCCCGACGTCGAACGAGGCGCGCGCCGCGGCATCGTACACCGCGGCCTCGACGACCGGCGGGAGCGACACCGCCGCGAGCCCGCGTCCGCGCGCGACGTTCGCGTCGTCGTCGGCGTGCGGCCCGCACGCCGACGCAAGGAGCAGTGCACAGATGGCCGGTCGCACGGCTACCGTTCCACCGCCTCGAGCCGGCGCTTGGCCACACCGATCGGGATGATCGTCGCCGCCACGCAGAGCATCGTCGCCATGCCGAAACCGAACACCATCTCCCCCATCGACGTCGGCGTGCCGTAGAGGCGGGCCGACAGGAACGAGTACACCGGGCGCGCCTCCAGCGTGATCACGCCCGCGATCAGCCCGATGGACGCGATCATGAACACGAGCCCCCCGAACGACGTCGGAATCTGCGCGGCGTTCTCCGTCTCGAACTGCGGGAAGAGCGTTCCGAAGCCGAGCGCCATCCCGCACAGCGCGAAGGTCATCATCGTGATCGTCATGACCGATACGGCGAACATGAAGTCGCTCACCTGGAGCAGCGCGTCCGTCACCCCCACGATGCCGAGGGCCAGCAGCAGCAACGGCGTCGTGCCGACCCAGAACTTGGCCCACAACAGCTCGCGCACCGGCATCGGGCTCGACCGCAGCAGCCAGAGGGTGCGTCCCTCGAGGCTGACGCTCGGAAAGATGAAGCGCGCCGCGATTGATGCGAGCACGAATCCGGCCAGCACCAGATTCAGGAATGGGATGACATTGACGAGGAAGAAGGTCACCCCTTCGCCGCGCAGGGGCAGGTACTTGATGTTGAAGACGTACACCACCACGAGCACCGCGAGCAGGATGAGCTGCGACCACTGCGTCGTGTCACGGAAGAAGAGCCGCAGCTCCTTGAGCACGAGCTCGCGCTTGAGGATGCCGAGCGGCGAGAGGATCCGGTCGCTCGCCTGGCGCATGACGCCGCCGCGCACGAACCGCTGCGCGCTCTCCTGCGCCTTGCTGAACCCGATGCTGTACAGCCGGCGGTGCAGCAGCGCGCCGAGCACGAACGCCGCGGCGGCCGTGCTCCACAGCAGATACACCGCCATCCAGTCGGGCCGGTAGTTCAGCCATCCCAGCACGGCGCGCTGCACCCACTCGCTCGGCAGGAAGGGCGAGGTCGGCGTGCGCAGGATGGTGACGAACTCCACGAGCGAGCGGAATCCCTCCGGGCGCGCCAGCCGCTCGGGGCGGATGACGCGGAACAGCAGGACGATGCCGCCCGCCGCCAGCACGGCGATGACGCTGAGGATGTCGCGCGTGCGCCGCGCGGGAAAGACGTTCACCAGCACCAGCGTGATCGCGCTGCCGATCACCGTCGGCACGACGAGGAAGGGCACGAACGCCGCAAGCACGATGAGCGGAAAGAGCGGCCCGCCGTGATAGGCCACGCCGAAGGCGGCGAACATCGGGATGGCCATCAGCACGACCATCCAGCTGGAGTTCACCCCGGTCTCGAGCAGCTTCGCGCCGTAGAGCTTGAGCCAGTCCACCGGGCCCGCGACGAGCAGATCGAGGTCGCGCGCGAGAAAGAAGCTCGACAGCGCGGTGATGATGTTCGACAGCAGCAGAATCGAGAAGAATCCGACGAGGATGATCCCCAGCAGCTTCCCGGCGAGAAAGGGGCCGAGATCGGGCACGCCGCGGAAATACAGGAGCAGCTTGTAGAGGACCGTGTAGATGAAGGTCCAGAACAGCGCGCCCATCGCCGCGAGCAGGCCGAATCGCGCGCCGCGCCCCCGCTCGTTCGACAGTGCCCGTGCCCGCGCGGTGAGCCACTTGGGACGCAGCAGGAGCAGGAGCGACGGGTCCGGCCGCACCCCCGCCGCCGACGCCTCAGGCATCCAGCACCTCGACCAGCTCGCGCGCCGCGTTCTCCCCCGTCAGCCGCAGGAAGATCTGCTCCAGCCCCTGCGTTCCCGCGTCGGCGCTCCGGCGCAGCTCGTCCATCGTACCGCAGGCGCGGATCGTTCCCTTCGCGATGATCGCGACGCGGTCGCACAGCGTCTCCGCCACCTCGAGGGTGTGCGTGCTCATCATGATCGTATGGCCACGGCGGGTGTACTCGCGAAACAGATCCTTGAGGATCTTTGCCGCCTTCGGGTCGAGCCCCACCATCGGCTCGTCCACGACGATCACTTCGGGGCGATGCACGAACGCGCTGGAGATGATGAGCTTCTGTCGCATGCCGTGGCTGTAGCTCTCCACCAGCTCGTCCTTCCACTCCTCGAGATCGAACAGCGCGAGCAGCTCGCGTCCGCGATGCTCCACATCCGGACCGTCCTGGTCGTACAGGCCGGCCACGAAGCGCAGGAACTCCGCGCCGGTGAGCTTCTCATATATGAAGGGTCGATCGGGGATGAAGCCGAGCCGCATCTTGGCGCCGATCGGGTCCGCCGCGAGGTCCACGCCGGCGATCGAGATCGCCCCGCTGGTGGGACGCAGAATGCCGGCGATCATGCGGAGGGTGGTCGTCTTGCCGGCCCCGTTGGGACCGAGGAAGCCGAACAGCTCACCGCGGGGGACCTCGAGGTCGATCGCGTCGACGGCGGTGAAGCTGCCGTACTGCTTCGTGAGCCGGCGCAGGCTGATCATGCAGGAAGGGCAGGGGCGCGCAGGCGCCTAGTGGGCGGAGATGACGTCGACGTGCAGCGCCCCCATGAGGCGCAGCAGCTCGGCCTGCCGGCCAAGCCCGCCGATCGTGAAGCGCAGGTGAGAGGCATCGGCGGGGAACTGCCCGAAGGTCGGATCCACCGCCACCCACCGCTCTAACCAGACTTCCGGCCACGCGTGGTAGTAAAACTTGCCGTCCAGATACGCCAAACCAGCTGCCACCCGGGCCGGGATTCCCGCGGCGCGGGACAGGGCGACGTACAGCTGCGCATGCTCGTTACAATCCCCGACCCGGCTCCGCAGCGTGGCCAGCGCGCTGGGCACCCCGACCGTGATCTCCTTCCGCAGCGAGTCGTAAACCCACCGGTTGATGCGCTCCGCCACGACGCGTGGGTTCGTCTCCGCCCCGCGAAGGCGGATGGCGAGGGCACGGATCTCCGGGTTGGTGGACTCGAGCAGCGGCTCGGGCTCGAGAAAGAGGGACATCACGCTGGCACGGGCACCGTTGGGCAGCACATAGGCCGCCTTCAGGGCGGCTGGCGCCTCGCGGGTGATCGTCAGCGTGTCGCCACGCAGGCGCTGGCGATATCCCTTCACCTCGAACCCGTCGAGCTCCACCCCGGTGAGGCGGACCTTGAGCTCCGCGAGGTTCTCGCGCAGCCGCTTGTTGGCGCTGATCGCCGTCGACTCGTAGATGTCCTGGTCGGCGTTCACCTGCGTGCCGCGCGCTCGCGCGTCGGCCTTCCAGTTCTCGAACGCGACCTCGTACGGCCGCCGTTCCAGGGTGAGCCCGAGCAGCTGGTTCACGAGCACGATGCGTCCCTGCTCGTCCACCCAGCCATTGAAGCCCGAGGCGCCGCCGGTCGTGCCGGTGGATGGGGTGGCGATCTTCCACGCGCGGATCGTATCCGGCAGCGCACCCTGCCAGCGCTTCGCGGCCCGGTCGAAGACGCTGCTGTCCGGAATGACGAAGACGCTCTCCGCCTCCACATTCACCTGCACGTCGCGTGGCGACATCGACGTCGGATCGAACACCGGCAGCGTGTAGCTCGCTCCCGGACGGGGGCGCGGGCCGAGCGCCACGGCGATGGGCAGCAGCGTCGGCAGCAGCACCGGACCGGGGAGACGTACGCGCTGGGTGTCGGTCGGCTGACCGGCGATCCCCTTCACCGTGAGGACGAGCACCGAGTCGCCCACGACTGTGCCCGACGCCTTGATCGGCGTCTGGCCGGCGTCGACGTCCAGCGCGAAGGAGCGGAGGCGGAGCGCGCGAGTGAGCTTCACCGTCGTGCGTGCGCTCGCCCGGTGCAGCTTTCCGGCGATCGGCAGGTCGGCGACGAGATAATCCTCCTGCGAGATCCCGCCGTCGGTCGTGTCGACCGTGGACGACGCGAACCCGATCTGCTCGCCCCGCTGCAGCACCGCGTAGAAGGTCGCGCTCGGCGTGACGCGCATCCCCGCCTCCACGAGGTGCTCCGAGTGCGGGCGAAAGAGCTCGCGTCGCACGAGCACGCCGAGCCCGGCCACCCAGAGCAGGAGGATCCCCGCGGCGATGAGCGTCCGCTTCCCGGGCCGCTGCATCAGGCGACGCTCCGGCCCACGGCGTACTCCAGCACGGCTGCCTCGTCGGGCGTCTCGGCGACGAGCGTGACGTTGCGCGGAAACTCCGACGTCTGCGCATGCGTGCGCAGCTCACCCGCGAGCACCTCCGCGCTGTCCTCGATGGCGAGGTTGCCGGCGCCGAGCCCGAGCGGCGGAATGGCGACGTCGGCGAGCTGCCATTCGCGCGTGCGCTGCAGCGCGCTCCGCAGCGCGCGGCGCACGCCCTCGCGCGTGACACGCTCGGTGGGGCTGATGACGATCGCGTGGACCAGCAGCTCGACCGGCAGGTCGCCTGCGCCGGTGACGACCGCCGAGCCGACGGGAAGCGGCTCGGACACGGCGAGCTGCTGGAGCAGCTTCTGGCCGCCGGCGAGCTCGAACCGCCGGAGCAGGGGAGTGGTGGCGCCGAGCGTCGCCGTGGCGGGGCGGATGACGGCATGCCCCGAGTAGAAGGCGAGGTCCTCGACGCGGACCTCGATCATCGCCGCTGCGCCTCGCGGGCTCGTTGATACGCGATGGCGGCGTCGTTGGGTCGGCGCAGCCGGTCGAGCACGATCCCGATGGCCTGGAGTGCGCGATGGTGCGTGGGATCGAGGGCGGCCGCCGCCTGGTAGGCGCTCAGCGCCGAGGGCAGCTCGTCGATGCTGTTGTACGCGTCGCCGAGGTAGTAGTGCGCCTGCACCCGATCGGGATCGCCGGCCACCGCCGCGCGCAGCGGCTCGATGGCTTCCCGCCACCGCGCACGCTTGCAGAACAGGACGCCGAGCTGGAACTGCACGTCGGCGCTCTCGGCATCGACGCGGACGGCGCTGCGCAGATCCGCTTCCGCCTGATCGTAGCGCCCCTTGTTCGTCAGGAGCTGAGCGCGCTGACAGAGGATGACGACGTCGTCAGGCGCCGCCTCGAGAGCGCGTCCGAGCTCGTCGAGGGCACCGGCGCTGTCGCCGCGCTTGTCGAGCAGCTCGGCCAGATACGCCCGCGCGCGGGCGTGCCGCGGCTCGCGCGCGATGAGCGCCCGCAACGTCGTCATCGCCGCCGCGGTCTCGCCGGCGGCGGCGAAGGTGCGCGCCTGCTGCAGCGCGTCGGGTGCGGGACGCGTCGTGGCGCGTTCGTCGGCGGCCGGCAGGGGACGTTCCTGCTCGCCGGCGTTGGGGGGCGTGAGCGGGGAGGGCTGCGGCGCGGCGGCGGCGCCGGCGGATTCGGGATGCGGCATACGGCGGTTCAGCGTGAGGCGGTGACTCAGGCGATCGACAGCGTCGTTTCGCCGTTGATCCATTCCAGGTACTTGGCGTTGCCGGCGGTCACGGGAACCGCCAGCAGCTCGGGAACCTTGTACGGGTGCAGCTCCTCGAACGCGAGCTTGAGCGTCTCGAGGCGCGCCGAGCGCGTCTTCAGGAGCACGACGGCCTCCTGCTCGTCGGCGATCTTGCCCTGCCAGCGATAGAGCGAGCGCGCGCCGGGGAGCACCGAGCCGCACGCGATGAGACGGCGCTCGAGCAGCGTCTGGACGAGTCGGACCGCGTCGTCGGCGGAGGACAGCGTCGTCATGACCACGATGGCGTCGGTGTGCGGCATGGGAGGCGGGCGTGGGCGAGGGAGGGCAGCGCAGCTGTGGCGCGGGCCGCGGCCGTAATCTAACGACGCGACCCCGCGTCTTGTCTCCCCCCGGTCCTGAGGCGAAATTACCCTGGTTATGGCAGAAGACGCATTGATCGTCCGCGGGGCACGCGAGCACAACCTTCGCAACGTGGACGTCACCATCCCCCGAGACCGCTTGACGGTCATCACGGGGCTCTCGGGGTCGGGGAAATCCTCCCTCGCCTTCGACACGATCTACGCCGAAGGCCAACGCCGATACGTGGAGTCGCTGAGCGCGTACGCGCGCCAGTTCCTCGGCCTGATGGAGAAGCCCGACGTCGACGCGATCGAGGGGCTCTCGCCGGCGATCTCGATCGAGCAGAAGACGGCTGGCCACAATCCGCGCTCGACCGTCGGCACGGTGACGGAGATCTACGACTATCTCCGCCTCCTCTACGCGCGGGCAGGCACCCCGCACTGCCCGAACTGCGGACGTCCCGTGCAGCGGCAGAGTCCGGCGCAGATCGCCGAGACGGTGCTCGGGTGGGCGCCCGACACCCGCATCGAGGTGCGCGCGCCGCTGGTGCAGGGACGCAAAGGCGAGTTTCGCGAGCTGTTCGAGTCCGTGCGCAAGCAGGGCTTCATTCGGGCATACGTCGACGGCGCGCTGGTCGAGGTCGCCGATCCGCCGAAGCTGAACCGCCGCCAGAATCACAGCATCTCGGTCGTCGTCGACCGCCTCGCCGTGCGCGCCGACGACCGCGGCCGACTGACCGATTCCATCGAGACCGCGCTCAAGCTGGCCGAGGGGCTCGTCGAGGTTTACAACGCGGACACCGACGAAGTCAGCCCGTACTCGGAAAAGTACGGCTGTCCCGTCTGCGGGATCTCGATGCCCGAGCTCGAGCCGCGCCACTTCTCCTTCAACTCGCCCTTCGGCGCGTGCACGACGTGCGGCGGTCTGGGCACCCGCCGCCGCGTCAGCGAGGAGCTCGTCCTGGGCGACCCGCGCATCTCGATCCTCGAGGGCGTGGTGCTCCCGTGGGGCGAGCCGACCGGCTATCTGCGCAAGGTCGTGCTCCCCACCCTCGCGCGGCAGTTCCACTTCGACCTCAACGCTCCGTGGGGCGATCTCCCCCAGAGCGTGCGCGACATCCTGCTGCACGGGGACGGCGCGAGCGCAGGCCATGGCGGCGCGAAGAAGAAGAAGTCCTCGCCGGAAGGCTCGTGGGAGGGGATCATCGCCAACGTCGAGCGGCGGTACGAGGAGAGCGACTCCGACATGGTGCGGATGGAGCTCGAGGCGTACATGCTGGCGGTCCCCTGCTCGGAGTGTCACGGGCAGCGCCTCAAGCCGGAGTCGCTGGCGGTCACCGTGCACGGCATGAACATCGGTGCCGTCACCGAGCTGGCGATCACCGAGTCGCTCGACTTCTTCGACAGGATTCCCGTGCGCGGCGAAGGGCGCGCGAACGGCGTCGACGCCGAGATCGCCGGACCGATCCTCAAGGAGGTCCGCGAGCGTCTGCGCTTCCTCGTCGACGTCGGGCTCGACTATCTCACCCTCGGCCGGAGCGCGGAGTCGCTGTCCGGCGGCGAGGCGCAGCGCATCCGCCTGGCGACGCAGATCGGTTCGCGGCTGGTCGGCGTGCTCTACATCCTCGACGAGCCGTCCATCGGGCTGCACCAGCGCGACAACTCGCGTCTGCTCGCGACGCTCGAGCAGCTCCGCGACCTCGGCAACACCGTCATCGTCGTCGAGCACGACGAGGAGACGATGCGCGCCGCGGACTACGTGATCGACATGGGACCCGGCGCCGGCAAGCATGGCGGCGAGATCATCGCGTCCGGGACCGTCGACGAGATCGTGCGGAACCCGCGCTCGATCACCGGAAAGTTCCTGAGCGGCGAGGCGGAGATCTCGGTGCCGGCGCACCGCCGCAAGCCCGACGAGAAGAAGGCGATCCGCATCCAGAACGCGCGCGAGCACAACCTGCGCAACGTGAACGCCGAGATCCCGCTCGGCCTGTTCGTCGCCGTCACGGGCGTGTCCGGATCGGGGAAGTCGACGCTGATCGAGGACATCCTGCATCAGTCGCTCGCGCGGCACTTCTACCGGGCGCGAGTCATTCCCGGCGCGCACGACCGCATCACGGGGCTCGAGCACATCGACAAGGTCATCGACATCGACCAGAGCCCGATCGGCCGGACGCCGCGCTCGAACCCGGCGACGTACACCGGCCTCTTCACGCCCATCCGCGAGCTGTTCGCCGAGCTGCCGGAGGCCAAGATCCGCGGCTACGGGCCGGGCCGCTTCTCCTTCAACGTGAAGGGGGGACGCTGCGAGGCGTGCCAGGGCGACGGGCTGGTCAAGATCGAGATGCACTTCCTCCCCGACGTGTACGTGCCGTGCGAGGTGTGCAAGGGCAAGCGCTACAACCGCGAGACGCTCGAGGTGCGCTTCCGCGGCCAGAGCATCGCCGACGTGCTCGACATGACGGTCGAGGACGCGCTGACCTTCTTCGAGAACCAGCCGCGCGTGCGGCAGAAGCTCGAGACGCTCAACGACGTGGGGCTCGGCTACATCCACCTCGGCCAGAGCGCGACGACGCTGTCGGGGGGCGAGGCGCAGCGCATCAAGCTGGCGACGGAGCTCTCCAAGCGGGACACGGGCCGCACCTTCTACATCCTCGACGAGCCGACGACGGGATTGCACTTCGAGGACGTCCGCGTGCTGCTGCACGTGCTGCACCGCCTGGTGGATCGCGGCAACACGGTGCTGGTCATCGAGCACAACCTGGACGTGATCAAGACGGCGGACTGGATCATCGACCTCGGTCCGGAGGGCGGCACGCGCGGTGGTACGATCGTCGCCTCCGGCACGCCGGAGGATGTCGTCCGCGTCGAGGCGAGCCACACGGGCCGATATTTGAAGCCGATGCTCAAGCCGACGCCCGCGAGGCAGCGCAAGGTGGGGTAACTGCTCGTGCACCGTGAATGGTGAGCCGTGATCCGCAAGGGCGGAACGACGGTTCGCGGTTCACGGTTTACGGTTCACGGTTCATCGTCTACGTCATGGTCTCTCTCCTCGACATCATCGGCCCCGTCATGGTCGGCCCGTCGTCCTCGCACACCGCGGGGGCCTGCCGGCTCGGTCTCCTGGCGCGTTGCCTGGTGGGCGGCACGCCGCAGCGTGCGCGGGTGGAGCTGCACGGCTCCTTCGCGCGCACGGGCGAAGGGCATGGCACCGACAAGGCGATCGTCGGTGGGCTGATGGGCTTCCGCCCGGACGACGAACGACTGCGCGATGCCCTGGAGATCGCCGAGCGCGAAGGGCTCGACTATCGCTTCGAGAAGACGACGCTCGCCGACGACGCCCATCCGAACACCGTGCGTCTCACGATCGAGCGCGGCGAGCGGAAGGCGGTGATGACCGGCTCCTCGCTCGGCGCCGGCCGGGTCCTCGTCACCGAGATCGACGGGTATCCGGTGGAGGTCACCGGGAACTATCACACCATCGTGCTGGTGGCCGAGGACGTGAAAGGCTCGGTGGCGCGCATCGCGACCATCCTCGCCGAGCACAATCTCAACATCGCCACGCTGCGCCTCACGCGGAAAGCGCGCGGCGGCGACGCGTTCATGGTGATCGAGATCGACGACGTGCCCGCCGAGGAGGTCCGCGACGAGATTCGTTCCCTCTCCTGGGTGCGCTGGGCCTTCCGCCTCGACAAGGTCAGCGCGTAGTGCCGCCGCCGCGCCTACGGCGCGGCGGGCAGGACGGAGAGCTGCCGCCCGTCCGGCGGCAGCGTGATGTGCAGGCGATCGCCGGGGTTGATGGACACCTGCCCGGACGAGGGCGTGAACCGGTGCGCCAGCAGTCGAGCGACGATGTCCACCGTTCCACTCATGATCATGTCGCGCGGCACCTGGAGCACTTCCGTCCGGCCCGGCTGCACGGTGCCGATCCGTCGGCTGTCGGCGCCGAGGCGCACGACGAAGACGTCCGCCTGATCCAGCGACTGGTTCTCGAACTCCACGACCGCCGGTGCGAGCGGGAGGTCCTCTTCGCTGTGCCGGAAAAGGCTGCAGCCGGTCGCAGCGAGCATGGCCGTGCCGACCACGATCATGGAGGACCGCCGGAGGATCCTGGCAACGGACATCGTGTTCGGCATGTCGACCTCGGGGTTGGGTGCGCGAGCGATGGCGCACGTGGGATGCCAGGGTCGATCCGGCGCCGGACCAGCCGGCGGGGTCCCGGTGGCGTCGGCGCCGAGGATGGGTCTGGTATGTCGTTCCCCGCTCCGGCCGATATCATTCGGCATGTACAAGTCACTCGCCGACGCCATCCGCGACGCGGAGGCGAAACAGATCTCGCTGGCGCGTCTCGCGCTCGAAACGGAAGCCGCCGACCAGGGCCGTCCCGTCGACGAGATTCGCGCCGCCCTGCAGCGCGCCCTCGACGTGATGCGCGGCGCGGTGGGACAGGGGATGACCGGCGAGCTCTATTCGGCCTCCGGTCTCGTCGGCGGCGATGCGGCGAAGCTCCGCACCGGTCCCGCCGGACCGCTGGCCGGCACCCCCTTCCGCGACATTCTCGCGCGGGCGCTCGCGGTGCAGGAGGTGAATGCGGCGATGGGGGTCATCGTCGCCGCACCGACGGCGGGTGGCGCGGGCGTGCTCCCTGCGGTCCTCACCGGCCTGGCCCAGGCTCGCGCGGTCAAGGATGCTGCCGTGGTCGATGCGCTCGCCGTCGCGGGACTGATCGGCGCGGTGATCGCCGAACGGGCGTCGCTCTCCGGCGCCGAGGGCGGGTGCCAGGCCGAGACTGGCGCGGCGGCGGCGATGGCGGCGGGCGCGGCGACCGAGATGCTCGGCGGCACGCCGACGCAGGTCGGCCATGCGACGGCGCTCGCCATGCAGGGCACCCTCGGCCTCGTGTGCGATCCGCTGGGAGGATTGGTCGAGCTGCCGTGCGTCTTCCGCAACGCCACCGGCTCGGCGATCGCGCTCACCGGGATCGAGCTCGCCATGGCGGGGGTGGAGTTCAAGATCCCGGTGGACGAGGTGATCGACGTGATGGGCGAGATCGGGCGCAGCATGGACGTGCGCTATCGGGAGACGGCCGGCGGCGGGCTCGCCGCGACGCCCACCGGCCGCCGGCTCGCGAAGGAGCGGCTGGTGCAGATCAAGCGGGCCTGAACAAGCTTCCCCGCGAGGCGGCCCGCTCGTACCTTGCCCCCATCCCCCGGGGCGCGGCTGAAACGCTCAGTGCGCTGAGTCCGTAGAGAGGGACAACCAGTCCGCCAGGTGCGCCGATGCTCATGAAAGACGACATCGAGAGCTTTCTCGTCCGACTCGCCGCGACCGGCGCGACCTATTCGGAGGTCGAGCCGGGCTTCTGGATCGTGAGGCCCAGCCCGGACAGCGATCTCTCGGTCGCCGTCAATTATTCGCCGCCCGTCGTCCTGCTCCGCGTCGACGTCATGACGCTCCCGAAGAATGGCGCGCAGACGGCCACGCTCACCCGTCGGCTCCTCGAGCTCAACGCGTCCGACCTGCTGCACGGGTCGTACGGCATCCAGGACGACCAGATCGTCCTCACCGAAGCGCTCGAGCTCTCGGCCCTCGACTTTGAAGAATTCCTCGCGAGCTACGAGAGCATCACCCTCGCGCTCGCGTCGCACCTCCGCGAGCTCGGCTCGTACCGCGAGGCACGCTGAATCCCATGGGCATCTTCGATCGTTTCTCGGCGCTCCTGAAGTCGAACATCAACGACCTCATCTCCCGGGCGGAAGACCCCGAGAAGATGCTGACGCAGATCCTCGTCGACATGCGGGGCCAGCTCGTGAAGGCCAAGCAGCAGGTGGCGTCCGCCATCGCCGACGAGAAGCGTCTGCGCGATCAGGCCGACGCCGAATACAAGCAGGCGCAGGACTGGGAGCGGCGCGCCATGCTCGCCGTCCAGGAAGGACGTGACGACATGGCCAAGCAGGCGCTGGTCCGGCACGGCGAGCACCTCAACAACGGCGCGCAGCTCGAGCAGACGTGGGAAGCGCACAAGCTCGAGACGGACAAGCTCAAGAATCAGCTGCGCGACCTCAACGACAAGATCGAGGAGGCGAAGCGCAAGAAGAACCTGCTCGTCGCCCGCCAGCGCCGCGCGCAGGCGCAGCAGCGCATCGCTGAAACGATGTCGTCCCTGTCGGAGAAGAGCGCGTTCGAGGCCTTCGCGCGGATGGAAGAGCGCATCGAGACGAACGAGCGCCAGATCCGGGCGTCGGCCGAGATCGAGGAGGAGTTCACCGGCGATACGCTGCAGCGGGACTTCAAGCAGCTCGAGAAGGGCGCGGTGTCGGTGTCGGTGGACAACCAGCTCCTCGCGCTCAAGCAGAAGATGGGCATGCTGCCCGCCGGCGGCACGACGACCAACAAGGCGCTGGGCACGGGCAAGCGGGATGAAGAGACCGTCGCCGCCGAGGTCGAGCATCCCGGCGACGAGAAGAAGCGGTGAGCGGCGCCCAGGCGCCCCGCAAGTTCAGGTTCGCGCCGGTTCTCACGGCGACGGTCTTCACCGTCCTCCTCCTCTGGCTCACCGGCCAGGTGATGGAGGTCTTCCTCCTGCTCTTCCTCGGCATCCTGTTCTCGCTGGGGCTCGGCGCGCTCGCCGGGGTGCTCCATCGGCGCGCGCGGCTGCCGGAACAGGTGGCGTTCTTCGGCGCGCTCCTCATCACCTTCGGCGGAATCGCGCTGCTCTTCTGGACGCTCGTGCCGCCGCTGATCGCGCAGACGCAGTCGCTGGTCAAGGTCCTCCCCGCGTACATCGGCGGCTGGGAGGCGACGCTCGATCGCCTGGCGGCGAACGTTCCCGCCCTGCGCTCCGTCTACACGCCGGGCGAGCACCGCATCCTGCTGGCGGTCTACAATCAGCTCGCCGGGCAGTTCGGTGACGTCGTCCCGAAGGTGATGTCGTTCGTGGAGGTGCTCGTCAGCCTCTTCTCGGTGATCGTGATGGGCATCTACCTGGCCCTTCACCCGGCGCTGTACCGGGAGTGGCTGATCGCGTTCTTCCCGCCCATCCATCGCGATCTCGTGCGCGACGTGCTCAGCAACGCGGCCAGCCAGCTGCGCGCCTATCTCGTCGGCCTGCTGATGACGATGGCGTTCCTGGGCACGTTGACGGCGATCGGACTCTATCTGCTGGGCGTGCCGTACTACGTGACCTTCGGCGTGTTCACCGGGCTGGCGACGATCGTTCCCTTCTTCGGGACGCTGCTCGCGACGACGTTGCCCGCGCTGTTCGTCCTCACGGGGCCGAATGGCGGTCAGGCCGCGCTCTGGGTGATCGGGCTGGGGATCGTCGTCCACCTGATCGAGGGCAACTTCGTGTCCCCCTACATCACGCAGCGGCAGGTGGACCTGCCGCCGGTGCTGACGATCGTCTTCGTCCTGATCGTCGGCAGGCTGCTCGGTCCTCTGGGGCTGCTCGTCGCCGTGCCGGCGCTGGTCGTCCTGATGGTGGTGGTGAAGCGCATCCTGCTCACGCGGATCTACGAGGGGCAGGGCTTCCGCCGCACGGCGCGCGAGCGCCCACTCCTGCTTCGGGTTCCGGCATCGGAGGGCGGCGTGCTCGTGCCCAAGGGGCTGGTGGACGTGATCTCGGTGATCGAGCGCCGCACGATCGCCGCGCCGGTTTAGATTGCGCGGCGACCGCAGCGTCACTCACCTGCCATCGCCCGCCCCGAACCGCCGCATGCCGCGCTCTCCGCGCTATCTGATCCTGGCCGACGAGAACTTCGGCCCCGAGACGTCCAAGACCGCCAACGCCTGCATTCGCTACACCCCCGACCATGTGGTCGGGGTCATCGACCGCCGTCAGGCCGGGCGAACCGCGCAGCAGGTGCTCGGCTTCGGCGGGGCGATCCCGGTGGTCGCCACGCTCGACGAAGGGCTCGCGCTGAAGCCCAACGCGCTGCTGATCGGCATCGCCCCGGCGGGTGGACAGATTCCGCCGGACTGGGTGCGGCTGGTCGGGCGCGCGATCGAGCACACGCTCGAGATCTGGAGCGGCCTGCACAGCTTCATCGGCGACATCCCGGAGCTCGCGGCGCTGGCGAAGCAGCACGGGGTGACGATCCACGATCTGCGCCGCCCGCCGGCCAAGCTGCCGGTGTCGAACGGCCGCGTGCGCGAGGTGGCGGCGACGGTGGTGCTGACCGTCGGCACGGACTGCAACATCGGCAAGATGACGACGCAGCTGCAGCTGCTCGGGAAGCTGCGTGCACGCGGCATCCGGACCAGCTTCGCCGCCACCGGGCAGACGGGAATTCTGATCGAGGGGCGTGGGATCGGGGTCGACGCGGTGGTCGCGGACTTCATCGGCGGCGCGGCGGAGTCTCTGGTGCTGGAGTGCGCGGCGGAGTCGGATCTCGTCCTCGTGGAAGGGCAGGGCTCGATCATCCACCCGAGCTACTCGGGCGTGACGTACGGGCTGCTGCATGGCTCGCTGCCGCACGCGCAGATCATGTGTGCGCAGCCGAGCCGCACGGCGATCAACCGGTGCGAGTGGGTGAAGATCCCGCCCCTGGTGGATTTCATCCGGATGAGCGAGGCCGCGGCGGCGCCGCTCCGGCCGGCGCCGGTGATCGGGGTGGCGCTGAACACCTACGATCTCGACGAGGCGTCGGCGCTGCGCGCGGTGGAGACGGTCCACCGCGAGACCGGCCTGCCGACGACGGACCCGGTTCGCTTCGACCCGGCCCCGGTGGTCGACGCGATCGCGCGGTTCCACGAGACGCGTCCGCGCTGACCACTCGTCGCGCTCCTCTGCGGTTCAAACCGTTGCCTTGTCGATGGAAGGATGAATCGATGCGCGAGGGACCGGATCGGCGGGCGGGTGGTCCGCCGCTCCACGAAGTGATGATGGCGCTCCGGTGAAAGTCGCGATCCTGGGGCATGTCATTCGCCCTGGAGGTGCGCGGCCTCTGGAAAACGTACCTCGTCGGCGTGCCGGGCTGTTCGGCACGGGTGTCGGTGCTGTGTGGCGTCGATCTCCAGGTTGCGCGCGGTGAGCGGGTCGGCATCCTCGGCCGGCCTGCCTCCGGGAAGACGACCCTGCTGCATTGCCTCGCCGGTCTGCGGCGTCCCGACGCGGGGCGAATCCGGCTGCCCGACGACGGCCAAGGGGGCGTCGAGCTGATCGACGATGGTCACGCGATCGGCACGCCGACCCGACCGGCCGCCGCCGCGACGCTGATCGTCGGGCGAGAGCTCGCCGCGCTTCGCGAATCCGTCGACCGCATCGTCGTGCTGCGCGACGGGCGTCTCGTTCCACTCGTTCCGCCACACCGCGCGCGCCGAGTGGCGGAGCCGACACAGGCCGCGAACGCTCCTTGTCGGGCCGGGGGGAAGGGACCTACCTTGCCGCGATGACGCTTGCGCTTTTCCAGAAGAAGAAGACCGCCAAGCAGCTCGAGACGACGCGGCCGAGGACGGCGGCGGAGTGGCGCGAGAACGGTGTGGACTACGCGCTCGACAAGGGGATCGACGTCGCCGGCGTGCTGTTGTCGATCCTCGCCGCGTGGCTCGTCATCCGGCTCGTCGCCCGGCGCATCGAGCGTTGGGGGGACGCGAGTGGGGACGGGCTCCTGCGCAGCGCGCGCGAGCAGCGCGCCCGCACCGCCGCGAAGCTCGTGCGCAGCCTCGGACGCGCGATCCTGACCGTCGTCGGGATCCTGATGGTGCTGCAGCAGCTCGACTTCAACATCTCCCCGCTGCTGGCCAGCGCCGGCGTCGTCGGGCTCGCGGTGTCGTTCGGCTCGCAGAGCCTCGTGCGCGACTACGTGACCGGCTTCTTCCTCCAGCTCGAGCACCAGTTCGCCCTCGGCGACGTCATCCGCATCGGCGCGGTTGAAGGCACGGTGGAGAACATCACCCTTCGCCTCGTCTATCTGCGCGACGGTACCGGCGCGCTCCACATCATCCCGAACGGCCAGATCGCGCAGGTGACCAACCTGACGCGGTCGTGGGGGCGGGTGGCGGTGGACTCCGAGGTGGCGTGGCGGGACAGCGACCGCGCGCTCGGTGCGGTGCAGAAGGCGGCCGAGTCCCTCGGGCTCGACCCTGCGTGGGGGGACGCGCTGCTGGATCCGCCCCACGTGACGGGGATCGAGCGGCTCGGCGTGGGGACGGTCACCATCCGCACCGTGGCACGGGTGGATCCCTACCGGCGCGACGACGTCGCGCGAGACCTCCGGCGTCGCATCAAGGAGTCGCTCGATGCGGCCGGCGTGGTGCCCCTCGCGCCGCCGACGATCCCGGCGATGGCGCCGGCCACTTCTCCCACCGCGTAGCTTTCGGCACCGGCCGGCGCCGCCGTCCGGCCATCACTCCCGCTCCATCCTCCGCGCCCATGGCCGATTTTCGTCTGTACAACACGATGACGCGACGGGTCGAGCCCTTCGCGCCGGCCGATGGCAAGACGGTGCGGATGTACACCTGCGGCCCGACGGTCTACAACCCGGCGCATCTCGGAAACTTCCGCACCTTCCTGTTCGAGGATCTGATGCGGCGGGTGTTCGCGCTGCGTGGATGGACGGTGCGGCAGGTGATGAACCTGACGGACGTCGACGACAAGATCATCAAGCGGGCGCAGGAGCAGGGGAAGTCGATCACCGAGGTGACGGAGCCGGTGGTCGAGATCTTTCATCGCGACCGGGAGTTCCTGCGCATTCAGCGGGCGGAGGAGTATCCGAAGGCGACCGCCTTCATTCCGGAGATGATCGCGCTCGTGGAGACGCTCGTCGCGCGCGGGGTCGCCTATCAAGCGGACGACGGATCGGTCTACTTCGCCATCGGGAAGTTTCCCGCGTACGGCAAGCTGTCGCGCCTCGACACGCGTGAGGTGAAGAGCGGCGCACGGGTGCTGCAGGACGACTACTCGAAGGAGAACGCCCAGGACTTCGCGCTCTGGAAGTCGGCGAAGGCGGAGGATGAGGCGACCGGCGCCGCCTGGGATTCACCGTGGGGACGCGGCCGTCCCGGCTGGCATCTCGAGTGCTCGGCGATGGCGATGCAGCTGCTCGGCGAGACGCTCGACGTGCATTGCGGGGGGATCGATCTCGTGTTTCCCCATCACGAGGACGAGATCGCGCAGAGCGAGGCCGCGACGACGAAGACCTTCTCGCGGGTCTGGTCGCATGGCGCCTTTCTGCTCACTGACGGGGCGAAGATGGCGAAGCGGGTGGGGAACGTGTTCACCGTCGCCGGCCTGCGGGAGGCGGGGATCTCGGCGGCGGCGGTGCGGCATTTCGTGTTCAACACCCATTATCGGAAGGAGCTCAACCTGTCGGATCAGGCGCTCGACGCGTCGACGGAGGCGGTGCGGCGGGTGGGCGATTTCGCCCGTCGGCTTCGCAGCCCGGCGACGCTCGAGCTCGGTGGGACGCCCGGGTTGGCGCACGGGGCGGAGGCGGCTGTGCTTCGGGTGGAGGAGGCCTTGTTCGACGACCTGAACGCGCCGGAGGCGCTGGCGGCGTTGTTCGATTTCATCCGGATGGCGAATGCCGAGCTCGACCGAAAGGGGGGCGATCGTGAGGCGGTCGAGCGGGCTCGGGCGGCCTTCGATCGGATCGACCGGGTGCTGGACATCGTCCCCGAGGAGGTGCGGGGGGACACCGAGCTGGTGCGCTGGGTCGAGGAGCGGATCGCCGCGCGCCGGGAGGCGCGGATGCGGCGCGACTTTGCGGCGTCGGACCGGATTCGAGATGAGCTCGCTGGTCGAGGGGTGGTGCTGGAGGATGCCGGGGGGGAGACGCGGTGGCGTTTGTCGTGAACGTGAACCATGAACCGTGATCCGTTCACGAGCCTAAGTGGTGCCGGGGACGCGCCTTGACCCCGACCGACCGACTGGCTATCGTAAGAGTCTCGCGCAAAAACGGCCGCTGCTGACGTAGCTCAATTGGCAGAGCACCTGATTTGTAATCAGGCGGTTGCGAGTTCGATTCTCGCCGTCAGCTCTGCTGGGGACAGGTGCGCTCGCGCAGGGCGGCCGTGCGGGAGACAGGGGTGGGGTTCCCGAGTGGCCAAAGGGATCAGACTGTAAATCTGACGGCGCAAGCCTTCGAAGGTTCGAATCCTTCCCCCACCATGCGCCGTGTCCGCAGCTCGGCGGCAGGCGAGGGGCGGTACGTCGCGGGAGTAGCTCAGCTGGTAGAGCGCAAGCCTTCCAAGCTTGATGTCGCGGGTTCGAGCCCCGTCTCCCGCTCTGGGACGCAGGACAGTGGACGGCGGTAACGTGGGACGGGTGGCTGAGGGTCGCGAGAGGTGAGGCCGCCGCGCAGTCGTGGCGGCTTGCGTGTCTCGGTGCTGGTGGAACGACGGTTCGCTCACGTAGCTCAGTTGGTAGAGCACACCCTTGGTAAGGGTGAGGTCATCGGTTCAATCCCGATCGTGAGCTCTGGGAACGCGGTGAGGCGGTGAACCGGTGAACTGGGGAGACGGCAGGCCGTTTTACCGTCAAACCGACACACGGGATGCACGACGGAACTTTCTTCATTTAGGAACTCAGCAATGGCCAAGGCAAAGTTCGAGCGGACGAAGCCGCATGTGAACGTGGGGACGATCGGGCACGTCGATCATGGGAAGACGACGTTGAC
>JABFYH010000210.1 GCA_013361335.1 Gemmatimonadaceae bacterium | reverse complement strand
GCACCGGCCGCCCATGCCGGTCGTCGGAGCGACGTCGGCACGGCCGACGGGCGGCTCACCGCCCCACACCACACAGCCAGGCTCGCCGCGTCCGGCGCGGGCGAGGAGCGCATCCGCGATCGTCTCGCCGGCGCGTGCGGCCTCGCCGGCGAGTGGCGGGCCTGCGTCGGCGTGGAGGCCGAGCGCCCGGGCGTGAACGAGCGCGGCGTTCACGGCGAGCCGATTGGAGCCGATGACGCGTGTCGTCACGGCGCGAAAAGCCGGGTGCGTCGGCTTCGGTGTTTCGGCGACGAGCCCGAGACGAACCGACTCCAGATGCCGGAGCAGCGGGGCCGGGATGCGCGGCAGCAGCTTCGACCGCCCTAACAGCGCGAGTACGTCGTCTGCGGTCCCGGGGTCTGGCACGCACGGTCCCGAGGCGACGTCGGCGACGTCGTCCCCGGGTACGTCGCTGATCACGAGGACGTGGACCGGCGCCGGGGCGAGGGCGACGGCCAGCCGACCGGCGCCCCAGCGCGTGAAGCGCTTCCGCACCACGTTCATGGCGTGAATGTCGAGCCCCGAACGGTGGAGCAGCTCGAACATCGCCACGAGATCGGCGCGTGCCACCCCCGGCAGGGGCGCGGCGATCAGGCTGGTGGCGCCTCCACTCAACAGCACGATCGCCAGCTCGTCGGGCTGCGCGCGCGCGGTCTCCTCCGCCAGTCGGTCCGCGGCCGCGAACGATCGGGGGCCAGGCACCGGATGATCGCCCTCGACGGCGAGCAGCGTGTCGGGCGTGGCCGCCGCCCGATCGGTGGCGACGACGATGCCGCCGCTGACGATGCTCCCGGCACGCGCCAGCGCGTCCACGGCCGCAGTGGCCATCGCGTGTGCCGCCTTGCCCAGCGCGAAGAGACGCACCGCCTGTCCGGCGCGCGCGGGGAGATCACGCAGCGCGGCGGCCGTCAGCGGGCCAGGGGCCGCGCCGGCGACCGCCGCGTCATACAGGGCGGCGAGCAGCGCACGAGTCGCGGGCGCTGTCACGGCCCTTGGTAGTCCTGACGGCTACTGCCTGGACGCCGGCGCCGCGGACAGGGTCTGCTTGACCGTCACCTCGAGCTCGTCGTACGAGGTCTGCGCGAGCTCGTTGAACGGCTGCATTCGCTTGACGATCCTGCCGGCAGGATCGATCACGAAGAGCGACCGGTTGTCGAGCTTGCCGCGCACCGAGCCGTAGGCTTTGCCGACGGTCTGCGCCGAATCGCTCGCGAAGAGCACCGGGGTGCCCAGCTCGCGCGCCCACGCGGCGAGCATCGTATCCGGGTCGACGCTGATCCCGATCACGACGACGTTGCGGCCGTTGTTGAAGAGCTTGGCGTACTGATCACGGTACGCCTCCATTTGCACCGTTCAGCCCTTGGTCCGCGCGCGATAGAAGAAGGCGAGGACGACCGTCTTGCCGCGGTAGTCGGAGAGGTGGACGGGATCGCGCAGCAGGCCGTAGCGAGTTGCGCCCGGCAAGGCGAAGTCGGGGGCGACGCTGCCGACTTCCGGGGCAGGGAAGCTCGGCGCCGCGGCGGCCGACGCCTGCTGCGCGTGCGCGGCACCGGCCGCGACGAGCATGGCGGCCAGCGCGGTCGCGAGACGAGCCGTGGAGTAGCGTGACATCGAATCTCCTGAAAGCGTGCGGCATAATGCCGGAGTGCTTCCCTCGGTGCAATGGCGAATGCGCACGAGATGTCACAGCTCTGCTCGCCAGTACAGAAAAGTGGACGCGATGCTCCCGGCTGCTGGACGCCGCCACCCCGTAAGCGACCGATCGGCCGGTTAAACGCTGGTATGACGCCTGCCTGTCAGAGGCCAGTCAAACGATCGCTCTCAGCTCCTGGAGGAACCCACATGAACAGATTCGTCATCTCGTCGCTCGCCGGTCTTGCCCTGCTCGGCGCCTGCCGCGGCAATGACTCGCGTCCGGACGACGCGCTGAAGAACGATCTCGCGCTCGCTGCACAGGCGCAGCCCTATCAGGCTCAGCAGTTCGTCTCTCCGGGCGAACAGGTGTATGGCGCGAACGGACAGCCGCTTGCCTATACCGGTGCTGCGCCAGTCGCGCGGCCGGTGGCACCAGCTCCCGTCTATCGCGCACCTGCTCGGCGCCGCTCGGCGTCGCGGAGCAGCTCCCGGTCGTCGGGGACGTACTATCCCGCTCCGGCGCCGAGGCCCACGGTCAAGCACACCGGTCGTGATGCGGCCATCGGCGCGGGTGCGGGGGCGATCATCGGCGCGGCCACGAGCCGCGACAAGGTCAAGGGTGGCCTCATCGGCGCGGCGGCCGGCGGTATCCTTGGCGCGGTGATCGGGAACAACGTCGACGTGCAGCGCCCGTAACCGCGACGGATCCCCATGCATCAGCGAGTGCCCGCGTCGGAACGCCTGTCGCGGGCGCTCGTGCATTCGCGATCCGTCGTCGTGAGAGGCCGCGACCACGCGCGCCGAGCTGAAGAAGGCACATTTCTCGCTTGCGTGCATGATGATGACAGAGAACAGCGCGGCCGAAGTCCTGCCCGGCGTGGAAGAGAGCACGGAGCGCCGCAAGCGGCGTTACGTCGCGAATCTCGCCTTCGGCGCGATCAAGGCACAGCACGCGGCGCATCGCACGCTGCTCGAGCGCTCCGTCGACCGGCTCAACGAGATCGCGAGCTCGGTCTGGTTCCTCGTCGGCCACGCAGTCGGGTTCACCTTCTGGCTGCTGTGGAATACCGGGAAGCTGGGCATTCCCCCAGTCGATCCGCCGCCATTCGGGCTGATGACGACGATCGTCTCGCTCGAGGCGATCTTCCTGTCGATCTTCGTCCTCATGGCGCAGCAGCGCGAGTCGGCGATCGCCGAGCTCCGCGAGGAGCTTGGCCTGCAGGTGAACCTTCGGGTGGAGCAGGAGGTGACGAAGGCCCTCCAGCTCGTGGCCGGTCTCTACACCCGTCTCGGTCACCGCGTGAGCGACGATCCGGAGCTGCACCACATGCTCCAGCCGCTCGACGTCCGCGCCATCGAGCGCGACCTGCTCGAGCAGATCGAGGCCGCCACCTCCAACCGGCATCACAACACCATGCTCGACGGAGCGGCGCCGCATCCCTCGATCGAGCCGCGCAATCCGGTGCTGCGCTAGCGACCTCGAAGCATCGTCGGTCGTCCTGGCAGTATCCCACCATGACCGCCATGCCCGGCCCCGCCGGGCGTCCGTCCGTGACCCACACAGAGGAGGTCTCCTCGTGAAGCGACTGCTCAGTCTCGCGCTGCTCGCCGTGATGGCCACCGGCGCGGTGTCGTGCGCCGATTCCACCGGGCCTGGCTCCGCCATCGCCGGTACCTACACGCTGCGGTCGGTCGGCGGCGTGCAGCCGCCCGTGCAGCTCTCGGGCTATCAGGTCATCAGCAGCCAGATCGTGCTCGACGCCGCCGGGAACTACACCGGCTTCACCACCGAGCGGGACAACTTCGGCACACAGCAGAGCTACCGCATCGACGGCTACTGGTCGGTGACGGGAAACCAGATCTATCTCTACGATCAGACCCAGCCGAACTTCCCGTACATCGGCGTGATCAACGGCGACACCATCGTCATCACCGCCAACAACAGCAGCTCGGGCTACGACGAGGTCTACACGAAGTAGCGCCATCCTGTCATCCCGCAGGGGCGAAGCGACACGCGCTCGCGTACGCTCGCTCCTGCGGGACGACCGGCGTGGCTCGGCTCTGCGGGATGACGGCTATTTCCGCGCGAGCGAGCGGAGCACGTAGGGCAGGATCCCGCCGTTGGCGTAGTAGTTCAGCTCCTCCGGCGTGTCGATCCGGCACAGGACGGTGAAGGTCTTGCTCGCGCCATCGGTGCCCGTGGCGCGCACCGTCAGACGCGTCCGCGGCGCCAGCTTGCCATCCAACCCCTCGATCGCGAAGGTCTCGAAGCCGGTGAGCCCGAGGGACTGCCGCGTCTCGCTGTTGGTGAACTCCAACGGCAGCACGCCCATCCCCACGAGGTTCGAGCGATGGATGCGCTCGAAGCTCTCGGCGATCACCGCCTTCACGCCCAGCAGGATCGTGCCCTTCGCCGCCCAGTCGCGCGAGGAGCCGGTGCCATATTCCTTGCCGGCGATGATGACCAGCGGCGTGCCGGCCTTCGCGTACTCCATCGCGGCGTCGTAGATGAACGTCGGCGCGCCGCCGGGCGCCATCGCCGTCCACCCGCCCTCGGTGCCCGGCGCCATCTCGTTCCGCAGGCGGATGTTGGCGAAGGTGCCGCGCATCATCACCTCGTGATTGCCGCGGCGCGCGCCGTAGGAGTTGAAGTCCTTCTTCGCCACGCCATGCTCGAGCAGCCACTTTCCGGCGGGGCTCGCCGCGGGGATGTTCCCGGCGGGGGAGATGTGATCGGTGGTGATGGAATCGCCGAGCATGGCGAGCGCCTTGGCGCCCGCGATCGGCTTCACGCCCGGCGGGGTCATCGTCATCCCCTCGAAGTAGGGCGGATTCTTGACGTACGTCGAGTCGGGCTGCCAGGCGTACGTCTCGCCCTTCGGCACGACGAGGCCCTGCCAGTGGGCGTCCCCCTTGAAGACGTCGGCGTACTGGTGCGTGAAGAACTCCTTCTTCACGCTGCGCATGATCTCGTCCTGCACTTCCTTGGGGCCTGGCCAGATGTCGCGCAGGAAGACGGGACCGTCGCTCCCGATGCCGATCGGCTCGCGGGTGAGATCGAGGTCGACGCGGCCGGCGAGCGCGTAGGCGACGACCAGCGGCGGCGACGCGAGGTAGTTGTAGCGGGTCAGCGGGTTGACGCGCCCCTCGAAGTTGCGATTGCCCGAGAGCACGCTGGCGACGAACAGCTTCCCGTCCTCGATCGCCTTGGCGATGGGGTCGGGCACGGGACCGGAGTTGCCGATGCAGGTAGTGCAGCCGTAGCCCACGAGGTTGAAGCCGAGCTTGTCGAGGTACTGGGTGACGCCTGCCGCGTTGAAGTAATCGGTCACGACCTTGGAGCCGGGCGCGAGCGAGGTCTTCACCCACGGCTTCACGGTGAGCCCCTTCTTCACCGCGTTGCGTGCCAGCAGTCCGGCGGCGAGCATGACGCCGGGGTTCGACGTGTTGGTGCAGCTCGTGATGGCGGCGATGACGACGGCGCCATGCTTCAGCGTGAAGGTCTGCCCATTGTAGTGACAGCTGACGCCTTCGTGCTGCGGTTGGCCGGCGCCTTCCCCATCCGCGCGAATGAGCGACTTCGCGAGCTCCGGCTCGGCGCTGGCCCGCTGCTTCTGCGCCTTCGCGTCGGCGGCGACGCCGACCGGCGTCGACAGCTTCTCCAGATCCGTCGCGAGCGACTCCTTGTACATCGCCGCCGCCTTGCTCAGCGGCACGCGATCCTGCGGCCGGCGCGGGCCGGCGAGGCTGGGCTCCACGGTGCCGAGGTCGAGCTCGAGGGAATCGGTGAAGACCGGGTCGGGGGTGGCGTCGGTGCGGAAGAGCCCCTGCGCCTTGGTGTAGGCCTCGACCAGCGCGACGTGCTTGTCGCTCCGCCCGCTCAGCCGCAGATACTTGAGCGTCTCCTCGTCGACCGGGAAGAAGCCCATCGTCGCCCCGTATTCGGGCGCCATGTTGGCGATCGTCGCGCGGTCAGCGAGACTCAGCGAGCTGAGTCCGCTCCCATAAAACTCCACGAACTTTCCCACGACCTTCTTCTTGCGCAGCATCTCGGTCACGGTCAGCACGAGATCGGTGGCCGTTGACCCGGGCGGCAGCTTGCCGTGCAGCTTGAAGCCGACGACTTCGGGGATGAGCATCGACACCGGCTGGCCGAGCATGGCCGCTTCCGCCTCGATCCCGCCGACGCCCCAGCCGAGCACGCCCAGCCCGTTGATCATCGTCGTGTGCGAGTCGGTGCCGACGAGCGAATCGCAGTAGGCCTCCCCGGTCTCCTCGTTCACGAACACCGTCTTGCCGAGGTACTCGAGGTTCACCTGGTGGCAGATGCCCGTGCCCGGCGGGACGACGCGGAAGTTGCGGAAGGCGTCCTGGCCCCAGCGCAGGAAGACGTAGCGCTCGACGTTGCGCTCGAACTCGAGGTCGGTGTTGATGAGGAAGGCGGCGTCGGTGCCGTACTCGTCGACCTGGACGGAGTGGTCGATCACGAGGTCGACCGGCTGGAGCGGGTTGATGCGCTGCGGATTGCCGCCCAGCGCAGCGAGGGCATCGCGCATGGCGGCGAGGTCGACGACGGCGGGGACGCCGGTGAAATCCTGGAGGAGGACGCGGGCCGTGCGGAAGGCGATCTCCTTCTCGACCGCGCCCTTCACGTTCCAGTTGGCCATCGTCTCGATGTCCGCCTTCTTCACGAAGGCGCCGTCCTCGTTCCGGAGGAGGTTCTCGAGCAGGATCTTGAGGCTGAACGGCAGGCGGTCGCTGTTGCCGTGGGAGGACTTCGACAGCGCGTCGAGGCGGTAGATCGTGTACGCCGCGCCCGCGACGTCGAGGGTCGCGCGGCTGCCGAAGGAGTTGACTGAGCTCATAGTGCGGGGTCTCGCGGTGTCCGTCGCGGTTCCTCGCCCACGACGAACGGTGGAGAACGGAGCCACTGCCGGCGCGGGCGCTCTCCCTGAGAGCGGGCGGCGGCAGGCTACACGAAATGTAGCACGAGGGCGGGCCGGTTGACGACGTATGCATCAGGGGCGACGTTGCGGCGTGTCGACTCCCGATTTCCCGCACGACTCCGCCGACGTCGTCGCGACGACGGATTGGCTGATGGCGACCGACTCGACCAGCGGCGCGGAGCAGCGTCTCACCCGGGTCTTCGGCGAGGCGCTCGCCGCGCGTGGATGGGCGCTCACGCGCATCCCCGCCCCCGGGGGACGCGAGGATCTGCTGGCGACGTCGGGCCCCGGGCCGTACGTGACGCTCTCGACCCACCTCGACACCGTACCGCCGTTCCTGCCGCCGAGGCGGCAAGCGGGGCGCTTGTATGGCCGCGGCTCGTGCGACGCGAAGGGGATCGCGGCGGCGATGCTCTGTGCGGCGGAGCGGCTGCGATCGGCCGGCCTGTCGATCGCGCTGCTCTTCGTCGTCGGCGAGGAGACGACGCACGACGGCGCGCATGCGGCCAACGACTGGGCAGTCGCCGCCGGCTTTCGCAGCGTGGCGCTCGTGAACGGCGAGCCGACGGAGAGCACCCTGGCTCTCGGCACCAAGGGGGCGATGCGCGTCGTGGTGCGCACGGAGGGGGAGGCGGCGCACTCCGCCTATCCTCACCTCGGGCGGTCGGCCACGGCCGCGCTCGTGCACCTGTTGGCGGAGCTCGACGCGATCGAGCTGCCCACCGATCCGCTCCTCGGCGCGACGACGATCAACATCGGCCGCCTGGCCGGCGGCGTCGCCGACAACGTCGTCGCGCCGAGCGCCGAAGCCCGCCTCATGGCGCGCCTCGTCACGGACCCGGACGAGGTATGGACGCGGCTGGTGCAGTGGAGCGCCGGCCGCGCGACGCTGGAGCGGGGCATCGAGGTGCCGCCCGTGCGCCTCGGCACCGTGGCCGGCTACCCCACGTCGGTCGTCGCCTTCGCCACCGACATTCCGGCGATGCCGGCGTGGGGGACGCCGTATCTGTTCGGTCCCGGCTCCATCCACGTCGCGCATCGCGACGACGAGCACATCGAGATCGCCGATCTGCTCGCGGCGGTGGACAGCTACGAGCGGCTGGCGACGTCGATCGCCACCGGCGCCGGCATTGCGATCCAGCGCCGCTGAACCGGTCTAGTCGCCGCCGGCGCCGCTCGGCGTCGGATCGCGGCTCTCGTCCGCGATCGTCGCACCCTGCGATGCGCGCCGATCCACGTTCGTCGCCGTGATCGCGTCGGTGGGGCATTCGTGCACGAAGCCGCCGTCGGCGGGCGACCATTCGACGACGCGCGTGCGCGGAAAGGCCTTGTTCGTGGCGTCGAGGCCCATCACTGCCGGCGCGAGCGCCACGCAGGTGCCGCAGCCGGTGCAGCGATCGACGTCGACGTCGATCTGCACGCGACGGCGCGGGAACACGCAGCCGGCGCGGTCCCAGTACGAGTCGAAGCGCTCGAGCGCGCGGAGGGCTGCGCGATAGCCCTGCTCGATGCTCGACGCCGTGTCGGAGAAGCTCAGCCAGTTGGCGTCGTTCAGCCGCGGACGGATGAGCACCATCGGCGGGCCGTGCCAGCGTTCCAGCGGAAACTGCTGCAGTGCGTGCATCATCATCGTCGCCGCGCGCATGTAGATCGTGGCGAAGCCCTGCCCCTCGGCGCGTGCCGACTGCGATGCGTCGGAGCTGCCGACGTCGACGGCGATGATGATATCGGCGAAGTGCGCCGCCATCGACACCGGCAGATTGTCGACCACGCCGCCGTCGATGCAGGTGCGCTCGCCGACGCGCCCGGGCGGGAAGAAGCCGGGGAGCGCACACGACGCGTAGACCGCGTCGCGGATGGACACGTCCTGCAGCCCCGGCAGCCCCCAGACCACGCGCGCCCCCTGATCGAGGTCGACCGAGTTCACGAGGAGCGGCTTGGAGAGCGCCGCGAAAGTGATGTCCGGGATCGACTGCGCGACCAGCTCGCGGAGGGGCTCCTCGAGATAGATCGACGGCGCACGCATGCGGTCGAGCAGCATGCCGAAGTGGTTGAGGCGAAACAGATCCTTCCGCCGCAGCGCTTCCGCGCGCTCGGCGAGCGTGCTCACCGACGAGCCGGTGAGGTGCGCGGCCGCGATGAGCGCACCGATGCTGGTGCCGGCGTACACGTCCGGCACGATGTTGCGCTCCGCCAGCGCGCGCAGCACACCGATGTGCGCGAATCCCTTCAGCCCACCGCCGCCAAGGACGAGGGCAATGCGTCTGCTCACGTGTGAAGTCCGTCAGTCAGGAGAGCGGAAACCGGGGCGGACGCGCTCCTCGCGCGCCCGCCCGCTGCACCGTGGCCAACGGCTACTGCAGATACTGATAGAGGCCGACGAGGCCGGCCACCGCGCCGCCGACCGCGATCGCCGTGCCTGCGCCCCCGCCGATGATGAGGCCGACCACCAGCGCCGCGCCGCCGACGACCATCAGCGCGACCGGCTGGCCGTAGCCGCCACGCGGGGCGGGTGCTGCGTCGGTGGCCGGCGCATGACGCACGGCGACCGAGGC
>JABFYH010000219.1 GCA_013361335.1 Gemmatimonadaceae bacterium | reverse complement strand
ATCCGGCGCGCTGATGCCCAACATGGTCAGGCCGTTACGCATCACGATCTGCGACGCGCGCGCCAGGAGCAGCCGCGCCCGCGTGATCGGCTCGGGCTCGTTCAGCACGTGCGCCTTGTGATACCACAGATGAATCTTGCCGGCGGTGTCGTGAAGGTACGTCGCGACGCGGTGCGGCTCGAGGGCCTCCGCCGCCCCGGCGACGAGCGCCGGAAAATCCAGCAGCGCCTTCATGAGCTCCGTCTCCTCCGGGAGCGACAGCACCGAGAAGTCCACGTCGGTGGAGATCGTCGCCGGATCGATGTCGCCCACGCGGAAGATCCCGGCCAGCCGCGCGTGCGCCATCTGGATGTAGTAGACCGGATTCTCCTCGCTCTGCGAGCGCGCCAGGTCGACGTCGAACGACAGCTGCGAGTCGCCCTTCCGCATCAGGAAGAAATACCGCACCGCGTCGCGCCCGACCTCGTCGATCAGCTCGCGCACGGTGACGTAGCTGCCGGCGCGCTTCGAGAGCTTCACCTCCTCGCCCCCCTTCATCACCGTCACCATCTGGTGGAGCGCATACTCCGGATAGTCCGGCGGCACGCCGATGTTCAGCGCCTGCAGGCCGGCGCGCACGCGCGTCACCGTACTGTGGTGGTCGGCCCCCTGCACGTTGATCGCGCGCCGGAAGCCGCGCTCCCACTTCGTTTCGTGATAGGCGACGTCCGGCACGAAGTAGGTGTACGTCCCCCCCTTCTCCGCGCTCTTGCGCATGACGCGATCCTGGTCGTCGCCGTAGGCGGTCGTCGTCAGGAAGAGCGCGCCGTCCTTCTCGTAGGTCTTCCCGCTCGCGACCAGCTCACGCACCGTCTTCTCCACCCGCCCGTCCTCGTAGAGCGACGACTCGAGGTAATAGGTGTCGAACGCGACGCCGAACGCCTGCATGTCGCGGTCCTGCTCCTTGCGCAGCTCCCGCACGGCAAAGCGCCGCATGGCGTCGAGGTCGTTCCCCGCCCTGTCCTCCGGATGCTCCGCCACGTATCGCTCGGCGATCTCGGCGATGTACGCGCCGTGGTAGCCCCCCTCGGGAATCTGCAGTGATCCACCGGCCAGCTCGCGCACCCGCGCCTGGGTGCTCCGGGCGAGATTCTCGATCTGCACCCCGGCGTCGTTGTAGTAGAACTCCCGCGACACGCGCCACCCGGTCCACTCGAGCAGCGCCGAGATGGCGTCGCCCAACGCCGCCTGCCGGCCATGACCGACGTGCAGCGGCCCGGTGGGGTTCGCGCTCACGAACTCCACGACCACGGGGCGTCCCTGGCCGGCGTTGGACCGTCCGTACGACTCTCCCGCCGCGACGAGCGCCGTGATCCCGCTCGCGACGGTGTCGGCGCTCAGCCGGAAGTTGATGAATCCGGGGCCGGCGATCTCCGCGGAGGCGAGGCCCGCTGCGCGCAGGTCGAGGGTATCGATCAGCTGCTGCGCCAGCTCGCGTGGCTTCCGGCCGAGCGGCTTCGAGAGGACCATGGCGACGTTGGTCGCCCAGTCGCCGAAGGCGGGATCGCGCGGGCGTTCCAGCAACGGGGCGACGTCGGCGGGAGCGCCAAGGGCGTGCGCCGCGCGCGCCAGCTCGGCGCGGAGAGTGTCCGTGCCGGCGCTCACTCGTTCGCGCTCTTCTTGGCCGGCGTGGCGGGCTTCGCGTCGGTCGCCTTCGCCTCCCGCTTCTTCGGCTCGGGCGCGGGCTTGGCCTCGCTCGCCGCAGCCGGTGTCACCGGCGCGTCGGCCTTCGCGTCGCTCCTGGACGAATCACTCGCACCGTCGGCCGAAGTCGCCGTCCGCGATTCGGTCGGTCCCTTGTCGCGGTGCGCGTTCTTGCCGTAGTCGGTCAGATAGAAGCCGGAGCCCTTGAAGGCGAACCCGGCGGGCGACATGACGCGCTCGGCCGGCTCGCCGCATTCGGGACAGAGGGCCTGGGCTTCGGCGCTGCCGATGGTTCGATAGAACTTCTCGAACTCGTGCCCCCGCGGGCAGCGAAACTCGTAAGTGGGCATCGATATGAGACTTAGGCGAATCCTTCCGAGCCGAGTAAGCTAGCCGGGCGGAGCGGTGGCAGCAAGCGTGGTCGGAGGAGCGGATGAGCGGATGAGCGGTGGAGGGTCGAGCGGCGAGCGGAGGAGCGATGTGCGCGGCGGTCGATCGACGGGGCGGGCGCGGTGGTCGTCGTTATCTAGCGCACATGCAAAGTCCCAGTAACCTGGAGGTGACAGCACTCGCGCGTTCGCTTGCTGCGGCACTCTACCGCTCGACGTCGACATTCCCGGATTCGGAGCGTTTCGGGCTGACCGCCCGAATGCGGCGGGCGGCGATCTCGATCGGCTCGGACATCTCCGAAGGGTGCGGCCGCAATGGTCCCCGGGATTTCGCTCGGTTCCTCCACATGGCGCTCGGCTCAGCGAGCGAGCTGGAATTTCAGGCCGCTGCACTCTCTCTCCCCCGCTCAGCCGCTCCACCGCTCCTCCGCCATACAAAAAACTGCGGCGCCCCGAAGGGCGCCGCAGCGTTCCGTGCAAGGAGCCGAGCTTAGTGCCAGCTCAGACCCAGACCGTACTGGAAGTAGTTCGCATCCAGCTTCTGGTTCTGATTGACACCATTCAGCGTCGCGTTCGCACCAGCCGTCGCCAGGTAGTTGACGTACGGGGTGATCGACCAGCGGCGGTTGATGCTCATGTCGTAGCCCATGCCGACCTGGTAGCCGAAGCCGGTCGACTCGAGCTTGTCCGGCGTCACGCCGCTCTTGTCGTCGATCGTCGTGCGGCCGATGCCCATGCCGCCCTTCGCGAAGAAGCCGCTCGTCAGGCTCGGATACCACTGCGCGATGGCGCTCAGCATCCCGGTGCGGCCCGTGACCTGGTTCTCGGTCTTGTTCCAGCCATTGAGCTCGACGCCCAGCATCACGCTCGGCGTGAACCCCTTGCCCAGGCGCAGGTAGCCCGAGCCGCTGTTCTGGCGATCGCTCGTGCCGCAACCCGGGCAGGTGAACGCGCTGGACGCGCCACCGAGGCCGAGGCTCAGGCTATAGCCAGACCGGTCGCTCGCCGGCGCCGGCGCAGCCGGACGCGACATCCCGCGACCCTGCGCCGACACGGCGGCAGGAGCGGTCAGCAGCGCAACGGCGGCGATCGTACGGATGATGTTGGTCGGACGCATTGAAGACTCCGTAGGAGAGAGGGAGCGCGCTGGCCCGTCGGAAAACCGCCGCCCGCTCAGGTTCCGTGGTTGAGTCGTACCCGACGTAGTGGAGCTGTGGTGCTGGTGGTGCCTAGGGGCCGATGCCGGCAGCCGGCCTGCAGGGCCGGCTCCCGAGCAGGGATCAGCGGGTGTAGAACGACAGGCCGGCGAGGAGGCCGAGCATGTCGCTGCCATTGGTGTGGGCGAAGTTCGCCTCGAAGCGCGACGCGATCCGATCGCGGAGCGGGATCTTCAGGCCGCCGCCGACGCCGAACCGGGCCTGGCTGTCCGACACGCCGCCACCGGAGAAGCCGGCGATCTGGATGAAGGGGCGGATGTAGAACTGGTTGGCCGCGCGGCTGGGCGAGAAGTGATAGAGCGCGCCCGCGCCGATGTTGTAGACCGTGACCGTCGCCCCACCACCGCTCTCGCTGTGCAGACCGAAGGTCGGCTCGATGGAGAGCGCGGGCGAGACGAAGAAGCCCATGCGGATCTGCTGGACGGGGATGTCGACCAACGTCCCGCCCCCGTTGCCGAGACCGAACGAGATGCCGGCATCCATCCCGATCTCCGGAGAGGGATTGCCGGACCGCTGAGCACTCGCCGGCGCGCCCAGCGTGAGGATCGAGAGAGCGGCAAGCGAGAGGAGACGGCGCATTGCGGTGTGGTCCTGTAGTCTGGTAGTCCTACCGAGCTGGTCCGCTCCCCGGTGAGCGGTCACAGTTCAGACGGACGAGCCCGCCGGAGGTCACACGGATCACATCACATTCCTGACAGGTCGAGCGCAAAACGCACGACGGGCTGGGCCCCCTGTACAGCGACTTGAGCCTCAACGGACCGATGAAAAAGGGCGGCCCAGCTGGGCCGCCCTGAAGCAGGCTGAACGTCCCCGTGATCCCGTCAGGGACGATATGTCCCCCATTCGGCGCTCAGCGCATCGCTGATCTCCCCCACGCTGGCCCGCGCACGGACGGCCTCGACGATGGACGGCACCAGGGTCGCGCTGCCGGACGTGCCCGCCGCGACGAGCCCCCGCGCCGCCCCCCGCAGCGCGGCCAGCCGCTCCGTCACTGTCCGTGGGTCCCGCGACGCGCGCACGGCCCGGAGCCGCGCGACCTGCTCGCGCTCGAGGGCCGAGTAATCGGGCGACGCGATCGCCGCGACATCGGCGCCTTCCGTGAACTTGTTGACGCCGACGATGGTCGTCTCCCCCCGCTCGACGCGGAGCTGATGCTCGTACGCGGACCGCCCGATCTCCTCCTGGAAAAAGCCGGCGGCGATCGCCTGGGCGGCGCCCCCGAGCTCGTCCACGCGTGCGAGCAGCGCCAGCGCCTCCCGCTCGAGGGTATTCGTCAGCTCCTCGACGTAATAGCTCCCGGCGAGCGGATCGGCGGTGAGCGCGGCCCCGCTCTCGTAGCCGATCACCTGCTGCGTACGCAGGGCGAGCGTCGCCGCCTCGGCGGTGGGGAGCGAGAGCGCTTCGTCGTAGCCGTTCGTGTGCAGCGACTGCGTGCCGCCGAGCACCGCCGCCAGCGCCTGCACGGCTACGCGGACCACGTTGTTCAACGGCTGCTGCGCCTGGAGGGTGACGCCCCCGGTTTGCGTGTGAAAGCGCAGGCGGCACCCCGCGTCACCCGCACCGAACCGCTCCCGCATCAGGCGAGCGTACATCCGCCTGGCGGCGCGAAACTTCGCGACCTCCTCGAACAGGTCATTGTGCGCGGCGAAGAAGAAGGAGAGCCGCGGCGCGAAGCTGTCGACCGCCAGACCGGCCTCACGCGCCCGCGCGACGTACTCCATCGCGTTCGCGAAGGTGAACGCCAGCTCCTGCACCGCGGTGGCGCCCGCCTCACGGATGTGGTAGCCGCTGATCGAGATGGGATTCCAGTTCGGCACCTCCGCCGCCGCGAAGCGGAAGATCTCGGCGATCAGCGCCAGCGACGGCGCGGGTGGATAGATGTACGTGCCCCGCGCGATGTACTCCTTGAGGATGTCATTCTGGATCGTCCCGCTGAGCGCCGAGCGGGGGATCCCGCGTTCCTCGGCGACGACGACGTACATCGCGAGCAGCGTCGCCGCAGTCGCGTTGATGGTCATGCTCGTCGACACCCGCTCGAGCGGGATGTCGGCAAGCAGCGCGTGCATGTCCTCCACCGTATCGATCGCGACGCCGACCCGCCCAACCTCGCCGAGCGCGCGCGGCGAATCGGAGTCGATCCCCATCTGGGTCGGCAGGTCGAAGGCGACGCTCAGCCCCGTCTGACCCTTGTCGAGCAACAGGCGGAAGCGGGCGTTCGTCTCCTGCGCCGTCCCGAAGCCGGCGTACTGCCGCATCGTCCAGAGGCGGCCCCGGTACATCGTGGGCTGCACCCCGCGGGTGAAGGGAAACTGCCCGGGGTCGGCGAGGTCGCGATCGTAGTCGACAGGCGCGGGCCGATAGACCGGCGCGATGGGAATGCCGGAGGGGCTGAGCTTCTCGGAGGACATGCGAGAAAGTTAACGGTGAACCGTGAACCGTGAACCGTGATCCGTAGCGACGAAGGGCACACCAAACTGAGTCCGGTGTGCCCTTCACGCGTTTGACGCCCTTACGGTTCACCGTTCACGGTTCACGGTACACGGTTCACGCCCCCACGAGCTCGGACCTATGTGCGAAGGTCTGCACTGCGAGATCCACGTCGCGCTTGGAGCCGATGTAGAGTGGGACGCGCTGATGCAGCTCGTGCGGGTGGATGTCGAGCACGCGCCGCGTGCCGTCGCTCGCCGCGCCCCCCGCCTGCTCGCAGATGAAGGCCAGCGGGTTCGCTTCGTAGAGGAGGCGCAGCTTGCCGTTGAGGTTCTTCTTGTTCACCGGATAGCAGAACACCCCGCCACCGAGCAGGTTGCGATGGAAGTCGGCCACGAGCGATCCGACGTAGCGCACGCTGAGCGGGCGCCGCCCGCCCTCGAGGCCGCGGTACTTCCGCATGAGCTGGCGCGTCGGCTCATCCCACTGCCCCTCGTACGAATCGTTCACCGAGAGATAGCGTCCCTCGTCGGGGATCCGGATGTTCGGGTGCGAGAGCAGGAACTCGCCGATCGACGGGTCGAGGGTGAAGCCGTGGACCCCCTGCCCCGTGGTGTACACGAGCATCGTGCTCGAGCCGTAGATCACGTACCCGGAGGCGACCTGGCGTCGGCCCGGCTGCAGCATGTCCTCCATCTCGCCGTGGCGGCCGCGCGTGATCTTCTGCACGACGGAGAAGATCGTCCCCACCGGCACGTTGACGTCGATGTTCGACGAGCCGTCGAGCGGATCGAATAGCAGGCAGTACTTGCCGCACCGGAAGCCGTCGGGGATCTGGATGATGCCCGGCTCCTCCTCGGACGCCATCGCGCAGAGGCGCCCGCCGTGGTCCATCGCCTTGACGATCGTATCGTTCGCGAAGATGTCGAGCTTCTGCTGGATCTCGCCCTGGACGTTCGCGGTCTCGGTGGCGCCGAGGATGTCCGCCAGGCCGGCGCGGCGGACCTTGTTGGCGATCATCTTGGCGGCGAGCGCCATGTCGTACAGGATGCCGGACAGCTCCCCGGTGGCCTCGGGGTGTAGGCGCTCCTGCTCGATGATGAATCGCTCGATCGTGACGACCGAGGTTGCAGTGTGATTGACCACGTGGCTGCCTCTACACGGTGGAAGACGGGCCGGCCACTCGCCGAGCGGCATACGCCCGCGCGTCCGACTCGTACGGGTTGTCGGCGTAGCCGTGCCGCACGCTCCGCCACAGATAGCGCAGCGGGAAGGCACGATCGCCCTCAAACTGATGGACGTGCCGGAGCTCGTGCAAGAGCAGTTCCGGCGCAGGGGGAGCGTCGTCCGCGAGCCAGATCGTGCGCCAGAGGGTGATTGCCGCGACCGACCTGCGCCCGAGGCACCAGCCACCGACGCGCGGCGGCAACCCACCCCGGCGCCATCGCGCGTCCCCCAGCTCGGGGTAGCGCGCCAGCAACGGCGCCGGAAGGCTGATTGGACGACCGAGGAGCCACTGCAACATGACGGTCCGGAGAACGGGTGCGCACTAATGCGGTCGATCGGGGACCGTCCATCGCATGCCGCGCGCCTCCACCTCGAGCGACCTGCCATCGGTCCGGACGATCACGGTGCCGAGGAGATCGGTGCGCAGGACCGCCGCGCCGACGCCGGCGAGCTCCGACATCACCTGCGCGTCCGGGTGGCCATAGGTGTTGTTGGCGCCGACGCTGACGAGGGCGACCCTCGGCCGGACCACGTCGAGGAATGCCGGCGTGGTGCTCGTCGCGCTTCCATGATGGCCGACCTTGAGGACGTCGGCTCGCAGCGCCGCCGGTGCATGTGCGAGCAGCCATTCCTCCTCCGGCGCTTCGGCGTCGCCGGTGAGCAGGATGCGGACTGTGCCCACCCGCGCGACCAGCACGGTGCTGGCCAGGTTGGCGTCGTCCAGGTGCGCCGCCCACGTCGAGTCCGGAGCGAGCGCGGTCAGCACGACGTCGTCGACGACGATCGAGTCCCCGGGATGCACCCGTTGCCATGGGATCGCCTCCGCGCGCGCCTCCTCGAGGGCGGCACGGTACGACGGCGTGCCGCCGACGTAGCCGGGATCGAGAAAGCGGCCGGGATGGAGCGCCGCGAGCACGGATGCGGCGCCGCCGACGTGATCGGCGTGGGGATGCGAGAGGACGAACAGCGCCACCGCGCCGCCGCGGTGCGCGACGTAGGGGACGACCACGGTGCGCCCCGCATCGCCGGTGGGCCAGGTCCGGCCCGCATCGACGAGAATCCACCGCCCCCCGCCGGTGCGAAGGGCGATCGCGTCGCCCTGGCCGACGTCGAGCAGGTGCAGCTCGACCATGCCACGTCCCGGGCGGACGAGCGGTTCGGCGAGCATCAGGCACGTGCAGGCGAGCGCGGCGACGCCCGCGCGTGCCGGGCGCTCGCTGACGCAGGCGATCACCACGGCGATCGCCGCTCCGCCCCCGAGAAGGGCGGCGAACGTCGTCGGCAGCACCACGGGCGCAGCGCCGGGCAGGGCCGCCGCGTGGGCGGCGATGCCGTCGAACGCGGCGATGAGCACGTGTGCGGCGTCGGCGGTGAGGCGCTCCACGGCAGGGATCGGGATGCAGAGGGCGAGGAAGAGCACGGGCTGGAGCACGGCCATCACCGGGTCCGCGACCAGGTTGGTCACGGGGCCCAGCAGCGCGAGGCGTCCGAAGCTCCACGCGACGAGGGGCGCGGTGACGACCGTGGCCACGACGCTGACGACGAGACCGCGGGCGATCGCGCGCGGATGACGGCTCCAGCCCCTGGGGAGCATCCGTCCGGCCAGGGCGCCGCCGGCCACCAACGCGACGGTGCCGGCCACGCTGAGCTGCCATCCGAGATCGAGCGCCGTCCGCGCGTCGGCCAGCGGCGCGATGCCGCCGACCGCGAGCACCGCCCAGGGGGATGTGGGGCGCTGCGCGACCCGGCTCACCACGAGCAGGCCGAGCATGACGGCGGCGCGCACCGCGGGCGGAGGCGCGCCGATCGCGGCGACGTACAGCATCAACAGCGCGAGCATCCCGATGCGCCCCGCCGTGGGCGGCACGCGCAGCGCGCTGGCCAGCAGCTCCAGCGCCAGGGCGATGATGGCGACGTGCAGCCCGGAGACGCTCAGCATGTGCACGAGCCCCGCCCGCGCGAATCGGTCGCGCTGCTCGGCGGGCACCGCCGACATGTCCGCGATCACGAGCGCGCGCACAATGGGCGCGTCGGTACCGAAGAGTCGATCGATGCGGGCGCCGACCTCCGCGCGGAGCGCCGCGAAGCTGCGCGGCCGATGCGCGTCGCCGAGCACCGCATCGCGAACGAGGAGCCCGCGGTCGCCCGCCGACGCGACGCCATGCACGGTCGCCACCGCACCCGCCTCCGCCCGTCCGCCCACGACGAGGAAGGTCGCCGCGCGCCGGCAGGCGCCCGACCGCAGCGTGCCGCGGGCGGCGGCGCCGGCGTCGCCCGCGGCGGATTCCAGCTCGACCGTCCACGTC
>JABFYH010000124.1 GCA_013361335.1 Gemmatimonadaceae bacterium | reverse complement strand
CGGATGGGCCGTGCTGCGCGGTCCGCTGCGTCGCCAGCCGGCGCTCGACTTGTCCACGTATGCCGTGTTTCCCTTCCGCCACGCGGCTGGGGTGCGCAACGCCTGGCTCGACGGTGACGGCTGCGCGCGGAAGCTGCAGGACGCGATGTCGCGCTGGTCGGACGTGCGGGTCGTGGACGGCATGCGCGTGAGCGATCTGTGGGCGCGGAAGGAGCCGCACACGGTGCCGGAGGCGCTCGACGCGGCGCGATCGCTGAGCGCAGGGCGACTCGCGTGGGGAGAAGTGTTTCCGGCCGGCGACTCGTTGGAGATCCGTGCGGTGGCGTACGAGGTCACGAAGCCGACGCAGCCCACGCGGCAATTCGTGATTCGTGTCGGGCCGAGCACGGCGTCGCTCGACTCCGGGTTCATGGCGCTCGCCGACTCCATCCTCCTTGGCGGCAATCGGGACCGCGATCACGCCGAAACCGCGACCAAGAGTCTGCGCGCGTGGGAGCAGTACGACGCCGGACGGAGTGCGCTCGACCACTTCGACCTGCGCGGCGCCGAGCAGCGGTTCCGTGATGCGATCGCGATCGACGACGCCTATCCGCAGCCCCATCTCTGGCTGGCCCGCACGCTGTCGTGGGGCGGCGACGCGAAACCGACCGAGTGGCGGAGCGACGCCGCGCATGCGCTCGCGCTGGCGCGGGTACTGACGCCGCGCGACTCCATGCATGCGGTGGCGCTGCTGCATCTCGCCGACGGCCGGATGCGGGAGGCGTGCGCGAGCTATCGGTCGCTGCTCGCGACCGATTCCCTGGATTTCGCGGCGTGGTTCGGGCTCGGGGACTGCAACGCGCGCGATACGATCGTGGTTCGCGATGCGCGCAGCCCGTCGGGTTACAGCTTCCGTGGCAGCTACTACACGGCGGTCCTGGCGTATCGGCGTGCGCTGGCCCTGGTGCCGTCGTACCATCGGGCCGAGCGCGGCGCGGCGTTTCAGCGCCTCTCGCGCCGAGTGCTTTTCACGGAGGAGAACATCACGCGGCGCGGGGCTGCCCTGTTGCCCGACACGACGGCATTCACGGCATTCCCGTCGTTTGCGGCGGACACCCTGGCGTTCGTCCCGCTGCCGTACCGCCTGAATGCGCTGCCGACTCCGCCGGCAACCGAACGCGACGCGGTCCGGTGGAGTGCGGATACCTACCGGCAGCTCATGGAAGATTGGGTGAAAGCGTTCCCGTCGAGTGCGGATGCCCAGGGCGGATATTCCGCCGCGCTGGAGACGTCGAGCGCGGTCTCGGGATCCTCGGCACCGATCGGCGACGCGCTCGCAGCTGCTCGACGCGCAGTGACGCTCAGTGCAACGGACAGCGCGCGCGCACGTCGGACCGCCGCGGTGGTGCGGCTGCTGCTGAAGATGGACAGCCTTCCGGTCGCGCGCGCGCTGATCGATTCGTCGCTGCGACGGTGGCCGACGCCGGACCCTCATCAGGCTGGCTATCTGGCCACGATGGCCGTCTTGACCGGCCGTGCCCATCTCGGTGCGACGCTGGCAGCCCGCGCGGCAGCTGACAGCGAGCATGTCCCCTTCGTCACCCTCACCGGCCGACGGGGAGTGTATCCTCTGCCGGTCACGGCGAGCGCCCTGGAGCTCAGGATCTACGCATCGCTCGGCGGACCGCGTGACAGCATCCGCGCCGCGTTCATGCGGACGAGCCGCCAGATTGACACGTGGATCCCGCCCGCGGGTCGTGCTGACGCCCGCCAGGCGCTGTTCAGGAACGCGATGGCGCTGGCGTATGACCCGTTCATGGGCAGGGCAGCCCCGACGGTGCGTGCGGGCCCGGACCAGCTGTTCACGATGCGCGAGGCACTGGCAAAGGGCGATACGGCCGCGACGCGTGCCGCCAGCAAGGCCCTCGCGCTGTCAGCGGCGCGCTTTCTTCCCGGCACGATGGGGACCGACCGCCTCTACCATCACGCGACGGTGCTGCTCGCGCTCGGTGACACTACCGCGGCGGTCGCACAGCTCGACGCCACGCTCGCGGCGCTGCCGCGGGTGCGCACCATTCTCACGGAGGTGCCGCCACAAGCCGGCGCGGTCGGGCGCGCCATGCTGCTGCGTGCGCAGTTGGCCTGGCGCACGGGCGACCGCCCCACGGCGGAGCGCTGGACGCGAGCGGCGTACGTTCTGTGGAGCGACGCGGATCCCGAGCTTCGCGCACCGATCGATACCCTTCGTCTGCAGCTTGGATTGGCCTCATGACGTTCATCGTGGCGGAGTAGCGACGCCGCATGCTCTCCTCATCGGGAGGTCGGAATGACACTCAGGCAACGCTCAGTGCTGAAGTCTCAGGTCGTCGCAGCCGCTGTCGTCCTCACCGTGCTCTTTTCGGGTTGTCGCTGGATCGACCGGCTGTTCGGTCGAGGACAGACCACATCACAGGCGTTCGTCCTCGAGGCAGCGAAAGACTACGACGTCGGGCCGGAGCGCGGAGCGATCACGGAGACCGACCGAGGGTTTCCGGGACCGACGGCCCCCGATACGGCGGCACCGGGCACGATCACGATTGCGACCATGACGCTCAAGTCGGGCCGTCCACGCGGGTCACGCCAGCTCCTCGCGCGCATCACGAGCGACAAGGACTACCCGCTCATGGGCATTGTAGAGGGGCAGAACTACATCTGGCGCAACACGTGGGATTCCACAGCCGTGGCCGCGGCGACGTGGGTCAACACATTGACGCCGGCGAAGTACGGTAAACCGGACCACGTGCTGACGCATGATTCACGCTTGAACCGGTATCCGGCGGTGGAGAGCCCGCATCAACCCCGCCTCCTCAAGCTCATCGTCAACAGCATCGCCTTCGTCGCCTGCCTCGACGACCCGGGCTGCACGAGCGGGCATTGCGGCTACTACTGAGCCGATCGGCACGTGGTCGGCCTCGACGGCGCCGCCGGCTTCGACATCCCACGCATCGCCCACCCTCAGCAAGCGGAGACACCATGGCACGCGTATGGTGGTTGCACCACACGGCCCTCCTCGCTGCCGCAGCATTTTCGCTGCAGGCGTGCAACCAGAGCGGAAACCAGAATGGGAGTCCGGCCACCGAGAAGCCACCTGGCGACAAGAAGCCCACTCAGGCGGAAGTGCTCGAGCTGGCCAAGAGCTACTCCTTTCCCAACCCCACGCCACCGGTCGCTCCGATCGCGAACCTTCCGAATCCTGATATGCCAGAGGCGGACGCGCCGACGAAGATTACCATTGCCCGGGCCGTGCCGATCACGTCGCCAGGTCCGAGCGGGAGAGTGTTGATGGCGCTCGTGTACAGCAACAAATCGGTCAAGCGTCTCGGGATCGAAGAGGGCAACAATTACATCTTTCGGGACTCGACCTCGCGCGACCCGAAGACGTTCGAAACCTACATGGTGCCGGCTGATCCGGGCTCGAGCGGCGATGCGAAGAGGCTGAAGCGCGCATCCGAGAAATTCTCCGACGGTGATCACACGGAGCCGCGGCTCGTGAAGAGCGCGGCCAAGGTCATGACGCGATCCATGCTCGCCTTTGGAGCCTGCCTCGAGGATCCGGGATGTACCTCCGGGCACTGCGGCTACGGCGATCTCGTCGGTCCGTGACGTGTCGCCCGTGCGAGCGCGCTCGCCGAGCGCTTACCGCGAGCTCGCCACTGCTTCTTCCCGCCGACGCTCGCGCGATCCGCTGGCTGTCGGCGGGAGGGCCGTGGCGAGAGTGAAGTAAAAGGTCGTGCCCTCACCGACGCGACTCTCCACCCAGATGCGCCCGCCGTGCGCATCCACGATCCCCTTCGCGATCGACAGCCCGAGCCCGATCCCGCGGCGGTCGGCTGGATTGCCCTGCCAGAAGCGCCCGAACAGCTTGCCGAGCTGCTCCTGCGGGATGCCGGGCCCGGTGTCCGCCACCGAGAAGCGCACGCCGCCAGGCGCCGGATCGGCGCGGATGACGATCCGCCCGTCCTTCGGTGTGAACTTCACCGCGTTGCCGACGAGGTTCGACAGCACCTGAAGCACCCGCCCGCCATCCGCCGTCACCGCGGGCAGCGTGTCCGACACCGCATACTCCAGGCGAATGGATTTCTCCGCGGCGAGGGGCGCGAGCATCTCGTGTGCCTCGCGCACCAGCGGGGCGACCTGCAGCTCGCGCGCGTCGATCCCCACTCGGCCCGCCTCGAGCTTGGCGACGTCGAGCAGATCCTGCACCAGCCGGTTCATGCGCTCGCCCGCCCGCTTGATCCGCTGGAGATGCGGACCCTGGTCCTGCGGCTGGAGGGGAAGGTCGATGAGGAGCGACGCGCACATCGAGATGGTGTGCAGCGGGTTGCGCAGGTCGTGCGAGACGATCTTGAGCACCTGCTCGCGCGCGTCGATCGTCTCCTCCGCCTCCTTGTACATCCGCGACAGCGTCGCGCGCGCCACCTCGTCGGTGATGATGCGGCGGACGAGGATGGTGACGAAGGCGCCGTGCAGCCCGATCGCCAGCAGGGTGATCGCGATGCCCAGGGCGGCGAGGAGCTCGAGCCGCATGACGGCCGCCGCCACGATGAAGACGATGAGCGCCAACGTCGTCCCGGCGCGGCCGGCCCATCGCGACAACCGCAGCACGCCCGAGAGACTGAGGAAGGCGCACAGCGCGACGACGTAGCCCATCAATGCCATCGGCGACACGCCCGTCGTGGCGCTCGCGCGCCACGAGAGGACAAAGCCGAGGAGGATCATCACGGCATCGATGATGGGCGCGAGGTGCGGCACCCAGCGCCGGTACCAGCCTCGGCGCAGCGCGAAGACGAGCGCCGCTCCGGCGATCAACCACACCACGCCGAGGAGGGCCGCTGCGTCGTGCGAGGCGAGCGAGGGGTCGGCAGGCGCACGCAGCGCGGCGGCGGATGTGACGAGGACGAAGGGGGCGATGACGACGATGCGGAGATACCCGCGCCGCAGCTCGCCCGAGCGAGCCTCGTCGTACATGATCCGATCGATCGAGCCGGCCAGCTGCGTGGCCGAGCCGGGTGGGGCGATGTCGGTGCGAAGGGCGCGCTCGATCGAAGCCGCGAGAGCGTCGTAGGAGTCAGGCGCGTTCATCGTTCACCGGGAGGGAGCTCCGTGGGCGCGGCTGCGCCGCCGCCACTAACGGATACGAGCTCCCGGGCCGGTCCGCCAGACCGACCTGCCGCGGAGTCGTCCTACCGTTCGACGATCCGGACGCCCGCCGGCGGCGTGAACCGGAACGCGGCGGCATCCACCGGCACGTTCGTCCGGAAGGAGGTGAGCCGCACCTTGCGCTGGAGACCCGACGGCTCCGTCACCTCGAACTGGCGGATCGTCGCATCGACATCGTCGATGTACACCGTCGCCGTCTTGAACTGCGCGCTCTTCGCGGACTTCGGCACCAACGTGAAGGCATGGGTGGCGCGGCCGCTGACGGTCGCGGTCCCCGCCGCGCTGACGGTGTAGCGCGAGCGCGGCGCGGTGAGGAACTGCGCGCTCAGGTCGACGGTCCCGGTGCCGCCGTCGGCGAGCGACGAGCGGATCACCTGGCCGGGTGCGGTGCTGGGGAGGTACAGCCACACCTGCTTCCCGTCGGCCACGATGCGATCGGTGGCCGGGTTGTCGAACCGCACGCTCAGCTTGCCGGGCCGCTGCTGCTGGTACTCACCGGTCGCCGTCAGCGTGTTGCCGGTGAGCGAGTTGACGATGGTCTGCTCGAAGGTCGCGCGGGCGGTCTTCACCTTCGCCCAGCGCGCCACGGCGCGGTCCAGCAGATCGGACTGCCGGGCATTCGCCGACGAGACGAGGCCGAGCAGCAGCGCGAGCGTGAGGGCGAGCGGACGACGGAAGGGCATGGGGTCGGGATGAACGGATGAGCGGACAAGCGAACGACGCACGAGCCTACTTACCCGCGAAACGCCCCTGCGGTCCCCACCGCGCCCCCGGGCGCGGGCGCGACCGACCGGCCGATCGCATCCGCAATCGTGCGCAGCTCGCGCACCAGCCGCGCGAACTGATCGGGATAGAGCGACTGCCCACCATCCGACAGCGCGCGCTCGGGATCGGGATGCACTTCCACCAGCAACCCGTCCGCCCCCGCGGCGATCGCGGCGCGCCCCATCGGCAGCACCTTGTCGCGCAGCCCGGTGCCATGGCTCGGATCCGCCACCATCGGCAGGTGCGAGAGCTTCTGCACGAGCGGGATGGCGGTCAGATCGAACAGGTTGCGCGTCGACGGGTCGAAGCTGCGGATGCCGCGCTCGCAGAGGATCACCTGCCCGTTGCCCTCGGCGAGGATGTACTCCGCGCTCATGAGCAGGTCGGTGATCGTGGCCGACATGCCGCGCTTGAGGAGCACCGGCTTGCCGATGCGACCGACGCTGCGGAGCAGGGAATAGTTCTGCATGTTGCGCGCGCCGATCTGGATGCAGTCGGCGACCTCGGCGACGAGATGCGCCCCCTCCTCGTCCAGCGCTTCGGTGACGATCGGCAATCCCGTCTCGCGCCGCGCGAGGGCGAGCAGCTCGAGCCCCTTTCTGCCCAGCCCCTGGAAGGCATAGGGCGAGCTGCGCGGCTAGTACGCGCCGCCGCGCAGCGCCGCGCCGCCGGCGTCGCGCACCTGCTGCGCGGCGAGGACGATCTGCGCTTCGCTTTCCACGGAGCAGGGGCCGGCGATGATCGGAATCTCCTCGCCGCCGAAGACGACGCCCGGCGCGATGGTGACGAGGGTGTTCTCCTGCCGCCACTCGCGCGAGACCTGCTTGTACGGCTTCGAGACGTGAATGACCTCGGCGACGCCGGCGAGCGCCTCGAGTCGCGACCCGTCCACGCGCCCGTCGTTGCCGACGAGCCCGACGGAGGTGCGCTGCGCGCCGGGCATCGGCCGCGCCTGATAGCCCATCTCCTCGATCACCTGAACGACGCGCGCCACCTGCTCGCGCGTCGCGTCGTGCGTCATGACGACCAGCATCAGCCTTCCTCGAGCTCGAACGTGGACCCGTCGTCGGCGAGGGTGACGGGACCGGCATAGTGCGCGGCGATGATGCCGCGGATGTCGACGCGCTCCACCGGGGTGTAGAAGTGCGTCAGGACGAGATGCTTCGGCAGCGCCGCCGCCGCGAGCGCGCCGCAGCGGGCGGGGGTGAGGTGCGACTCGATCGCCATCTCCTCCGGGAGCGAGCACTCGCAGAGCAGGAGGTCCGCTCCGCGCGCCCATTCGCCGAACATCGGATCGTAGCCCGTGTCGCCGGAGTACACGAGCCGGCGTCCGCCGCGCCTGATGGAATATGCCACACTTTCGTCGGTATGGGGCACCTTGAGGCAGTCGATCTCCATGCCGTCGCCCACCGGCCGCGACGTGCCGGCGGGCAGCTCGATCACCCCGATCGGGAATCCGGGCTCGCGAAGCCAGCTTCCGTGCAGCGCGGCCATCCGCTCCAGCAGATCGACCGTTCCCACCGGGCCGATCACCGCCAGCGGCTCGGACCGCGGCGGGAGCTGCCCATACCGCCACGCCTGGACGAGGGTGGCGAAGTCGCTCATGTGGTCGGTGTGGAAGTGCGAGAAGGCGACGTGAGTGATCCCCGCCCAATCGAGACCGAGCTGCACCAGCCGGTGGACGACGCCGCTGCCGCAGTCCATCAGCAGACGCACCGTGCCCGCTTCCACGAGGTAGCCGGCGCAGACGCGCGTCGGCGTGAGCGCGATCGTCCCCGTGCCGAGGGTGGTCAGCCGCATCGGCGGCGGGCCGTCATGTCGCCGCGCCCGCCGCTTCCGCCTCCGGCTCGGCCGCTTCGCCGGCCTCGGCTTCCACGGAGGGCCCACGCATCCGCACGCTCACCAGCGACGAGACGCCGGGCTCCTGCATCGTCACGCCGTACACCGCGTCACCCGCCTCGGTCGTCGTGCGCGGGTTGTGCGTGATGACGATGAACTGCGTACGGCTCTTGAACTGGTTGAGCATGCGCACGAAGCGCCCGACGTTGGCGTCGTCCAGCGGCGCGTCCACCTCGTCGAGCAGGCAGAAGGGACTCGGCTTCGTGAGGAAGATGCCGAAGAGCAGCGACAGCGCGACGAGAGCGCGCTCGCCACTCGACAGCAGATTGATGCGCTGGGTCTTCTTGCCGCGCGGCGACGCGTGGATCTCGATGTCGCAGTCCAACGGCGCGTCCGGGTTCTCCAGCCGCAGATCACACTCGCCGCCGCCGAAGAGCGACATGAAGATCGTGCGGAAGTTCTCGCGCACCTGCGTGAAGGTCGCGAGGAACAGCTCGCGCGCCGTGGCGTCGATCTCCTTGATCGCCTGGAGCAGCGACGCCTTGGCGTCGGCGAGGTCGGCGCGCTGCGCGACGAGGAAATCGTGCCGCTTCATCGTCTCGTCGTGCTCCTCGATCGCCAGCGCGTTCACCGGGCCGAGCTGCTCGAGCTGCCGGCGCAGCTCGACCGCCTCCGCCTGAAGCGATTCGGTGTCGACGTCGATCGGGGGAAGCTCGGCGAGCATCTCCTCGAGCGGGCGCCGCCATTCGGTCTCCAGCCGCTCGCGGATCGCCGTGCGCCGCCCCGACAGCTCGGTGAACCGCAGCTCCGCGTGGTGCAGCTCGTCCGCGACCGCGCTCGAGCGGCGGCGGATCTCGCTCAGCGCGTGATCGGCCGCCATCAACGCGTCGTCCGCGGCGCGCACGCCACGTTCGGCCTCGGCGAGGCTCGCCTCACCGTCCGCGAGGGTCGCCTCGCGGGTCTCGAGCTCGAGCGTCCAGGCGATCATCTGCTCGGCGAGGACGCTGTCCGATCGCGCCAGCTCGCTCAGCTCCTCGCGGAGCTGCGCCAGGCGGTTGGCCGCGGTGGCCACTTCCTGAGTGAGCCGCCGCTCGCGGTCCACCGCCATCTGCACGCGCGCGCGGACCTGCGCCTGCTCCACCTGCCAGCGCGTGCGCCGTTCGCGCGCTTCCTCCTGTTGTTCCTCCGCGCTCGACGCTCGGGCGCGCGCGGCGGCGATCTCCGCCTCGAGCCCCGTCGCCTGCTCGCCGAGGACGGCAGCGTCGGCGTCGAGGGCGCTGCCGCGCTCCACAAGCTCCGCGGTGCGCGCGTCGAGGCGCTCGGCGAGGGCGGCCGCGTCCTGTGCCTCCTTGGCGGCGCGTGCCACGCGGCGCGCCCGCTCGAGGTGCTGCTCGGCGGCGGTGCGCGCCCGCTGCTGTGCCGCCTGCGACGCCTCCGAGGCGTCGACGACGCGACGCTCGCTGTTGGCCAGCGCGTCGCGCATCGCATCGGCGACTCGCGACGCCTCCCGCCGTGCGACCTCGAGGGTGTTGAGCTGCACACGGAGCTCCGCCAGCTCGGCGCGGCGGCGAAGCGGCCCGGGGCCGGCCGCGGTGCCCGGCAGCCACATCGCGCCACGTGCATCCACGAAGGCGCGTCCGTCGTCGACGGCGTGGACGTGGCCGAGCAGGTTGCGGATCCACGCCCGCGCGGGTGCGGCAGCGTTGACGAGGAGCGCGAGCGCGTCGGGCATCGGCGTGCCTGCCGTCTCCTCCGTCATCGCGTCGAGCGGCAGGAGGAGCAGGGGACCGGGGTTCGCGTCGGCGTGCCAGCGCCGCACCGCGTCCGCCGCGTCGGCGTCGCGCACGAGCACGGCGTGGACCGAGTTGCCCAGAAACTTCTCCACCAGCACGGCCGAATCCTGATCCGCGCCGATGAAATCGGAGAGCGGGCCGAGCACGGCACCCTCGCCGAACTGCTCACGCTCCCGGAGCAGCGCCGAGGCAGCGGGCGCGAGACCGACGCGATCGCGCTCGAGCTGCTCGAGGGCGTTGACGCGGCCCTGGAGCGAGGTGAGCGCCTCGTCGGCGCGGAACAGCTCCGCGCGGGCAAGCGATTCCTGCTCCCGCGCGGAGCGGTCGGCCTGACGCGCCGCCTCGAGCTCCTCGGCGGCCGCGGATGCATTCTCGTTCGCGGAGTCGACCTCGGCCTTTGCCTCGTCCTGCTCTCGGCGGGCGAGGGCGAGGGCATCCTGCAGCGTCGAGCGCTCCTCGGCGAGCGCCTCGGCGCGCTGCCGGATCTCCTCCAGCTCGCGCACCGTCCGCTCGCGATCGTGCTCGATGCGCCGCGCACGGTCCTGGAGAGCGCGGAGCTCCCGCTCGGCGACCTCGACCTGGTGCCTGGCTTCCGCAACCAGACGTCGGACCTCGTTCTCCGCCTCCTGGTGTTGCGCGAGCTCGGCGTCGGCGTCGCGCAGCGCTTCTTCCACCTGCGTCAGCTCGACGGCGGCGGCCTGGCGCTCGGCGGTGATGCGCGTGCCCGTCTCCTCGCCGGCCGTGGCCTCGGACTCGGCCCGCTGGCGGCGGGCCGTGGCGTTGCGCTGACGCTCCTGGGCGACCGCCATCTCCCCACGAATGCGCTGCGCCTGCTCGCGCTGCGCGCTCACCAGCCGCGCCAGCTCGTTGCGTTGTGCCTCGGCAGCGGCTCGCGCACCCTGTGCCGCGTCGCGCGCGATCTCGGCCTCCACCATCCCCGCCTCGGCCGCCGGCAGCTGCTCGCGCAGCTCCGCGACGCGAAGCTGGAGGCGCTCGAGCTCCTCGTGCCAGGCCGCCATGCTGCGCGCCGCGAGGGAGAGCTCGACGGTGAAGCGGCGCGTCGTGATCTCGCTGTGGCGTTCCGCGCGCTTGCGCTGGCGCGCCAGGCTGCGCACCTGGCTGGACACCTCGTTGATCAGATCGTCGAGGCGCTGGAGATCGCCCGTCGTCTCCTCGAGGCGCCGTTCGGTGGTGCGGCGCCGGTCGCGATACAGGCCCACGCCCGCGGCCTCCTCGAACAGCTCACGCCGATCGTCGGCACGGTCGGAGAGGAGCGCGTCGATCATCTTGCTCTCGATGACGACGCCGGTGCCGGACCCCAGCCCGGTCCCCCGCAGCAGGTCCGAGATATCGCGCAGCCGGCAGGGGGCGCGGTTGAGGAAGTAGTCGCTGTCGCCCGAGCGCGAGAGCCGGCGCGTGATGACGACCTCGCGGAAGGGCACCGGCAGGATGCCCTCGTCGTTGGAGAAGTGCAGCGAGACCTCGGCCACGTTCACCGGCCGGCGCGCGGACGAGCCCTGGAAGATGACCTCGTCCATCTTCGTGCCGCGCATCAGGCGTGCGCGTTGCTCACCGAGCACCCAGCGCACGGCGTCCGACACGTTGGACTTGCCGCAGCCGTTGGGGCCGACGATCGCCGTGACGCCGGGCTCGAACACGAGCTGCGTCGCGTCCGCGAAGGACTTGAAGCCCTGCAGCTCGAGCTTGGTCAACCGCACTAGAACACTCTCCCGATTCGATAGACGAGCGTGGGCGTGATTCCCGCCTTGCGCACGGAGGGAACCGCGAGCGCGGCCTGCTGCGGGCTCTCGTACGCCCCGAAATAGAGATTCGCCGCGCCGTTCGGCTGGCGCAACGCATACACCGGCTGCGCCCGCGCCGCGGCGCGCTGGAGCCGCACGGGGACCTCGGTCGCCGGCACGCCGGCCTGGACGAGGAACGCGTACGGCAGCACGGTCACGGTCCCCACCGTCGGCGCCAGCACGCGCCGCGCGCGAAGGTCCACGAGCAGCGACTCGGCCCCCGCCCGCGACGCGTATGCCCCCGCGACGAGCTCGAACAGCCGACTGCGGAGGCTGAGCCCATAGCTCGTCGCCGGCAGCGTGGCGAACTTGTCGTTGAGCTGCAAGATAGCGCCGGCCAGCCCGTTCGTGTTCTCCAGCAGCACGGCGTACGCCGAGGCGTTGGCGGAGTCGCCGGGATTGACCGGCGTGAACACGGGGAAGGAGTCGTCGGCGACGGCGAGGTTCGCGGCGCGCGCGGCGCTGTCGCGCATGGCCGCGGCCCGCTGCGCCTCGCGGGCGCGAGCGACGCTGTCGGTCGCGAGCGCGCCATTGGTGACCACGGCAGCCGAGGCGGCGTTTCCGGCGATCCCGCTGTTCGGGGGCCGATGCCCGGCGAATGGACGCTGCCAGAACCACACACCGGCGCCGAGCAGCGAGAGGGTGAGCACGATGCCGGCCGCCCAGGCGGGCCATGGCGTCCGTCGTGCCAGCTCGGCGACCGGTTGCGCCAGCAGCTCCTCGGGGACGAGCGCCGGCTCGGCGCTCACATCGGCGGCCGTTGCCGGCCCGGTGACGGTGATCGGCGCCGACTTCTTCTCGCGCACCCAGGCCAGCGACTGGGCGACGGAGACGCTCGCCGGCACCTCGTCGCCCACGAGGACGACGCCGTCGGTGGCGTCCACCAGGTCCCGGAGATGCGTCGCGTGCGCGGGCGCGGCGAGGACGAGCAGCGCCCCGACCTCGCGAAATCCGGCGGCGAGGCGGCCCCACCGCGGGTTCAGAAAGAGCTCGTCGTAGTCGATGGGGCTCGTGCCGCTCGGCATGACGAACAGCTCGCGCTCTCCCGGCACCGGGTACGCCACGCGATTGAGCGACACGCCGTACATGAAGCTGTCGACCAGCCCGTGAACGTCATCCGACGGGACGAGCTCCTGCAGCGGCGGCGCATCGCCGATCAGATCACCGACGGCGACGCGCCGCCGGCCGGCCTGGGCGCGGCCGATGCCGAGCGCCACGAGCGCCGTCGCGACGGGATCGGCGCCCACGACCACGATCGCGTGCTGCTGGTCCAGTGTCGGGCCCAGCTCACGTCCCTCCGCGAGCCAGTCCAGATCACCGGTCACGGCCCACCCTCGTACACCCAGTACGAGTTGCGCGACTCGCGGCCGACCCGCTCGGCTTCCTCTCGCGTGGCGTACGGTCCGAGCACGACGCGATAGATCGTCGAGCCGTCGCGGCTCGCGGTGATGACGCGTGCCGTCTGGTCGCCGACGTGGATCTGCGACGCGAGCTCGCGCGCCCGGTCGGCCACCAGCAGCGCCGCGAACGAGACCGTCCATCCCGGCGCAGCGCGATGGGTCGTGTCGCGCGCCACGACCGGCGGGGCGGCGCTGTCCGGACGCGCCGCGGTATCCCCCGCGACCCGCGCCGTGTCCGGCACCCCCGCGAACTCCACCGGCTGATCGAGGGCGGCGGCACGCGGGCGGAAGCCGGTCCACCGGAAGGGATACCAGAAGTCGGCCGCTCCGCCGCGCACGCGGGTCCGCGGGCGCAGCGACTCGCCATCGACCACGTAGACGTCGGGCCCCTGCGCGACGGCGATGCCGCCGTCGGGCGCGACGAACGGGAGATCGGCGCGCCAGCCGGTGGCGACGGCGCCGACGATGTGATTCGTCGCCAGGGCGATCACGATCGCCGAATCCACCCCCTCGGGACGCGCCAGCAGATAGCGGCCGAGTGGGTCCATGCGCAGCTCGCCCACATGTCGCCGGAGCTCGATCGCGCCCGTCTCCTTCTCCTGATATCGATCGACGACGTGGATGGCCGAGTCGCCCTTGATGACGACGAACACCCGGTCGCCGCTCGGCGTGGCCGCGAGCAGCTCGATCGGCTCGTCCATCCTGATGCTCTGGGTGCGCTCCATCGTGCGGGTGCGCAGTCCGGTGAGCTCCTTCTCGGCGCCGAGGTACAGGCGGTCACCGACCTGGGTCCGGAGCGCGCGATCGACGCGGGGCAGCACCGCCGAGTCGACGACGTCGGTGGATGGAGGACGCAGCCGCCAGACGACGGAGCCCTCCTTCCGTTCGGCGAGCACGAGCAGCGAGCCGTCCGGCTGCGGAAACAGCGCGCGCGGCGTGAGCGGCGGCTTCCACTTCCAGGTGCCGCTCTCGGCGAAGCGCTGCACGGCGCCGTCGGCGGCGATGGCGTAGATCGCCGAGCCGTCGTTGGAGACGAGCGAGGTGAGCTTGGCCTTGGTGAGCGTCGTGGCGCCGCCCTGCCGGAAGTCGAGGCGCGCGGGCAGGCCACGGCCGTCGACGTACGCGATCTCGCCGGCCTCGTCGTCGAAGCCGAGGATGCGCGCCGGGGCCGGTGCCGAGGGCGCGCTCCAGACGATGGTGTCGAGCCGCGGGTAGGCGTACACCCGCGCCGTCCCGCCCTTCTGGGCGATGCGGAGCACGAGGTTGTCGGGCCCGCGCGGGGTCTGCACGGACAGCGCGGTGCGCGTGGGAGCGTCGGCCGGCCGGTCACCCTTGCAGGCCAGCACGAACGCCAGGGCCAGCATCAGCGTCGATCGCACGGACAAAAGGTATCCTCCCACGGCGGGCGCGAGTAAGGCGCGAGGGGTGAGGTCAGCGCGACGCGTCGTGCGTGATCGGAATCACGTCCGCGTCGGCCCAGAGCCGCTCGATCTGGTAGAAGTTGCGAAGGGTCGGATGAAACACGTGCACGACGAAGTCCACGTAGTCGAGCAGCACCCAGCGGCCCTGCTGCAGCCCTTCGACGTGGTGCGCCATCTGCCCCGTCTCCTTCTTGAGATCCTCGAGCACCGAGTTGCCGAGCGCGCGCACGTGCGTGTCGGAGGTGCCGCTCGCGATCAGGAAGTAGTCGGTCATGTCCGACACGCCCTTGAGGCTCAGCAGCACGACGTCGTTCGCCTTGCGGTCGAGCAGAATCGCGGCGGCACGCTGCGCGAGATCGAGGGACGAGTAGGTCGGAGTGTGTGCAGGTGCGGACATGGACGAGGAGTCGGGGTACGGACGAGTGACGAGTGGCGGCTCGTGAACGGTGAACCGTGATCCGCAGAAGCACTACACGGATCACGGATCACGGTTCACGGATCACCGTTCACGTCCTATTGCTTGATCACCCACACGCGAATCTCGGGCTTCACGTCGGCGTGCAGGCGCACGGGGACGCGATAGACGCCCAGCGCCTTGATCGGCTCGTGCAGGTCGATCAGCCGGCGCTCGACCGTGAAGCCCTGGGCCGCGAGCTGCTCGGCGATGTCGGCGGAGGTGACGGAGCCGAACAGCTTGCCCTCTTCACCGACGCGCGCCGAGAAGGTGAGCTGCACCTCTTCGAGCCGCTTCGCCAGCTCGCTCGCCGTCTCGCGGCGCTCGTTCTCGGCGGCCTCGAGGCGGCCGCGCTCGGCCGCGATGCGCTTCAGGTTGCCCGGCGTCGCCTCGTACGCGAAGCCGCGGGGAAGGAGGAAGTTGCGGGCGTAGCCGTTCTTGACCGTGACGACGTCCCCGGGGTGTCCGAGGTTCTCGATCGCCTGGCGCAGGATGATTTCCATGGAATGACTCGTTGAGTTACGTGGTGGGGCGCGCGCGGCGCCGCCAGTCGGCCCAGGTATCGCCCAGCCCGAGCCCGAAGGCGGCGAGCGTGAGCAGCACGAACCCGGAGATGGCGACCACGCTGAGCACGGGCCACCACAACATGGCGAATCCCACCATCAGCGTCGCGGCGAGCACTCCAGGCGCAAGGAACCAGGAGAGCACGCCGAAGCCGCGGATGGCGTAGAGCGCACCGAAGAAGACGAGCAGGTTGCGACCGACCCCCTCGATGAAGTCGAGGGCCGGCAGGAACACGATGGCGAGACCGGCGATCAGCCCCCACACGAGCTGGTCGTTGAAGCGAAAATCCTTGAGCGGACCGAGCGGCGCGCCGAGGCGCGTCCGCGCGATCCGATGATACGTCGTCCAGGCCAGCGCGAGGGCGATGAGCGACTCGAGGAGGAGCAGGGAGGGGAAGAGCTGAACTCCCGTCTCCGACGTCTCCTTGAGCCGCTGGTCGACCTCCGCCAGCATCGTTCCGGCCTCGGGCATCCGCTGCGTGATCTCGGGATGCTCCTCGACCACGGACCGGAACATCGCCGTCGCGGCGGCGTTCCGACGCGCGAACTCCAGCTGCACCGCCTGCGTGGCGCGCGTCGGGGTGAGCGGTCCCTTGAGACCGATCGCCGACACCAGCACGAGGGCGAGCGCCAACGTGGCCAACGCACGCGGGAAGAACGGCCGGTGGACGCCGAACAGGCAGATCAACCCGAAACCACCGGCGACCAGCAGGCTCCACCCGCGCACGAGGTTGTAGAAGGAGCCCGGCGCGACGTTCAGCGCGAGCACGCGAACCGTGAGCGCCACGCAGACCACCGCGAGCAGCAGCCGTCCCCCGGCCCACCAGCCCACCAGACAGCACGCGGCCAGCGCGGGGAGGAGCAGCAACAGCGTCTCCTCCACCGGCAGCAGCGCCGTGAACGGCGGGACATGCGGCAGGAACAGGAACGCCGCGAGCGCGAGGAGGAGCTTCCCCCACCCACGCTCGGCCGGCGCCGGGGCCACGGCGTCGGACATGCTAGCCCTGCAGGCCCCGCGTGTAGGGCAGCAGCGCGAGATAGCGCGCGCGCTTGACCGCGGTGCTCAGCTGACGCTGATGCCGCGCGCACACGCCGCTCAGACGGCTCGGCAGGATCTTCCCGTGATCGGTGATGAAGCGGCCGAGGGTCCGCTCGTCCTTGTAGTCGACGAAGCGGACGCGCGTCTCGCAGAAGGGACAGGCTTTCGATGGGCGGCGCATGGTCTACTCCTCGTCGTCGTCGTCGTCGTCGCCACGCTTCTTCGCGAGGGCGAGCTCCTCTTCGGTCATCGGCGGCGCGCCGACTTCGTGCTCGAAGAGAGTGATGAGGTGGCGGATGACGCCCTGGTCGAGCTTGATGGCGCGCTCGTACTCGGGCAGGCCCGCGGATTCGGCCTCGAACCGGGCGACGACGTAGTAGCCGTTCTCCTTCGGCCCGATGGGGTACGCGAGCTGTCGGCGGCCCCAGTGGTCGACCTTCATCTCCCCGGAGGTGCCGAGGAGGGTGTGGAAGCGGTCGAGCTTTTCAGTGACGGCCGCATCTTCGAGCGTGGAGTCGAAGACGTAGACCGCCTCGTATGGACGTGGCATGTCCTGGCAATCCTCCCTTTGGACGTAACCGCCCCCCGCTGGTTGCCGGAGCGGGAGGAGGGGTATGGAGCGCGCGTCGGCAGAGCGCCGGCGCGCGCGTTGTCGTGGTCACTCAAGCTAAACCGGCACAGGCACTTGGAGAAGGGTGCCGGCACGACAGCGGATGTGGCGTCGGCGCAACGTCGCGTCCCCGCCCAGGGTCCGGACCCCCTCAATAGCGAGCCGAGCGGTGGACTCGGGTATGCGGTTGCCGACGGGCACGGCGATCTGCATGCTCTCTGGTCCGCGAGCACGCCCGAGTCGCCCAACTCTTCACCCGTGACCGGCCTCCGGCCGGCGCGCCGTCACCACAGGCTCACAGTCCATGCGTCGCCGTTTTCCGCCTCGCGTCCTCACGCCGCGCCCGATCGCTGCGGCGATTGCGCTCGTCATCCTCGCCGCCTGCGGCGACCAGCAGGTCACCGCCCCGCCGCCGCTGGCCGGACCGTCGGCCGCGCAGGCGAAGATTCCGGACGTCTCGTCGGCTCAGACGGTAGTCGTGCGGTGGAGCAGCGCGTGCCTCCAGGCGATCCGGCTCGCAAAGCCGGCGCCCACCGTGGTCGCGCGGGCGCTCGCCATCGTGCACACGGCGATCTACGACGCCTGGGCGCCATACGACAACAAGGCCCTCGGCACGCGACTGGGTGACGCACTGCGGCGCCCGGGCAAGGAGCGCACGGTGGAGAACAAGCGGCGCGCGATGAGCTACGCGGCGTACCGCAGCCTCGTCGACCTGTTCCCCGACCAGAAGGCCTCCTTCGACCTGATCATGGCCGATCTCGGGTACGATCCGGCCGACCGATCGGAGGACGTCACGACCGCGACCGGCATCGGCAATGTCGCGGCGCGCAAGCTCCTCGAGTTCCGCCACGCCGACGGCGCGAACCAGCTCGGCGACCTGAATCCCGGCGCCTATACGGACTACTCGGGCTACGCCCCGGTCAACACCGCGACGCAGCTCAATGATCCGACGCGCTGGCAGCCGCTGACGATCAACGGTGTCGTCCAGACGTTCGCGACGCCGCAGTTCGGTCGCGTGACGCCGTTCGCGCTGACGTCGGGGAGCCAGTTCCGGATGCCGTGGGTCAAGCCCAACGAGCCATTCGGCGGCCTCCAGAAGGCGGTCGACGACGTGATCGGGTACAGCGCCACCCTGACGGACCGCGAGAAGGTCATCGCGGAATACTGGGCCGACGGCCCGCACTCCGAGCTGCCGCCCGGCCACTGGTGTCTGTTCGGCGCGCTCATCTCGGCGCGCGACCGGCACAGCGAGGACGATGACGCGAAGATGTTCTTCGCGATGGCCAACGCCGGGATGGACGCCGGGATCGCGGCGTGGGATCTCAAGCGGTACTTCGACACCGTGCGCCCGGTGACCGCGGTGCGCTATTACAAGACGGGGCAGCAGATCCTGGCGTGGGGCGGGCCGGGACGCGGCACGATGCTGATCCGCGGCGAGGACTGGCGTCCGTACCAGCCGGCGAACGTGGTCACGCCTCCCTTCGCCGAGTACGTCTCGGGGCACAGCACCTTCAGTGCGGCGTCGGCGGAAGTGCTCAGGTTGTACACGCACAGCGACCGCTTCGGGGCGAGTGTGACGATCGCGCCCGGGACGAGCCTCGTGGAGCCCGGTCTCGTGCCGGCGCAGAGCGTGACGCTGAGCTGGCCGACCTTCTCGGCCGCCGCCGACGAAGCGGGGATGTCGCGCCGGTACGGCGGCATCCACTTCGAGCACGCGGACGTGCAAGGTCGCCTGATCGGACGCCTCATCGGCGCGCAGGCGTACGCCAAGGCGGAGTCGTACTGGGAGGGCAAGAAGGACGGGAAGGAGCGGTAGCTCCTACTGACGCACGAGCAGGAAGGTCTGTTCGAGGGGAGTGGCCAGGCTGTTCACGGTGAAGTGCAGGGTGAGCTGGCCACCCTCGAGCGTGCCGGGATAGACCTCGGCCGGCCCGCCCCAGGAGCTCGCGTCCAGCGCGACCGTGATCGCGGTGCCGTCGACAGACACCAGTCCTGTGCGGCTCTCCGTGCTCACCGGCGACCCGGTCGTGCACGGCGTGGTGTAGGAGCGGGTGAAGGTCACGTGCCCGTCGGACGTCGTCGTCAGCGAGCCACCGACGATCATCGCGCCGCAGGCGCCCAGGCGTGGGTCGACGTGGACGGGCAGCGGGGCACCGTTGTACGCCGCGAGACGCATCGTGCCGACGAGGCCGGCCAGCGGCGAGGTGCCGGCGTCGGCGCAGCCGCACATCGCCGCCGTCGCGATGCCGAGCGTCCATCGTGCGAATCGCGTCATGCTTCTCCTCCGGTCGCCGAGGTGGGGGCGGGCGCTGCGGATCGTGCGAGCGCGTGTGCGACCGAAGGATGATAGTCACGCCGATCGAGCGGGTGAACCTGCCTGGCGGCCTCGGCGAGCGAGCGCGGCGTTACGTCGGCCGTCGGCGACGAACCACTCCCGCCTGAGCGACGGTCGTCGGCAGAACCATGGCTGCCGTGAAGACGAACGGCGCGGGCGACACCATGTCGCCCATCACCAGGTGAAGCGGATCTTCCTCCTCACCGGTCGGGAGCGGGACGTTGACGAGTCCCGTGGCGGGGATGAGCGCCGGGTTGAAGATGAACGAGCCACTGATGTTCGGCCCGCGCCAGGTGAGGCCGCCGAACGGGGTGTTGCAGCACGGGCCGAAGGCAGGCCCCAGCCAGGCCTGGCAAGGAACAATCCGCCTACCCAGCCCCGATGCTTCCGTGTCGACTCGTTGCCACGCCGCTGCTGCGCTTGTTCACGCGGTCGGGTGACGGTAGCGCGCTCGCCACAGAACAGATGGGTGTCGACAGTCAGACGTTGAAGCGGAACAGCAGGACGTCGCCGTCCTTCACGACGTACTCCTTTCCCTCCTGCCGCATCATCCCCTTTTCCTTCACCCCCTTCCATCCACCGTTCTTCACGAAGTCGTCGTACGCCGCGGTCTCCGCCTTGATGAAGCCGCGCTCGAAGTCGGTGTGAATGACGCCCGCCGCCTGCGGCGCGGTGTCGCCGCGGTGGATCGTCCAGGCGCGAACCTCCTGCTCGCCGGCGGTGAAGTAGGTCTGCAGGCCGAGGAGGTGGAAGCCCGCCTTGATCAGGCGGTCGAGGCCCGCGGACTCGAGCCCGAGCGAGGCGAGGAAATCCTTTCGATCCTCCGGCGGCAGCTCGGCGAGCTCGCTCTCGATCTTCGCGGAGAAGGGGACGACCTCCGCCTGCTCGCCGCTGGCGGCGACCGCGTTTCGGAGCGCGGTCAGATGCGCGCCCTCGTGCCCGGAGAGCTCGGCGTCGGTGACGTTCGCGGCGTACAGGATCGGCTTGGCGGTGAGCAGCGAGAGCGGCTTGAGGAGCGCGAGCTCGTCGGTCGAGAGCTTCGCCTCCCAGAGGCCGCGCCCGTCCGTGAGGAACTGATGTGCCCTCTCGAGAGCTGGCAGCTCGGCGAGCGCCTCCTTGTCGCCGGTCTTCGCGGCGCGCTTCACGCGATCGAGCCGCTTCTCGACGGTGGAGAGGTCGGCGAGCGCGAGCTCGAACTCGATCACCTCGCGGTCGCGCACGGGATCGACGCTGCCCATCACGTGGAGGATGTCGTCGTCGTCGAAACAGCGAACGACGTGCACGATGGCGTCGGTCTCGCGGATGTTGGCGAGAAACTGATTGCCGAGCCCCTCGCCCTTGCTCGCCCCCTCGACGAGTCCGGCGATGTCGACGAACTCCACCGCGGCCGGCACGGTGCGTTGCGGCTTGACGACGTCGGCGAGCACGTCGAGCCGATCGTCGGGCACGTTCACCCGGCCGACGTTGGGGTCCTTGGTCGCGAACGGATAGTTCGCCGCGAGGACGCCCGCGCTGGTCAACGCATTGAACAGCGTGGATTTGCCGACGTTGGGGAGTCCGACGATACCGAGTCTGAGCATTGGCTGCGTGTTGTGATTCGTGAGCTGCTGCGGAAAGCTAATCGTCCTCGCCTGTCATCCCGCAGGCGCGGCGCGCCTGTCGGGATCTGCTCGCCCTGCAGCGTGACCCAACATGCACGCTGGATCCCGACACCCGATGCGCTCGTGCGGGATGACAGGGCTAGCGCGGCGACGCGCGACTCTGCACGTCGAGCGCGGGCCCCATGCCCCCGCGCACCCAGGCCTCGACGGCATCGGTCAGCACCGGAAAGAGCGCGCGGATCGCCTCCGAATCTCGCTTGCCGACCGCGCCGAGCACGTAGTCCGACAACGGCCCGCCCGGCGCGCGAGCGGGATCGCCGATGCCGATGCGCAGGCGAGGATACTGCTGCGTGCCCAGCGCCTGCTGCACCGACTTGAGGCCGTTGTGGCCACCGGCGCCCCCCTCGGCGCGCAGGCGCCAGCTCCCGACCGGGATCGCCACCTCGTCGACCAGCACCAGCAGATCGGTCGCCGGGGCCCAGAAGGGGCGCCGCGCATACTGCACCAGCACCCCGCCGGAGAGGTTCATGTAGGTGAGCGGCTTGACCAGCCGCACCGGCTCCTTCATCCCCGCAAGCGTGCCCTGCACGACCTTCGCCTGACCGTCCTTCTTCCACCCGTCCAGCCCCCAGCGCTCGGCGAGATGGTCGACGAGCCACCAGCCCACGTTGTGTCGGGTGTGCTCGTATTCCTTCCCCGGATTGCCGAGCCCCAGGATCACCTTCATCGGTGCGGTCGTCGTGTCGTCGGTGGATGATGGACCGGAATGCGACGACGGCTCCGCCCCGGTGGGGCGGAGCCGTCCAAGCAGTGCGGACAGGAACGCGCGAATTACTTCTCGCCCTCGTCCTCGTCCTTCGCCTTCCGGATGAGCTCCGGCTCGCCCACCGCGGCGGCGGCGTCGCCCTCGGCCGCCGGCGTCTCCTCGAGCACGGCGCGCGGCGCGATCACGGCGCAGATCGTCGTGTCCTCGTCGGTCAACACCTCGAGGCCCTCGGGGAGGACCAGGTCGCGCACGTGCAGCGAGTGGCCCATCGCGAGGTTCGTCACGTCGACGTCGATGTGGTTCGGGATGTTCGACGGATCGACGTTGACCTCGATGCTGTGCACGATCTGCTCGAGCAGCGCGCCGCTGAGGCGCACGCCCTCGGGGATGCCGACGAACACGAGCGGGATGTCGACGATGACCTTCTCGCCGGCGACGAGCTCCATGAAGTCGATGTGCAGGACCTGCTTCTTGAACGGGTGGCGCTGGATCTCGCGGATGAGCGTCTTCGTCGTCGCGCGGCCGAGCGTGAGCTCGATGACCGTGCTGCCGGCGGCGATCGACGAGAGGAGCTTGTCCAGGTCGCGGGCGACGAGCGAGAGCGACTGCGGCTCGCGGCCGTGGCCGTAGACGACGCCGGGCACGCGGCCGGCTGCGCGCAGCTTGCGGGCGACGCCCTTGCCGCGATCGTTGCGCACTTCGGCGCTGAGGGTGGCGGATGCCATTGCGAATGTCCTTCGGTAACTCGGTCTTCGACTGCAGCGAACCACGATCCCGGTTGCTACTCTCAGGCGGCTGCGTCCGCCCTACCATGCCGGTGCTGCGAAGCAGCAGACCGCGGGGACTTACACCAACTAATCGTGAACGGATCACCGTTCACGGTTCACGACACCAATTAGTCGAACAAGGAACTGACGGATTGTTCCGCGTGGGTGTATCTGATTGCCTTGCTCAACAGCTCACCGACCGACAGCACCGTCAGCCTGTCGAACCGCTTTTCCGGGGGCGTCAGGATGGTGTCGGTGATGACCACCTCCCGGATCGGCGCCTCGACCATCCGCTGCACCGCCGGCCCGCTCAGCAGCCCGTGCGTCGCGCACACGTACACGTCCTTGGCGCCGAGCTGCTTCAGGGCCCGCGCCGCCTCGCACACGGTGCCCGCCGTATCGATCATGTCGTCGGCGAGGACGCAATCCCGTCCCTCCACCTCGCCGACCACGTTCACCACCTCGCTCACGTTCGCCCGCGGCCGGCGCTTGTCGATGATCGCCAGCGAGGCGTCCAGCCGCTTCGCGAACCCACGGGCCATCTTCGCCGCCCCGACGTCCGGCGCCACGATGACGACCTCCTTCAACTGCTTGCGCTTGAAGTAGCCGCTCAACACCGGCATCGCGTACAGGTGATCGACGGGAATGTCGAAGAACCCCTGGAGCTGATGCTGGTGAAAGTCGATCCCCAACACCCGATCGGCTCCGGCGCTCATGATCATGTTCGCCATGAGCTTGGCGCCGATCGCCACCCGCGGCTGGTCCTTGCGGTCCTGTCGCGAATAGCCGTAGTACGGCATCACCACCGTGATGCGAGCCGAGCTCGCCCGCCGCGCCGCGTCGATCAGGAGCAGCAGCTCCATGATGTTCTCGGCGGGGGCGTTCGTCGGCTGGACGATGAAGACGTCGTTGCCGCGCACGTTCTCGTCGATCCGCACGAAGATCTCGCCGTCGGCGAACCGCGTGCAGGTCAGCTTGGTCAGCTCGATCCCGAGCTGCCGCGCGATCTCCTCGGCCAGCGGACGATTGCCGGTGCCGGCCAACAGCTTGAACCCGTGCGCGGGAACGGCAAGGCCGTCCATGCAGAGCCTTGTAAAGTAGTGTGGGACAGCGACTTGGTCAAACCCGCCCCGCGTGAGCGCAATTGCCCCTCTTGGATTCGAACCAAGATTCGTGGCTCCAAAGGCCACTGTCCTGCCATTGGACGAAGGGGCATCCGGGCGGTCGAGCCTCCAAAGCTAGTCGAGAGCGACGACCGGCTCAACTCGGTCCGCCGAGGCGGTGACGACCGCGCGTACGGTGGGTTGCCCCTCGCCGCCGGCGTCCACGAACCGCACGCCAAGCGCCTCGGCCGGCTCGACGCCGAAGACGACCGAGCCCGAGCCGCTCAGCATCGCCGGCGCACAGCCCATGTCGCGGAGCCCGGCCACGAGCGCGGCGATCTCGGGGTGCCGGGTGCTGACCACCTCCTGAAAATCGTTCACCGCCAGCGCCGCGATGTGCGTCCACGACTTGAGCGACGAGGGCTTCAGGATCCCGGTCGCGTCGCCCACCGGCATCGACGACGCGCGCGGGCCCTCGAGCCACCCGTAGGCCTCCTTGGTGCTCACGCCGAAGGACGGTACCAGCAGCACGACCGAGCGCCGCGGCGGGGGCGAGAGCGCCAGCAGCCGCTCACCCCGGCCCCACGCCAGCGCATACGCGTGTCCGCTCGTGAGAAAGGGCACGTCGGCGCCGAGGGTGAAGGCGATGCGCAGCAGCGCCGCCTCGCCGAGTGGCCTGGCCGCCATCGCATCCAGCGCGCGGAGCACGGCCCCGGCATCCGCGCTTCCCCCACCGAGCCCGCCACCGATCGGAATCCGTTTCTCGAGCTCGATCGCGAACCCGTCGCTCCAGCCGGCGACGTCGGCGTAGGCGAGCGCGGCACGCCAGGCGAGGTTGCGCTCCATCGGGCCGATCGCCGACGGATCGGCCTCGCCGGTGACGTCCAGGGTGCGCGCGGTCGCGGCGCGACGGACACGAATGACGTCGCCCAGCTCGAGGCGCAGCAGCAGCGTCTCGAGCTGATGGAACCCCGACGCCTCACGAGCGAGGATGCGCAGCCGGAGGTTGATCTTCGCCTGCGCCACGACCTGCACCGTTCGCGCGCTCCGCAGCGCCGCCCCCGTCGCACGCGTCATGCGGCCGGCGTCGACGTGGAGGGCGGCAGCTCCGTCTCCTCGGTCGCCGCACGCTCGGCGCCGCCGAGATCGTGCATCGAGAGCCCGGCGCGGACGAAGTACCAGGCGCCGATCACCGTGATCGGGACGTACGACAGGAAGTGAAAGCCGATCGCCCAGGTCACCGCGGCATCCGGCGGCACGCCATAGATGCCGAGCCCGTACTTGCCGAAGGTCTCGAACACGCCGAAGAAGCCCGGTGCCTGCGGGATGGACACGCCGATCGCGATCAGCCCCTGAAGAAAGAGGGCGGCGCTGAACGGTGTGTGCACGCCGACCGCGCGGAAGGCGATCCAGAATGCCAGCGCGTTGACGAGCCAGTGCAGCACCGTCCACGCGAACACCGCGGCGAACCGTCTCGGCGAGCGGAGCACGCTCAACCCGTTCGCCAGCGAGACGAGCGCATCGCGGCCGCGCGCCTCCAGTCTCGGCGCCAGCCGTCGTGCGACCAGCTCGTAGACGCGCAGCACGCGCGCCGGGAAGAGCACGACGACGTACAGCACCGCGATCCCCGCAGCCGTGACGAGGAGGAAGAAGGTCGCGTAGCTCGCGACCGGCCGATCCATGAACGTCGCGCCGCGTGGGAACGCGGGATCGAGCATCGAGCCGAACATCAGCAGCAGCACGACGACGGCGTCGAACAGCCGGTCGACGGCGAGCGACGCGAAGGCCGCCGGGAAGGGCACCGCCGGCGTCGAGCGCGAGAGCGCATACGCGCGGGCGAACTCGCCGGCGCGCGCCGGCACGACGTTGTTGATCATCATCCCGATCGCCGTCGCGCTCCACAGCCGCGAGAAGGGCAGGTCGGGCGCGATCGGATCGAGGATCGGGCGCCAGCGGAGCGCGCGCAGCGGAAAGATGCAGGTCGCCGCGACTGCTGACAGCAGGAGCAGGCCGAGGTTGGCGCGTCGGACGTGCGCCATCACCTCGGCGAAGGCGATCCCACGGAAGGCGAAGTAGAGAAAGCCGGCGCTCAGCAGGATGCCGACCGCGCCGCGCCAGCCGAATTTCATGATCGTGGTCCCGTCAGTCCGTGAGCGCGAGATCGAGCAGATCGTACAGCTCGCCGAGCGTGTCCGCGTCCGCGACGCCGCCGTTGCGTCTGATCGTGTCGCGAATCTCGCGGGCCCGCTCGATTGCCGCCCGCCCACGGTATAGCAGGACGTCGATCGGGACCGGCGCCTGCTCGGGGAGCGTCACCGGGTTGCTCAGCGGGGTCTGCGGGAGCGTGCCCAGCGTGCGGATGCCGCGATCCAGCAGCTCGTTCATGGCGGCCGCTCCCTTCGACGGGGTCGGGTTGCGCATCGGCGGGACGGCGTTGACTGTCGCCGAGCCCGCCGGGGTGGGCCGCGGCGACGAGGCCGGCGCAGGGGAGAGGTCGGTGCCCGTGCCGATGATCGGGGCGCCGCTGATCGGCGTCATCATGCCGCTCGGCGTCGAGAAGGCGGCGGGGCGTGGCGCGGGCGCGGTCGGACGCGGCGTCGGAGCGACGGGCGCCGCAGGCATCGGGGTGGCCAACATCGTCGGCACGGCGGCCGGCGTGTCGCCGCGCCGCAGACGCAGCGCGTCGAGCCGCCCGCGCAGCGAATCGGCGGCACCGCCAGGCTGGGCGAGCAGCGTCGCCACTTCCTCCAGCGAGTCGAGCGCGCGGCTGTCGAGCCGCACCACCGCGTCGTTGTGCGAGGCGACGAAATCGGCGACGTCCTGCTCACCGAAGCTCTCGGCCGCCTGACGAAGCGACTTGAGCGCCTGCCGCAGTCCACGGCGCACGCGCTCGCGCGCCAGCTCGTCGCGGGCGTCGCGGGCGTCGCTCACCAACCGGCGCAGATGCTCGCCCTGGCTGACCACCTCGAGCCGGAAGCGCTCGGCCGGCGACGTGGGCGGGTTCGACGCCGCCTCGATGATCGTCGGGCCGCCGTCCTGGAAGAACAGATCGGCGATCGGGACGACGCGCTCGGCGCCCGTCTCGCGCTCCTGCATCGCGTCGAGCGCGGCGGCGAAGCGCGAGATCTCCGCGCCGGCCGGGTCGACGGCGCCGCCGGCGCGCATGGCGGAGGCGACGCTGCGGAGCAGCGTGGCCGCGGCGTTGAGCACCGCGATGCGCTCGGCGCTGAGCGTCGGCTCGCCGAGCTCCAGCGGGTGCGCCGCCTGTTCGGCCGCCTCCAGGACGTCGGCGAGCGTCGCGTGATCCTTCACGCTCGCGATGCCGCGCAGGGCGCGGACCCGTCCCAGCACGTTGCCCGCGGCGTCGCGATCGGTGGGGCGGGTGGCCAGCAGCTCGAGACCGGCGCCGATGTTGGCGGACTCGGTGGCGAGATAGCTGTCGTGCCCCGCGGTCGCCGGCGACGCCAGTGGTGTCGCGGGACGGAGCGGGGCGAAGCGCGCGAGCTCCGTCACCCGCGCGCGCGAGCGCGCGTCATCGGCGGGGCCCCACGCGCGCACGTTGCGCAGCAGCAGCTTGCAGTCGTCGACGGTGGCGACCAGCGCGCCGCGGAGCGCGGCGTCCCAGGGCAGGGTCCGCTCGCGCAGGCTCCGTCCCACCCGCTCGATCCCCGCCGCCATCTCGGCGAAGGCCGGCAGCTTCGCCATCGTCGCGCTGCCGCGCAGGGCGCGCGCAGCACGCTGCAGCGTCTCCGCATCGGGCTCGCCCGTGCCGCCCGCGAGAAGCTGGGCGTCGAGCTGCTCGATGTAGTCGCTCGCCTCGAGAATGAAGAAGTCGAGAAATCCGACGGGCGTCGGTGCCGTCATGCCGGTGGGAGACGGGTGGGGCGGCCAGAAGGGAACATGCTGCGACGAAGTTAGGGACGGGTGCGCGCGGCGTCCATCGCGCGCCGCAGTTCCCGAACGGCTGCCTCGAGCCCGACGAAGACGGCGCGCGACACGACGTGGTGCCCGATGTTCAGCTCCTCCACCTCGGGGATCGCCGCGACGGGGCCGACGTTGGAGGTCGTCAGGCCGTGGCCCGCGTGGACCGCGAGCCCGATCGAGGCCGCGTGGCGCGCCCCCTCGCGCAGCGCCGTCAGCGCCGGTCCCTCGCCCGGGGCGTGCGCGTAGGTGCCCGTGTGCAGCTCCACCGCGTGCGCCCCGAGATCGCGCGAGCGGCTGATGCTGTCGCGGTCGGGATCGATGAACAGGCTCGTCTTGATGCCGGCCTCCCGCAGGCGGCGGAGCGCGTCGCCCAACGCGGCGGCGTTCGCGGCGACGGCGAGGCCCCCTTCGGTGGTGACTTCCTGCCGCTTCTCGGGTACGAGGGTGACCTCCAGCGGCTGAAGCCGTTCGGCGATGGCGACCATCTCCGCGGTGCAGGCCATCTCCAGGTTGAACTCGGACGCGATGGCGGCGATGGCGTCGATGTCGGCGTCCTGGATGTGGCGGCGGTCCTCGCGCAGGTGCGCGGTGATGCCGTCGGCGCCGGCCCGCTCGCAGATCGGGACGGCATCTACCGGCACGGGCTCGTCGCCGCGGCGTGCCTGTCGGATCGTGGCGATGTGGTCGATGTTGATGTAGAGGCGCTGCCGTGAAGGGGTCATGGCGGTTGCCGGGTGAAGGCGGGTCGATTTACGTTCGCATCCAATCTCGAGGAGACCACGAGTGAGAAAGCTGCTGCTGGTGGGACTGTTCCTGGCCGGCGCGTGCACGACGCGCACCGTGTCGGTGCCGGAGTCCAGCCCCACCCAGGGGCCGAGACCGGCCCTCGCCGAGTTCCTGGCGTCGGTGCGGTCGCAGGACCTGCAGGCGATGGCCGGCGCGTGGGGTGACCGCGACGGGGCCGTCCGCGACAACAAGAAGATGAGCCGGGAGGAGATGGAGCAGCGGGAGCTCCTCCTCATGTGCTACTTCAAGCACGACAGCTACCGGGTGCTCGGCGACTCCCCGGGCACCAACGGCGAGCGGATCCTGAGCGTCGAGCTCACCAAGGGAACTCTCAAGCGGACGACGAATTTCTATCTCGTGCAGGGCCGGGATCGGTGGTACGTGCGGTCGGCGGACATCGAGCCGGTGAAGGACTTCTGCAATCCCGACCGGAAGAAGTAGCCGGACCGGGCAGGCGGTCACGGGTCGGTGAGCTCCACGAGCACGCCGGCCGTGGCGCCGGGATGGAGAAAGGCAATACGTTTTCCCTCGGCACCGAGGCGCGGGGTCTCGTCGATGAGCCGCACGCCGGCCGCTCGGCAGCGGGCCAGGGTGGCGTCCAGGTCGTCGACGGCGAAGCAGATGTGATGGATGCCCGGGCCTCGCTTGGCGACGAACTTGCCAATCGGACTGTCGGGCGACTCGGCCTCGAGCAGCTCGACGAGCGATTCGCCGGCGGCGAGGCCCGCGATGCGGGCGCCGTCGGCGTCGTCGAGAGGGACGTCGGGAAGGCCGAGGATGTCGCGGTAGAAGGGGAGGATCTCGTCGAGGGCGCGAACGGCGATGCCCACGTGGGCGATGCGCGGGCCGCGGCGAGGAACGTCAGTCATGTCGGGTGCGCTGGTGGAGGGACGCCGGCGCTGAATACTAATTCTTGAGACGGCGCCGCGGGGCCGCCGGGGAGACGCAGGACATGTCCAATGCGGTGACGGTGACGGACGCGGACTTCGAGTCCGAGGTCGAGAAGAACGAGAAGCTGACGGTGGTGGACTTCTGGGCGACCTGGTGCGGCCCCTGCCGCATGATCGCCCCGATTCTCGACCAGCTCGCGGCCGACTACGACGGGCAGGTGAAGGTGACCAAGCTCGACGTGGACGCGAACATCAAGACGGCGACGAAGTTCAACGTCCGCTCGATCCCCATGCTGCTCTTCTTCAAGGGGGGCAAAGTGGTCGACCAGATCGTTGGCGCCGTCCCGCGGCAGACCATCGAGGCCAAGTTCAAGCAGCACGTGGCGTAAGGCGTAACGGTCGCGGCGGGCGCTCGTCTTTCCTTTGCACGAGCCCGGCACCGCGTCCACTTGAGGTCGGCGCGACGGCTCGTGCGCCGACCTTTTCGTTTCCGAAATGCCCGCGACCGTCACCGGCCTCCGGTACCCGTGCACCCGCGTTCTGCTGCCGCGAACGCGTCTGGCCTACGTCCATCTGAAGAATCTGCTCACCGACGCCAAGCGCGATCGGAGCGCGCGGGTGTCGGGGTACGTGGCCATCTGGCTGCCGGAGGAGTTCCTCGTGCTCTACCTCCAGCGCGGCGAGCTGGTGAACGCCTGTCTCCACGACGGCGAGGCGTTCAAGCCCATCGCCATCGGCGCGGCGGTGGAGAAGGTCCCGGCCGAGCCGGAGTACGGCGAGATCTGCTTCCACGAGACGGACGACGAGCAGCTCGCGTGCATGTACGCATCGCAGACCATCGAGCCGGAAGCATGGCCCTCCGAGCTGCGCCCGAGTGACCCGGCGTCGCTCTTTCCGTACCTCATGGCGTCGACCTTCGACGGCATCGTGGAGATCTCGCACGACGGCGCGGTGAACTATCTCATCTTCGCCAATGGCGTGGTGCAGAACACCTATCTCGCCGGCATGCAGGGGGGTTCGATCGTCGAGCGGGTGAGCCGCCTGTTCGACGAGAGGCGCCGGGTGCTGCACATGTCCGTGCGTCGGTGGCCGGTCCCCGCGCCCATTCCCGTGCAGGCCCCGACGGGGCTGGTGCAGGCGTACCGCGACCTCGCCACCTCCCTCGTGCTCCGGCTGGTGGCCGAAGGGCGCGAGAGCGCGCCGGCGATGGCGGAGCAGGCCCGCCAGAAGCTGCTGCCGGCGCATCCGGCGCTCGAGGGGATCTCCTTCAGCGGCCGTGCGCCGCGCGCGGTCGTGGCCGACGCCGACGCCCTCACCACTGGCACGGCGGCGCTCATCAATCAACTTTTGTGGAGCACCGGGGAGCAGGACCCGGATCGGCCGGCCGCGTTGTTGCGTGATCTCATGCACGAGCGGCGGCATCTCTTCCAGAGCGCGGGCCTCTACGAGCAGATCCATTGGAAGCTGACCTGAGTCCCGCCGGGACGGGCACTCTCTACGTCGTCAGCACCCCCATTGGCCACATGGGGGATTTTTCTTTTCGGGCGGTCGAGACGCTCCGTTCGGTGAGCGCCGTCCTCGCCGAGGACACCCGGCACAGCGTGCACCTGCTCAAGCGCTACGAGGTCACCACGCCGCTCGTCGCGTATCACGAGCACAACGAGGCGAAGGCGACGCCGGCGCTCGTCGCGCGACTCGTCGCGGGCGAGAGCCTCGCTCTCGTCTCCGACGCCGGCACGCCGCTCCTCTCCGACCCTGGAGGACGGCTGGTGCAGGCGGCCGTCGCCGCCGGCGTCCCCGTCGTTCCCGTTCCGGGCGCCTCGGCGCTCCTCGCCGCGCTCGTCGCGTCGGGGCTCGACGTCGAGCGATTCACCTTCTTCGGCTTCCTGCCACGCAAGGGGGCGGAGCGCCGCGAGCTCCTCGGCGAGCTAACCCTTTCGCGCCACACGGCTGTCCTATACGAGGCGCCGTCGCGCGTGGCCGACACGCTGGCCGAGCTCGCTCGCGCCGGCGCCGGCGAGCGGCGCGCCGCCGTCGCCCGCGAGCTCACCAAGCAGTTCGAGGAGACCCGGCGGGGAACGGTCGCCGAGCTCGCGGCGTATTACGTCGATGCCCCGCCCCGTGGAGAGGTCGTGATCGTGATCGCCGGAGCTGCCGCGCCCGCGGGCGCGAGCGAGGATGTGCTGCGTGGGCGCGCCGCCGAGTTGCGCGCCGAGGGGCGCAGCGCGCGCGACGTCGCCGCGGCGCTCGTGACGGAGCTGGGCGCGCCCCGCAATCTCGCCTACCGCCTGGCACACGAATGAGGGCGCGGACGCGCCGCCTCGTCCGGCGGACGATGCTCGTCACGATCGGCGCGGCCGCCCTCGTCACGCCGCTCGCGGCGCGGCGCACGCCGCGACTCACCGTCGCCCGGCTCCAGTACGACGGCGGCGGCGACTGGTACGCCAATCCGTCGAGCCTCCCCAACCTGCTCGCCGCGATCCGCGAGCGGACGTCGTTTCCGGTGGAGCGCACCGAAGCCCGCGTCACGATCATGGACGACCGGCTCTGGGACTATCCCTTCCTGCACATGACCGGGCACGGCAACGTTGCGCTGAGCGACGCCGAGGTCGTGCGACTCCGGGAATACCTGCTGCGCGGCGGCTTCCTCCACGCCGACGACAACTACGGCCTGGACGAGAGCTTTCGCCGCGAGATGAAGCGCGTCTTCCCGGACCGCGAGCTGGTCGACGTCCCGCTCTCGCATCCGATCTATCACGCCGTGTACGAGATGCCGCGCGGGCTGCCGAAGATCCACGAGCACGACGGCAAGCCGGCGCGCGGCTTCGGGATCTTCATCGGCGACCGGCTCGCCGTGTTCTACTCCTATTCGAGTGACCTCGGCAATGGGTGGGAGGATCCGGAGACCTACCACGATCCACCCGCGCTGCACGAAGCGGCGCTGCGCATGGGCATCAACCTGTTCGTGTACGCCGTGACGAGCCGGCCCGTCTCGTGACGATCGGCGCGCTGGTCGATCGCGAGCGCCGGCATGTCCGCCGGCAGGAGCTGCTCGCGGGCGCGCTGCTCGCCGCCGGCGTGGCCGCGCTGGTGCTCGGCCTCGGCGCCGCGCTGCTGGGTGATGCGCGCTGGCTCAGCCTTCCGCGCGCGGTGCCGTTCGTCGTCTGGCTCGTGCTCGGCGCAGCCCTCGTCGCGCTCGCGGTGCGCACTCGTCGTCGGCTTCGTGCCGGCGGCACCCGCGTGCAGATCGCACGGGCGATCGAGAGCGAGCAGGGGTTGCGACGCGGGCTGCTCGTGGGCGCGATCGAGCTGGAGGGGCAGGGCGCATTGGCGCGGCGGGCGGCCCACGCGGCAAGGGCCGGCCTCCCCGAGCAGACGCCCCTCGCCCCCGCCCTGCGTCGCGCGGGCTCGCGCCACGCCATCGCCGGCGCGGCGGCGGCGGTCACCGGCGTGCTGGTGCTGCTCACGGCGACGCCGCTAGATCGGAAGAGC
>JABFYH010000199.1 GCA_013361335.1 Gemmatimonadaceae bacterium | reverse complement strand
CTCACATCTTCATCATGTCGTGGCGCATCGCCAGCATGCCCTCGATGCGCTTGCGGTGTGCGGGCATCGCCTGCTGCAGCTGAGTGGCCGTCATCGACGCCATGCCGGCCAGGTCCTGCCGGAGATCCCGGACGGCATTCCGCCACTTCTGCGGCGGCTCCATCTTCATCGCACGCATCATCTGCTCGCAGTCGGCGATGAGCGCGGTCACGACCTCGCGATCGGCCGGGACCAGCGCGCGGAGCGAATCGGGCGCGGCGGTCGAGAGCCGCTGCAGGTGGGCTTGCACCTTCGGGACGACGGTGTCCTGCATGCCGCCCATCGCGTGCTGGCTACCGGCCATGGCACGACTGGAGTCGCCAGCAGCCGAGCTGGCGGCGCTCGCAGTGGCGACGGTGTCAGTGGCCCGTGCACGGTCGCTGGAGCGGCACGCCGCCGCCGAGGTGAGGAGCATCATCGTCAGGACAACTGGCACTGGGCTGATACGCGTCGGCATGGCGGGTTCCTCGGTCGCTGGTGACATGCACAAGTGTGGACGACCGGCAAGTCGTCACCGTCGCGGGAAGTTCCGGGGTAGTCATCGCGTCCTCCCGGCACACGGCCCCTGGAACCTTCGGGCCTGGCCGTGCCTTGCCTCCCACTGTCCCGATCCGAGGAGATGACATACCATGCCCACTGGGGTCTTCCGCGCTCCCTTACCTGCGCAGACGACGTACGTGCGCCACCGCTGTGTCTCCGGCCACCGGAGCGAGCCTCATGTCTGACGCCAGCCCGAGGCCCTCCTCGGAGGAGCATTTCGACCTTGTGGTGATCGGCGCCGGCCAGGGCGGCGGCCCGCTTGCCGGCGCCTTCGCGCGTGCCGGGCGTCGCGTCGCGCTCGTAGAGCGGGTGCATGTGGGCGGCACGTGCATCAACGAGGGGTGCAGTCCGACCAAAACGGTCATCGCCAGCGCGCGTGTCGCTCACCTGGCGCGTCGCGCTTCGTCTTACGGCATCCAGGTGACGGATGTTGACGGCGAGGTGCGAGGTGCTCCGGCCGACGTGGTGGTCGATCTCGTCCGCGTCCACGAACGCAAGCAGGGCATCGTCGACAGCTTCCGATCGGGAAGCGAGCGGTCGCTCGCAGCGGCCGGGGTGTTGCTGGTTCGCGGGCAGGCGCGATTCGTCGGCCCGCGCAGGGTGCGCGTCACGGAGACGGAAGGGGAGGGCACACGCGAGAATGGCACACGCACCATGTCGGCCGACCTCGTCGTCGTCAATACGGGACTCCGCGCCGCGCTACCTCCGCTTCCGGGTCTCGACGACATACACTACCTGACCTCGACCTCGATCCTCGAGTTGACCGAGCGGCCCGACCACCTGATCGTTTTGGGCGGCGGCTATGTCGGGTTGGAGTTCGCGCAGGCGTACCGCCGGTTCGGCAGTCGCGTGACCGTCGTGCAGCGCGACGCACAGCTTTTGCCCCACGAGGACGCCGACATCGCCGAAGCGGTCGCGGCGATCATGCGCGACGAGGGGCTTGACGTGGTGCTGTCCGCCGAGGCGACGCGTGTGGAGCGCGCCGATGAGGGTGTCCGGCTCGTGTGGCGCAGCCGCAACGGTGACGGAACAGAGCACGAGATCGTGGGCTCGCACCTCCTCGTCGCGACGGGCCGGGCGCCGAACACCGACGACCTCGGTCTCGACGCTGCCGGAGTGGAGACTGACGAACGTGGCTATGTCCGAGTGAACGAGCGGCTGGAGACGTCGGCGGAGGGCGTGTACGCGATCGGTGACGTGAAGGGCGGACCCGCCTTCACCCACATCTCGTACGACGACTTCCGCATCCTGCGCGCGAACCTGCTCGACCGCGGGACCGCGACCAGGGCCGGCCGCCTCGTGCCCTATACCGTCTTCATCGACCCGCAGCTAGGCGCCGTCGGCATGACCGAGCGTGAGGCGCGCGCGGCGGGCAAGCGCGTCCGCGTCGCCACACTGCCGATGTCGAGCGTCGCGCGCGCTCTCGAGGTGAACGAGACGCGCGGCTTCATGAAGGCGGTGGTCGACGCCGAGACCAACCAGATCCTGGGTGCGACGGTGCTCGGTCTTGAGGGCGGCGAGATCGCGACGCTCTTTCAGGTCGCCATGATGGGGAAGCTGCCGTATACCGTGCTGCGCGACGCCGTGTTCTCGCATCCCACGCTCGCCGAGGCGCTCAACAACCTGTTCACCGCCATGGACCGGGCGGTGTGACAAGCCCGCACCAGGCATTGCGCGCGCGCGGCATCGCGCACGCGTATGGCGCCACGCGCGCGCTCGACGGCGTCGACGTCGACGTGCCGGCCGGGAGCTGCGTCGCCGCGATCCTCGTCGACGGGCTGCTCGCGGCAGTGTCGCGCCGCGTCGCGCCCGCGCACACACGCGCACAGAACCCTTCATCATGACGGTGGCGCGCCGCGCCGACTGGACACAGGGAGCGGGCGCTACGAAGAGATCTCGCCTTGCCGTTGCGGGGTCAGGAGTGACCGGCGCCAGCCCTGCCGTCGCGCTCACCACGCACGCGACGCACGACGGCCGGAACGAAGGAGAGCGCAAGGAGTAGCGCCCCCGCGAGCGAGACCCGCAGCAATGCATGGCGGCCGGCGCCGGCAACGCCCTGCAGCAGGCTGTCGGCAAAATAGGTGTAGACCGCGGTGCCGGGAATGATCCCGAGTGCAGTCGCGAGCGCATAGTCACGCCGCCGCACCCCCGCGAGCGCTGCCGCGTAATTGAGCACGGAGAAGGGCACCACCGGCACGAGCCGAAGTCGAAGCGTGCCGAGAAAGCCGTGTTCTGCGGCGAGGCGCTCCAGCGCCTCCGCCCGCCCGCCGAGCAGTGCACGGCAGGCCTCTCCGCAAAGGGCACTCGCGAAGAGGTAGGCCATGAGAGCGCCGAGCGTGGCGCCGAGCCAGTTGAGAACGACGCCGCGCCAGAAACCGAAGAGAGCGCCGCCGGCCAGGGTGAGCGGCGCGGCCGGGAGGGCGAAGGTGACGGCAGAGACGTAGACGACCACGAAGACCGGAACGAGGTAGCGAAGCCGTCGCGCCGCAGTAATCGACGCGATGAGCTTGTGTCGGTCCCGGAGCTCGAAAACACCCAGCTTCCACGCGAGAAGTGCAGCCGCCGCCGTCACGACGATGAACAGCGCCGCTCGGCGGAATGCTCGCCCTCGGTCCGCGGACGGTGCAGACGGAGACGCGATCGACTGCGGATCCGGCTCACGACCGGACGTAGAATGGATTGCGTTCACCGTCATCTCGTTCGCGGTGGGCAGGGAGCACGCCGGCCAGTCGCCGGTGGTTCGGGGCAAGTCGCGAGTCGCCCAGGAAGTTCCCCACTGAATCTGCGAGGGAGCCAAGCTGCTTCGGCGGCCGGAGTGAGAACCAGGCGGGTACGTATTCTGCCCCGCCAGGAGGTCGTACAGGCCCCCGCGCCCTTCAGGTCGTATCACCTCTCGAGAGTTCCGGATGAAGCCGAACGACGACAGCGGCAAGCTATCCATCAGCGAGCGTCCCTTCCGGGTGCTCATCATCTCCGGCTCCGACCGCCGGCAGTACAACTGCCCCGGCGTGGACTCGAAGTCGCGCGCGCTCATGCTGCGCATGGCGGAGCGGCTGCCGCAGGACTGGGAGATCGACTACGAGGATCTCGGGAACGTCTACGGCCGCGCGCGCATCCAGAGCTGCAACGCTTGCGTCTCCACGTCCATGGCGCTCTGCTGCTGGCCGTGCAACTGCTACGAGAAGGATGACAAGATCGAGCCCGATCTCATGTGGGACGTCGACATGTATGCACGGCTCGACCTTGCCGACGCGTGGGCGATCATCGGGCCGCACAACTGGTACGGCGCGTCGAGCAACCTGAAGCTCATGTTCGACCGCCTGGTTTGCATGAACGGTGGAAATCCGAAGGAAGAGCTCATCGACCACAAGAATCCCGAGAAGGCGATGGCACTTGAACACGCCGCCGACTGGGAGGAGCTGAGCGTGAACCACCTCGAGGGGCGCACGGCGGGCTTCTTCTGCTACGGCGACGAAGGCGCCGACGAGATGGACGAGACGGGGCGCCCGAAGAAGCTGCGTCACAAGGCGTGGTTCAACCCGGACGAGGAACCGTTCGAGAACGCGCGCGACGCCTACGCGCCGCTGGTCTGGCAGAGCCGCTATTCCGGCATCGAGGTACCCGACGACCTGTGGACCTATTGCACCACGGGGAAGGGGCGCCACTACAGCGACAACCAGTCGGAGGACATGATCGCCGAGGCGGAGTTTATGAGGGCCTTCGACACGTGGACTGACCGGTTCGCCGCGTTCGTGGGCGCCAAGGGGAAGGTCGAGCCGGGCCGCTGGAGGGCGTACGGTTATGAGGCGCCGGGCCACCGTTGGGCAGACGCGAAGCTCGCGTGGCGCGGCCTGCGCATGCGCGTGGGCCACGCACCCAGGGGCTCGTCGCCGCGCGCTCAGGAGGAGCTCGGGCTCAACGAGGACGCCGTGCTCAACCGCCACAAGAGTGAGGGCGAGCGTCTCCGCGAATGAGGGGCCTGAGATCAGCCGCGGAACCGTTTGGTCTGGTCGGGACTTGCCCGCACGATTCGGACATGCGCGACCTCCCAGCGGCCGCTCTTGCCCTCATCTCCACCATACGTCCATGCTGATGCGGCATCTTCTTCGTCGCGGCCTGCTCACGCCGCTCGTCCTGTGCGCGATGCTTACGCCGTCCGTTGCGATGGCGCAGGAGCCTGCGGCGCGCGTCTCCGGCGTCGTCAGGGAGCAGGGCGGCCATCCGTTGCCCGGCGCCCGCGTCACCTTCGTCCCCGGCGGCGCCGCAACCATCACCGACAGCGGCGGCCGCTTCACGCTTTCGATTCCTCCAAGGGAGAGCGGGACCCTGACAGTTCAGCGGCTCGGCTTCGAGGCCGCGGCGATGGCCGTGCCGTCGATGCCCGACGGGACGCGGCGCGACATCGCCATCACGCTCACCGGTCTTGCACGGCTGGACGTCGTGAGCGTAATCGCCTCGCGTGCGCGCCCGCTGCTCGACACGCGCAACGCCACCACGGGCGGCGCCATCGAGCGGGAGGAGTTGGAGCACCTGCCCACCGACGCGCGTGATCCCATCGCCCTTGGGTACAACATCCCGGGCGTCGCTCAGGCGACCGGCTTCTTCGGCGACGCCCCGAGGTTGACGGTCAACGGAGCGAACTCGCTCTACACGCAGTATACCCTGGATGGCCTGGACAACAACGAAGGCTTCCTCGGCGGACCGCGCGTCGAGGTGCCGCTCTCGGCGCTGGCACGCTTCGCGGTGCAGGCCAACACCTACGGCGCGGAGCTGGGCCGGAGCTCGAACGGCGTCGTGACCATGGAGTCGCGCGCCGGCGAGGACCGGTGGACGGGCGAAGCGTTCGCATACGACCGCCCCGGCATCCCGGTGGACGCGAAGGCGCCCGTGGTGCCGAACGGCGAGAATGCCGACGACTTCCGGCGCGCGCAGCAGGGGTTCCGGCGCTCGCAGTTCGGGGGCGCCGCGGGTGGACCGTTGCGTCGCGCGGGAGCGGACGGCGTCGGGACGTACGCGTTCGGCGCTCTGGAGTACACGGACGAGAACGAGGATCGCGTGAACTCCACGGCGCGAGCGACCTTCCTCGGCCGTGAGCTACGAAAGACCTACAAGGTGCTGGGACGCCTCGACCATGGCTGGAGTTCCACGCAGACGACGACGCTCAGGCTCGCGGCGAGCTCGGTGAACCGGGCCGGAGAGGGCACCGGCATCGTCGCGCCGGAAGCGGACATCACCGTCCAGCGCATCGGCAGCCTGAGCGCGCTCACGCATCGGAGCGCGCTCAGGGGCGGACGTGCGAGCAACGAGGCGAGCGTGCAGCTCGGCACCTTCCGCTGGAACTACCCGCCCACGCGCTCGAGCTTCGACGTGCCGCAGGTGACCATCGCGCAGGTGCAGCCGAATGGAAATCGGGGGAGCGACACGGTTGATGTCGGGATCGTCGGCTCCAGCAACTTCGTCTTCGACGAGCACGAGACGCAGCTCCAGCTTCGCGACGTGTTCGAGACTCGCGCTCGGGCAACCCATACGATCCGCGGCGGCGTGGACGCGACCCGGTCGGCGTTCCGGCTCACCGGCGCCTCGACCAATCCGAGCGGCAGCTACCGCGTGCTCGACGAGGGGAACATCCCGCGCCTCGCGGACGGCCGCTATCGCCTCGCTGACGTGCCGGCCAGTGTGCGCGTGCTGAGCTACACCGTGGATGCGGCGCAGAAGCAGGTCGATCTCGAGCAGTCGCTCGTCGGGGCGTTCGTCGAGGATCAGTGGCGCGCGACCCCTGCGGTCACGGTGACGGCGGGACTGCGCTGGGACTATGACGATCTCACATCGCGCGGCAACAGCTCGCCGGACCTGAACAACATCCAGCCGCGACTCTCGCTCAACTGGTTGCCTGGGCCGAACACCGTCCTCCGAGGGGGCGCCGGCGTCTACACCGGGAAGTTGCCATACACCATCTACTCCGACGCCATCCAGTTCGGGCCGAACGGCAACCAGACGGTCACCTTTCAGGGCGCGCAGGCGCCGGCGTTCGGGCAGGGCCCGCGCACCGCGACGCTCGACCGCTCGCAACTGCCGCCGGGGGAGATCCGTGAGCTGTTCGCGCTGGGGATCCAGGACCCGACGAGCTACCAATACACGATCGGCTGGCAGCACCAGTTCGGTGATCGCGTCGGGCTTAGCGTGGACGGCGTCATCGCCAACACGTTTCATTTGCCGCGCTCGTGGGACCTGAACCCGGACACGCGCGGCATCGGCCCAGCGGACACGGTCTCCCTCCCGCCGAGCGCGGGCGACGCGTTCCGGCCCGTGCCGCCGGCGACCGGCAGCTACCGCCGCCACACGACGAGCGAAAGCGGCGGCCGATCCACCTACCGCGGCATCTACACGTCGGCGCGCTACCGGGCGACCGGTACCTTGCTCCTCGACGCCAACTATGTCTGGAGCCATGCGCGCAACAACACTGAGGACATCAACTTCAACGCCACGCAGGGCAACGATTTCGATCGCGAGTGGGCGGATGCGGTGAACGACCGACGCCACAAGGCGACGGTGCGCGCGACGTACACCGGCGTGCGACGCCTTACCCTCGCCGGGATCGCCGATCTCCAGTCCGGGCAGCCGATCAACCGCATCGCCTACTTCCGCGACCTCGACGGGTCGGGCGACACGTTCGGCAACGGCTTTCTCGGCAACCAGGACCGCTTCTACGGCGTGCCGCGCAATGGGGAGCGACTGCCGAACGCGTTCCTTATCCATGCGAGCCTCGGCTACTCGGTGCCCGTGCCGGCAACCGGCGGCCAGTCGTTGGAGGCACGGGCGGACGTCTTCAACCTGTTGAACTCGACGATCCGCTCCGGCTATGCCAACGGCATACCCGGAGGCGGCGCGCGCACGCAGGTCGGTCGGCCGGGAGATCCGATCGTCTACTCCAGCGCAGGCGCGCCGCGACAGGTCCAATTCTCGCTCCGCTATGCTTTCTGACGCGCCCGCGGGGCGACGGACAGCCCTGTGGACATGGAGGCTCGTGGCCGCGCTCTCGGCGATGGTTGCGGGCCTCGCATCGTGTGCCGGGGGGGGAGCCTCCAATGAGCCTGCCGGCCAGGCGGCCGTCGAGCTGCTGCGCGGGCAACCGTGGGACAGTGTACTCGCGAGGGCGCGGGGCACGGAGGTGGTCTGGCGCATGTGGCGTGGCGACCCGTCCGTCAATGCCTACGTGGATGGGTGGATCGCGCCTCGGCTGCGCGAACGCTACGGCGTCACGCTGCGCGCGGTGGAAGGGCAGGGGCCGGAGCTCGTGAATCAGCTGGTGGTGGAACGCGAGGCGGGTCGGCGCTCGGGCACGGCGAGCCTCGTGTGGATCAATGGCGAGACGTTCGCCAACCTGCGGCGTGAGCGGCTCCTCGCCGGTCCCTGGGCAGGGCGCCTGCCGAATGCGGCGTACGTCGACAGCGCGTCCCCGATCGTGTCGCGCGACTTCGAGCAGGACCCGGCCGGCTTCGAGAGCCCGTGGGGACGCGTGCAGTTCGCGCTGATCCACGACACGGTGCGCACGCCGCACCCGCCTCGCACCGTTGCGGAGCTCGCGATGTGGATCCGGGCGCACCCGGGCCGCTTCACGCACGACCAGGGATTCACGGGCACGACGTTCCTGAAGATCGTGATGTATGCGCTGAACGGTGGCGTGGCGCACTTCCAGGGCGGGTTCGACTCCACACGCTACGTCGGCGCACGCGACCGGATGTTCGCATGGCTCGACTCGCTCCGGCCATATTTCTGGCGCCGGGGCGAGACCTTCCCTCCGGACGTCGCCGCGATGCACCGGCTCTTCGCCAACCGGGAGATCGACTTCACGATGTCGGACAATGAGAACGACGTGATCGCCAAGGCGCGACAGGGCATCGTGCCGGCGACGGCGCGTCCGGTGCTTCTCCGCGACGGCACGATCGCGAACTCCCATTATGTCGGCATCCCCTTCAATGCGCCAAATGCGGCGGGCGCGATGGTGGTCGCGGACTTCCTGCTCTCCCCCGAAGCGCAGCTCGAGAAGCAGAAGCCCGGCGTCTGGGCTGATGGCACGGTCCTCGATGTCGCGCGGGTGCCCGAGCCGTGGCGCACGCGCTTCGCGACGCTTGCCAGCGATCCCCGCGCCCTGCCGCGCGACTCGCTGGCGCGCTATGCCGTGCCCGAGGTGTCACCGCGCTACCATGAGCGGCTCGCCGCGGACTGGCGCGCGCACATCCGCGCCCGCTCCGGCGTGAACGGCCCGTGATGCATGCGCGCTCGCCGCGCGGCGCCAGGGCGCTGGCAGACGCACTGGGGCTGATCGCGGCGGTGCTGCTCGCGCTTCCGGTAATCGTCGGCGCCGCCTACGCTCTCGCCGCCGCGCTCGGCCTCGTGGGCACCGGCGCCGCCGGGCTATCGCTGGCGCGCGTGGAGCGCGTGTTGCGTGCGCACGAAACCTGGGCCGGACTGGGCTTCACGCTATGGGTCGCTGCGGCGGCGACGCTCCTCGCCACGGCCGGCGCCGTCCTTCTAGCGGTGCTGTTCCGTGGCTCCAGCCGCGCCGACCGGATCGGGCGCGCACTCGCCGCGGTGCCGCTGCCGGTGCCGCATCTCGTCGCCGCGCTGCTCGGCGTCTGGGTGCTCGGACAGAGCGGCCTCCTGGCCCGTCTGCTCGCGGC
>JABFYH010000153.1 GCA_013361335.1 Gemmatimonadaceae bacterium | reverse complement strand
CCCTAGCGCGCGGCCGTCTGCACTCCTCTCGGCGCCGCGGGGATCGTCTGGAGATAGAGCCACAACGCCCGGATCTCGTCGTCCGTCAGACGCGACGTCTCGCGGATCGGCATCACCGGGCTCACCGGAGCGCCGTTCGGGCGCACGCCCGTGCGCAGGAAGCGCGTAAAGCCGTCCGCAGTCCACGTCTTGAGCGATCCGGCCGGCGTGAGATTCGCCGCCGGTGGCCAATCCGGCGCACCGCCCTCGATCGGACCACCGGCCAGCGTCTGCCCGTGGCAGCCCTGACACCCCACCGCGGCGATGTATCGGCCATACTCCACAGTCACGCCGGGCGTCACCGTCATCCCCATCGGCCGTGCGTGATCGATCCGCTCCGCGTGCAGCATCGGCAGCTTGCCGGCGACGAAGAGCGCTCGTCCCACCGGGCCGACCTGCACCGGCGGCTGCGCGGTGTCGATGGGGGGCCGCGACCGCACCCAGGCCACGATCGCCGCGACATCCGCATCGCTGAGATGGGTGTAGTCGGTGGACGGCATGACCTTGAGGGGTCGTCCGTCACGGGCGACGCCGTGCTCCATGGCCCGCACGATGTCCGCGTCGGTGAGCTCCGCGCCGACACCGCCCTTCCCGCGCGTGAGGTTCTTGCCGTAGACGCGCCCCACCGGCGGGTCGTCGAACACCACCTTGCCGGCGAGATTCTCGCCGTGGCACTCCACGCAGCCGCCGAACGTCTGCGCGACGTGCGCGCCGCGCGCGATGCTCGCGCTGTCGGTCGGCACGCTGATCGCCCGCGGTGTCACCGCATAGTGCCGCCGATATCGCGCTTCCGAAAAACCATAGACCGCAGCCGCCGCCACGAGAATGAGGGCGATGACACCAGCCGCCACATAACCGACAACTTTGAGCGCACGCCGCATGGGAGGGGTCGTCGTTCGGGGGGTTCTAGTCGGGTCGGGAGCACCTAATGTCGCTCCTGTACGGTCCGCTCGCGAGCGTGGATTCAAACCTCGCGGACCGCGTCGCTGTCCTACCGGCTGCTCGACGCGTTCCCACTGACGCCCGCACCGCTACCGAGGACCCCACCATGCTCACCCCAGCTCTCCGCGGTGCCGCGCTCGCCGCGCTGCTCATGCCCGCCGTCGCCCACGCGCAGGTGGAGCGATTCACCCTCGATGGCGCCGAGGTCGGCGTCTACAACCTCGTCGGCACGCTGCGCGTGGAGGGGGGCACAGGCGACAAGGTGGTGGTCGAGGTGACGCGCGTCGGGCGCGATGCCCAGCGACTCACGATCCAGACCGGGGAGGTGCGCGGGCGGCCCGCCCTCCGCATTCGCTACCCCGAGGAGCGGATCATCTATCCGCAGACGGGCTACGACAGCCGCTCCAGCTTCACCGTCAGCGACGACGGCACCTTCGGCGACAACGACCGCGGCGGCTGGAACCGCGGCCGCCGCGTGGAGGTTCGCAGCTCCGGCGAGGGGCTCGAGGCACACGCGGATCTCCACGTGATCGTGCCCAAGGGCAAGGCGCTCTTCCTGCGTCACGGCGTGGGCGAGACCACGATCGAAAACGTCGACGGACGACTCGACGTCGACGTCGCGGCGTCGCGGGTCCGCGCCACGCACCTTCGGGGCACGATGAGGCTCGACAGTGGCTCGGGCGGCGTCGAGGTCACCGACATGACGGGAGACCTGGTGCTCGACAGCGGCTCGGGTGGCGCGGCCCTCGACGGCGTGCGCGGCGGCAAGCTCGATCTCGACATCGGCTCCGGCTCGCTGCGCGGTCGCGCGATCGAGGTGCGCGAGCTCTCCGCCGACGTGGGCTCCGGGGGCGTCCGCCTTTCCGGGGTGAAGACCCCGCGCCTGCATCTCGAGACGGGGAGCGGCGGCAGCGACGTCGAGCTGCTCGCGCCCATCGAGGACGTTCAGGTGGAAGCCGGCTCCGGCGGCGTCACCCTTCGCCTTCCCGCCTCGCTCGGCGCGACCGTCGACGTCGCGACGGGGAGTGGCGGGATCGACACCGACTTCGAGGTGAAGGTGCAGCGCATGGAGCGTCACGCGCTGCGCGGCACCGTCGGGGACGGGCGGGCGCGCGTGCGGATCGAGGCGGGCTCCGGAACCGTGCGGCTGCTGAAGAGCTGACGACGCGTCAGCCGGCAGCGCGAATCGTCACCCCGTCGTCCCGATATTCCTTGAGCTTTCGGTAGAGCGTCCGCCGGTCGATGCCGAGTCGATCGGCGGCGCGGCTCTGGTGGCCGCGTTCCAGCGAGAGAACGTGCAGGATGTATCGGCGCTCGAGCGCATCCAGCGTCAGCCGCTCCGCGTCGAACGGAGCGAACTCGGCCCCCGGAGCCGTCACCGTCTGCCCCGCCGTCGCCGGATCCATCGGCGTCGCGCGCTCGGCCAGCGCGATGCGCTCCACCCAGTGCTCCAGCTCGCGCACGTTGCCGGGCCACTGATGGGCGAGCAATGGAGTCATCGTCTCCGGACCGAGTGGGGCCGGGACAGCGCCGGACGGCGCGAGCTGGCGCCGGAAGTGCTGCACGAGCAGTGGGATGTCGCGGCGCCGCTCCCGCAGCGCGGGCAGCGCGATCGGCAGCGCGTTGCGGTCGCCGAGCAGCTCGCGCGCGTCCACCATCGGCTCGTCGGCGGCGATCCGCATCGTGAGCACCAGCCGGACGTCCACCGGCCGGCGGCTGGCGTCGATGCCGACCCCGGCGCCTTGCGTCAGCATCGAGGAGATCCGTCCGTACAACGTGCGCGAGAGCATGCCCGCTTCGTCGAGCACCAGAGTGCCGCCTCTGGCGCGCTCGAGCAGCCCCTCGCGTGCTCCGCCGAACAGCTCAGCCTCGAGGTTGCCGGCGGCCGGCGCGTCGCACCGGGCCACGACGAACGGGCGCGCCCTGCGGTCCGAAAGATCGTGCACCAGGCGCGCGACCGTGCTCTTGCCCGATCCCGCTTCACCGGTGACCAGCACGGTCCGATGCGACGCCGCGGCGCGGCCCACCAGCTCTCGCACCAGCTCCATTCCCGGCGACGCCCCCACCAACGCGTCGCGCGCCTCGGCGCCCAGCCGCGCGCGGAGCATGGCGAGCTCGCGCCGGTCGCGCCCCTCCTCCGCCGCCCGCTCGACGGCGATCAGCAACGCCTCGCCGCCCGCGTCGCGCGCCACCACGTCGCGCGCGCCGAGACGGAGCGCGTCGCGGGCGCGTGAATGGACGAAGGCGCTCGTCACGACGACGAGCATCGCGTCGGCCGTCGCGGCGGCCGCTCGCGCGACGGCGGCGGCATCGACGGCATCGAGCGACAGGACGACCACGTCCGGCGTCCAGCCGGGCGCGTTGGGGCTCGACGCATGGCGCGCCTGGTAGCCGGCAGGCGCGAGCAGCTCGGTGAGGGCGGTGGCGCGCGCGTCGTCGGTGTCGACGACCAGCACCCGCGTGTGTTCGGGCATGCGAGTTGGCGAGTAGTGGGTCTCGCCTGGAGGTATCGGCCACGGCGCGCCAAAGGTTGATGGCGCGCCCGGTCGTCACCGCATGCTCAGGAGGCCACCTGCTCCGGTGCCAGCCCGAACCGCCGGTTGCGGCTGCGGAAGTCCTCGAGCGCTTCCGCCAGATCGTCGGCGGTGAAGTCGGGCCACATCTTCTTCACGAACAGCAGTTCGGCGTACGCGCATTCCCACAGCAGGAAATCGCTCAGCCGCTGCTCGCCCCCGGTGCGGACGACGAGATCCACGTCGCGCGCCGGCAGGCGGTCGTGGTCGACGCGCGCCAGGAGCTCGGAGAATCCTTCCCGGGTCGACGCGTCGCCGCGAAGGGCGGCGGCAGCGCGCAGCACCGCGTCGCGCGCGGAGTAGTCCACGGCCACGCGCAGGTGCATCCGCGCCCCGCCGGAGGTGAGCGCCTCGACCTGCTCCACCGTGTGCCGGAGCGACGACGGCAGCCGGTCGCGGCGGCCGAGGATGGTGAGCCGCACTCCGTTCTCGAGGCACCGCTTCGCCTCGCCGAGCAGCGCTCGACGGAAGAGCCGCATGAGCGCGGTGACCTCGGCGCCGGGCCGCTTCCAGTTGTCGGAGGAGAAGGCATACAGGGTCAGGGTGCCGACGCCTTCGCGCACGGCGGCTTCCACGATCTTGCGGGCGGTTCGCAGCCCCGCCTCGTGGCCGGCCGAGCGGGAGAGGCCGTGCGCGGTGGCCCAGCGGCCGTTTCCATCCATGATCACGGCCAGGTGCGGGCCGTCGTAGCTCTGGGGCGCGGCGGGCGTCCCGGTCAGTCGTGATGTCGGCATTGCCGGTCAGCGCTCCCGCGTGGCGCGGATGAGCGCCTCCATGTGGTTCAGGTAGCGCTCGAGCGCGCGGCGACCGGCGGCCGTCAGCCGGTATTCCGTCTTGGGGACGCGGCCCTGAAAGGACTTGGTGCAGGTCACGTAGGCCGCATCCTCCAGCTTGCGTGCATGCACGCTCAGGTTGCCGTCGGTGGTGTGCATGAGGCGCTTGAGATCGTTGAACGTGAGCGTGTCGTTCACCGCGAGCGCGCTCACGATGCCCAGCCGCATGCGCTCGTGGATCAGGCGGTCGAGCGCCAGCGCGCCCTCGGACGCCTCGTCCGCGTGCGTCGCTTCCCCGCCATCCACGGACCGCAGACCGCGCGCGCCACGTGCGCGGTCCTCCGGGCCGTCCGACTGATGCTTCGCTGCTCCGTGCTTAGCCACCGTGCCTCCGCGCGATCAGCGCGCCGAAGTAGAGATGTAGTCCACCGAATCCGGCCGCCATGCAGGCCGTCGTCCACGACGGCGGCGCGAAGAGCGCCACCGTTCCCACCGCCATGAAGGCCACGCCCATCACCGGCACGATGCGCACGGAGAAGGTGCCCGCGGCCACGACGCCCACGCCGTACAGCAGCATCCAGACGCCGGGCAGCAGTCCGAGCAGCCGGTGCTCGTAGCAGACGAGGGTGAGGAGTGCGCCGACCGCCATCGGCGGCGCGAAGCTGAACACGATCTTGCGCGCCGGCTCGGACCAGAGCGGGAGTCCATTGGCGCGCGCCTTCAGCATCATCGTGTAGATCGAGATGCCGACGGAGAGCACCGCCTCGCACATCCAGATGAAGACCCAGCGCGGGGTGCTGCCGGTCGACGCGGCGAGGGCGGTCGCCACGAGCGCGGTGAGGCCGATGAGCATCGTGCCCCACCCGGACACCGCGGTGAAGGTGGCCGCGGCGGCCATCGTCTCGCGGATGAAGCGAAGGTTGTCCATCGCCCGCGCCTGCATCTCGGGCGGCTCGGGGGGGCGGAGTGGCAGGACGCGCGGCATGATGAGGGAGTCTGCGTCGCGCGGGGCCATCTGTCAAGTGCTTTGTATCGCAAAGCACAGCAGGCGCGCCGTCGCTCGAACCGCGCGCCCGCCTACCCGCCGAGCACCACCGTCAGCTTCGAGCGGCCCCCTCACCCCCGATCGCCGTCGGGCTTGGCGGCGGATCGCTCGCCGGGAAGCTCTGCTCGCCGTACTCCTCCAGCCGCTCGTCCGCGCTCATCACCCCCGCCAGCCGCTCGAGCAGCGCCGCGTTGAACGCGGGAATGTCATCCGGCTTGCGACTGGTCACCAGCGCGTCGTCGACGCGCACCGCCTCGTCCACCCATTCCCCGCCGGCGTTCCGGATGTCCGTCTGCAGGCTGGGCCACGAGGTCAACGTCCGCCCCGCCACGGCGTCCGCCTCCACCAGCAGCCAGGGCCCGTGACAGATGGCGGCCACCGGCTTGTCGCTCAACATGAACTCGCGAACGAACTGCACCGCGCGCTGATCCGTGCGGAGCCGGTCCGGATTCGCCACGCCGCCCGGCAGGAGCAGCGCATCGTACTCGCTCGCGTGCGCATCACCCAGCACACGGTCCACCGGCAGGCGCGCACCCTTCTCGTCGTGATTCATCGCCTGGATCGATCCCTCCGCCGGCGCGATCAGATGCGTCGTCGCCCCGGCGGCGTCGAGCGCCCGCCTCGGCTCCTCCAGCTCCACCTGCTCGACACCGTCCGTCGCCAGGATGGCGACGCGACGCCCCTTCAGATTCTCCGCCATGCAAGCCTCCCGTGAACGCTGCTGTCCCTGGGTCATGTTCTGTGCCGCACGTCACGTTCGGCCGGAGATGCGCCGAGTGCCTTCCGCACGAGTGCCGACTCGGCGTACCTTCGTGCGTGCCCCTCTTGCCGCTTCATGGCCACGCCGCCCTCCGCCGCCGGTTCGACGACGCGATCCGGCGCGATGCCCTCCCCGGCTCGCTGCTTCTGCACGGACCACTGGGTGTCGGCAAGCAGCGCCTCGCCCTCTGGCTCGGTCAACGGTTGCTCTGCACCGGCCCGGAGCCGCGGCCCTGCGGGAGCTGCCAGCATTGCCGCTACGCGCTCGCGGGGACCCACCCCGATCTCCACTGGTACTTCCCGCGCCCGCGCCTGAAGGACGGCGACGCCTCCCCGGCGAAGATCGAGGACGACTTTCGCGAGGCGATCGGCGAGCGCGTGAAGACCGGCGCCTACCCGCCCCCGGCTCCCGAAGAGGGCATCTTCGTCTCCACGATCCGGGCGATCGTACACTCGGCGGCCCTCGCCCCCGCTCTCGCCGAGCGGAAGGTCTACCTGCTGGGTGAAGCCGAGCGCATGGTGCTGCGCGATGGGGCGGAGGAGGCCGCGGGCGCGTTCCTCAAGCTCCTCGAGGAGCCGCCGGCGCGCGCGACCATCGTCCTGACGTCGAGCGAGCCGGGCGCGCTCATCCCGACGATCCGCTCGCGGGTGGTCGCGATCCGTGTGCCTCCCATGGGCGCGGCGGACGTCGAGGCCGTGCTCGCCGAGCCGGCGATGCGCGAGGCGGTCGCCGCCGCCGGCGCGCCAGGGAGCATCACCGAGCAGGTGCGCCTCGCCGCCGGGGCGCCGGGCGCCCTGCTCGGCGGTGCGGAATGGGGGGAGGCCCTGGCGCGCGCCCGTCGGATGCTCGACGCGGCATCGAGCCGCGATCACCGGGAGCAGATGCGGACGGCGCTCCTCCAGGGGTCGAACCGGGCGCGCGGCGCGTTCAGCACGGCACTCGATGCCCTGACCACCCTGCTGCACGAGCGAGCGCGCTCCGCCGCGGAGCGTGGCAGCGGACGCGCGGCGAGCGGCGCCGCGCGCGCGCTCGCCTGCGTCGAGGTGGCCAAGGAGCAGGCGACCGGCAACGTGAATCCTCAGCTCATCACCAGCGAGCTGCTGCGCCAGCTGGAGTCCCACCTCGCATGAGCGACGGTCCGGCGGGCAGGCTCTCTCACGTCACCCCGGACGGGACCGCCCGGATGGTGGACGTCGGCGGGAAGCCGGAGACGGCCAGAATGGCTCGGGCAACCGGCCGGATCATCATGACCCGGGCGACCCTCGAGGCCATCGTCGGCAACACCCTGGCAAAGGGAGACGTGCTGGGCGTCGCCCGCGTGGCCGGGATCATGGCCGCGAAACGGACGGCCGAGCTCATCCCGCTGTGTCATCCCCTCCCCCTGACTGACGTCCGGGTCGAGTTTGTGACGGACTCAGCCTTGCCCGGGGTGCGTGTAGAAGCGGTTGTCCGGACGGTTGGACGGACCGGGGTGGAAATGGAGGCCTTAGCGGGCGCAACAATTGCTCTTCTGACGGTGTACGACATGACCAAGGCGATGGACAAGTCCATGGTAATCAACGACATAGCCTTGGCTGAGAAGACAGGTGGTGCTGGCGGGCCGTACGCAAGGCCTTGATGGCATTCCCGCTGACCGGTATCGTGTAGGAGCAGCGAGCTGGGCAGTATTGGCTAACCCCTTACCAGGGTTCGACTTATGAAAAACCTTCGGGGCACGTACGTGCATCGGGGAGACGCGCATCGGCGCCGGACCAGGATTCGTCAGACGGTCCTCGTCGTCAGCTTCTTCAGCGCGAGTGCCTTTCTGCTGGGGAACAGAAAGCCGGTCTCGCAGGACGCCATCGCGGCGCCCGTGCCGAGCCACCCCAGCACCGGGGCGTTCCGGATCAATCTGAGCACCGATCGGAGCCTCGCCGCGCAGCTCGACTCGACGCGCGGTGAGCTCGACTTGGCGCATATGCAGCTCGAGCGGGCGAACAAGATCATCGGCTACTCGACGCAGTACCGGATCCGCGCCGACCTGGCGACCACGATCCTCGACATCGCGTCGGCCGAGGGGATCGATCCGGAGCTGGCGTTCCGGCTGGTGAAGCTCGAGAGCGACTTCAACCCGCGGGCGACGAGCCCGGTGGGCGCCATCGGCCTCACCCAGGTCATGCCCGCCACGGCGCGGTACTACGTGAAGGGGATCACCGCCGAGGGCCTCTACGATCCGGCCACGAACCTGCGGGTCGGCTTTCGGTATCTGCGCGGGCTGGTGAAGGAGTACCACAACGACATGAACCTCGCGCTCCTCGTCTACAACCGCGGGCCGGTGGCCGTGGAGAAGGCGCGGGCCGAGGGCGACAACCCGTCCAATGGCTACGATCGGATTCTGACCAGGGGCTACCGGGGCAAGGGTACGGTCAACTAGCACCGCCACGGTCGCGGCAAGAACGAACGGGCGCCGGCTTCACAGCCGGCGCCCGTCGTCGTTTTCTACCGAAGTTCCCCTACCGCTTCCGACTCTTGCGCTTGGACGCCTTGCTCGAGGATCCGCCCTTCGACGAGACGACCAGGCTCTGACCCGGGAAGATCACCGCCTTCCGCATCCCGTTGAGCTTCATGATGCGCTCCGGGGTCGTGTCGTACTTCTTGGCGATGGACCGGACCGTCTCGCCGCGACGAACCGTGTGGACCTTCAGCCGCTTGCTCCCGCCGGCGTACTTCTCGATCGACGGGTCGGGGACGTCGAGCGCCGCCGACGCCACCGACGGGCTGGGGATCAGGATCGCCTGACCGGGGACGAGGCGACCGCTCGGCTTGAGGCGCCGGATGTTGGGGTTGAACGCCAGCAGCGAGCGCGACGAGATGCGGTTCTTCTCCGCCAGGCGGTCGACGGTGTCGCCCTTCTTCGACTCCACGACGCCGGTCGCCACCCTGGCCGCCTTGGGGATCTCGGCGAACAGGCTGTCGAAGGTGGCGCCGCTGCCCGGGGGGATGCGAACCAGGTAGGCCGTCCGCGGCGGTGTCATTCCCCGCAGCAGGTGCGGGTTGAGGTCGCGGATCTCCGGGATCGAGCTCCCCGCCGCCTTGGCGATGGCGACGAGCGGCGTGCTCGCCGGGACCTTCACGGAGTCGTAGGCGAA
>JABFYH010000069.1 GCA_013361335.1 Gemmatimonadaceae bacterium | reverse complement strand
GCCGGGCTGAGAAAGCGCTCGAACAGGAGCCCATGCTTCACCGGGTCCACCGCGGTGATGCCCAGGCAATAGGCCACCGCGCTGTTCGCCGCGCTGCCGCGGCCCTGGCAGAGGATGTTGCGGCGCCGCGCCTCGTGCACGCCGTCCCACATCACGAGGAAGAACCCGGAGTAGCCGAGCTTGCGGATCATCTTCAGCTCGTGCTCGAGCTGTCCGTTCTGCTTCTCCGAGAGCGCTGCACCCCAGCGCTCTCGCGCGCCCTCGAACGTCTTCTCGCGCAGGAAGCTGTCGACGTCGTGTCCCGCCGGCACGGGGAAGCTCGGCAGCGGTGGACGCAGCCAGGCGAGATCGAAGTCGCACGCCGCGGCGATCCGCGCCGACTGCTCGAGGCCCTCTTCGCGGCCGGCCCACCGTGCCGCCATCTCCGCGGGCGAGTGCAGCCGCCAGCTCCCGTTCGGGAGGAGCAGGCCGCGCTCCGTCGCCTCGCGGAGGGTGACGTTCGCGCGCAAGGCGGTGAGGACGTCATGGGCGAGCCGTCCGCGGCGATCCACGTAGCGCGGATCGCCGGTGACGACCCAGGGCACGCGCGCGCCGTCGGCGAGCTCGATCAGCGCGCCGGCCAGCGCCTCGCCACGCCGGCCGGCGTGATGGAGCTGCACCTCCACCGCGAGATGCTCGCCGAACAGCTCTCGCCAGACGGTGAGCAGGCGCGCGGCGCTTTCGCGATCCCCGGCGCGCAGATGCGTCGCGAGCGCGCCGCTCGCCGGACCCGTGAGCGCGTGGAGTCCTGCGCTCCGCCTGGCGACCTCCGCCCAGGCGACGTGCGGCTGACCACGATGCGGAAAGCCCGCGCCCTCCGGCGCGAGCGCACCGGCGCGCGAGAGCGTCACGAGCGCGGCGAGGTTGCGATATCCCTCGGCCGTGCGCGCGAGGAACGCCGCGGGATGGCCATCCACCAGCAGCTCCGTGCCGACGATGGGACGCACGCCGCGGCGCCCGCACTCCAGCGCGAAGCGGATCACGCCACCGAGGTCGCCGCGGTCGGTGAGGCCCAGGCTCGTGTAGCCCGCGCGCTGCGCGCATTCCACGAGCACCTCCGGCGTCGCCGTGCCCTCACCGAACGAGAAGGCCGAATGCGCGCGCAGCTCGACGTAGGACGCCGCGGAGGTCGCGGCCATCAGTCCCACCAGCCGTGCAGGTACCACTGCTCGGCGATCACGTCGTGGTAGAGCAGGACGAGCATCCCCTCCGCCGTCACGCACTGGAAGTAGTCGCGCACGTACGGCTCTCCGATCTCCGCACCGCCCGAGATCCGATCCGGCCCTGCGGCCGTGAGCAGCTCGACGTCGGGAGATTGCCCCCGCCCACGCTCGCGATAAGTGGTCGGTGCGTAGTGGTCGCGCCGAGGCGTCGTCTTCACAGCCACGGGGCGCGGCGCCGGCACGAGCTGGAGCGCCAGCGTCGGTGGCGTCTGCGGCCGCCCGACCGTTTCTTCCCGCAGCACGTCAGCGAGTGGCCGTGCACCCCACTGCGCCCGCCGCTCCGGCCGCGGATGTGCGCTGGTCGTCAATCCGACGACCGTCGCCTGACCATCGTCGAGGAGCCGGCTGAGCGCCTCCTCCACCGCGCGCGCCGTCTGCAGCCCGCGGTCGAAGAGATCGCCCTGCGGCGTCTCCACCTCGCCCACGGCGTCGACGTGCAGCGCGAGACCGCTCACCGCGCCGCGGAGCGCGAGCCGTTCCAGCTCGGCGCGCAGCAGCCGCGTCCAGGTCGCGCGGTTCGCCGTCTCGCGGCTCGAGCGCACGCGGCGCTCGATCGTCGTCCGGTTCGTCAGCGTGAACGCCAGCGTCATCCCGCGCGCCCCTTCACCCCAGCTCTGCAGCTCGGTGCACACCGTGCCGGCCAGACGGTTGACGACGAACGCGAGGCGCTCCACGTCGCGCAGCGCATACTCCTCCCACGCGAGCGACGCGGAGGGGAGCGTGCGCGAGGCCGGCGGAAAGATGCGCCGCCGGTCCTGCGCGCGGGCGAGTCGCCAGAAGTCGACGCCCTCCGCTCCGAAACGGACCTCGATCTCCTCGAGCGTGAGCGCGGCGAGCTCGCCGCAGCGCTCGATTCCCACGTCGGCCAGCGCCGCATCCAGTCGCGGCGAGGGCGGCAGGGGTGCCGCGTCGGCGAGCATGCGGAGCGGATACGGCGCGAGGAAGGCGCGCTCCCCGCCCGGCGGCACGATCATCACCGGTCGATGCCCGACCGTTGCCGCGACCGCCGCCACGACCGCCGTGCGCGCCACACCCACGCGCGCAGCCGTGCAGCCATGCTCTCCGGCCAGCGCGAACGTCCGGTCGCCCACCACCTGCGGCGGCAATCCACGCGCATCCACCCAGATCATCCCGCGCGCATCCGTCAGCACGTGCGGCGAGACGGCGAGCAGGGCAGACGCGAGGCTATCGGCGGTGACGCCCTCCTCGGGGGTCCGCGCCGCGGCTGCTCCCTCGCCGGTCGACGAGGGTGGGATCCACAGACAGGCGAAGCTCATACGAGGCGACCGGCAGCACGACCGCGGCGCGCGCATTCACGCCGAGGGTGCGCACGCGAATCTCGACGGTGGCGTCGATCGGCGCCGCCGGTTCGCGGAAGGGGCCTCGCTCCCAGCGGAAGCTGTGCGGGAGGATGCGCGAGGTGACGCGCAGCGCGGCGAGCGACGGATTGTCCGTCAGCGCGACGAACGCGCTGTTCCCCTCGCGCGCGGCTCGCGTGAGGCGCACGCGCTCCGTGCCCTGCGGGTCGGCCCCCGCCGAGAGCACCACGAGAGCGAATCCGCCGGACGCGAGGACCACCTCGGCGCTGCGCAGGGCATTGAGGCGGGACTCCGGACCGGCTGGCCGGATGAGGAGCGGCCCCTCCTGCCACTCGACCCCGACCGTCTCCTCGACGTCGATCCAGGCGGCACGCGCGCCGGCGGCGACCACGCTCCGGCAGGCGGCGCGGAGCACGGCCGAGGCGCCCCCGGACTGCTGCGCCCACGCGGTCAGCTTGCCGCGCGGCAGCCCGCCGCCGGGCAGCACGCGGTCGAGCGTCTCCAGGCCGGTCGCCACCGGGGTGGCGGTGCGCTGGACGAGCGGCGCCGCGCCGGGAAAGCGCTCCGTGAGGAGCTCGCGCAGGGCATGGAGTTGGGCAGACACGCAGCGGTTCTGGAGACACGGGCCCGATGGCAGCGATCCGGGGGGGTAGATCCGAGCGCCCGGACGAGATCGCCCGGGGAGGGGATATACCGAACAGATACCGAAAATGCAATTATCATTCGCGGGGGCAAGCAAGCCGAAAGGCGAGCTCATGCGCCAGGGTCCAGGGATGTAACACATCTGTGTGCCCCTCCTGAAGCATCCCATTGAGGCGACTTGGCGTGGAGGGAGCGTGGTGACACCGGATGGACGAGAGGATGGCAGAAGCGGGACGGGGCTGGTGCCCGCACCCTACCTGTCGCTGGCCAGCTTCATGGCCGCGCTTCACGTGGGCGAGCCGAGGGCATTGCGAGCGCTGTTTCACTACGCGCCGCTACTGCGCGATCAGGCCCGGCGGTTCGGCGTCGATCCCGCGGAGCGGACCGAGCTGGTGACGACCGTGCTCGACGACTTCATCTTGCACGTGCTCGGCTCGCCGCAGCCGCCGCGCGACGTCGCGCAGTACCTCGTGGCAGCCGTACGCAACCGTATCCGCAGCAATCGGCGCGATCGCCTGCGACGACACAGGCGCGAGGTGCAGGCCGCGACGACGCTGCACGGGACGGAGCAACGCATCATGGCGGAAAGCCATTCGGAGTACAGCATTCGCGCGGTGGCGGCGCCGGACATGGAGGCAGATGGCCAGGCGCTCGAGTCGGCCATCGTGAAGCTGGCTCGATGGTCCGCCGCGGAGTTGCGCGCCGACGAGCTGACACTGATGGTGGGCGTCGGCCATTACGTGCCGCTGCGGGACATCGCTGAACAGCTGGGAATTTCATATGTGGCGGCCCGGGTGCGCCTGCATCGCCTGCGCGAACGCTTTCGCAAGCTGGTGATGCAGCACGTGGCCACGCTGGAGGCAAACGAGCGGCGCGAGGTGGAACGTTTCCTCTACCGGGCAGGGATCGATCTCGAATCGCGCATGAGCGCGGGAGGACGGAATGACACGGTTTGACGACGACGCTGTCGACGAGCTGATGCGCCTCGTGGGCGCCGAGGTCGAGCGCCAGGACGATGCGCTCGCGTACCAGAGCGAGGCCTTCCTGGCGTGGCTTGCCAAAGACCTGCGCGCCGGAATGAGCTCGGATGAGCGGGCACGTGACGCGCGTGACGCCGAGCTGTTTGCACGGCGCGCGATGGCGCGGCTGGCGGCACGGCGCGTGGAGCGTCGGCTCCCACAGCGCGAGCTGAACGAGCGCGCCGCCCCGATATCTGCCACTGTGGCGCAGGCCATTCCACTTGCGCGCGAACAACGTTGTGCCGTGCTGTTGGAGCTCGCTGCCGCGGCGGGAGCTGGACGCGCCCTGTGGGACGAGCCCTGCGACACCTGGGTGGAATTGCCGCCCGACCTGCCGGCCGAGCGGTACGTAGCGCTGCGGGTGGAGGGTGACAGCATGGAGCCCGTGCTCTCCCCGCGCGACGTGATTCTCGTGCAGCTGGACACCGTGCCGGCGGTGGACGATCTGGTGGTCGCGCGGCGGCCGGAGGAAGGATTCGTGGTGAAGCGCGTGGCGTCCCTGACCAGCCGGCAGATCGAGCTCGCCTCGCTCAACGCGGCGTATGAGCCCGTGACGGTGCGACGCACGCGCTCGACGATCCTCGGCACGGTCGTCGCGCGGTTCGCCCGACGATAGGGATAGTGGGGTAGAATCGACGACGTCAGCCGAGGCTCCGCGCACCGAGTGGTGCGCGGAGCCTCGGTCTCGTTCCTAGCACCTACGCCATTAGGCGGTATGTAACACATCTGGGTGCCCCTTCTCGAACGGAGCGATTGGCCGCCGCATTCCGCGCCGGCCGCTCGAACTCCCCGATCGAGAGGATCACACAGATGCGATGCATCCGAGTTCACCGCGCGCGCCGAGCCTGGTCGTGCGCCGCGGCGCTGGTGGTGTTGGGCGGTGCCGTGCAGCGGGCGTCGGCGCAGCAGACCTATCCGACGCCGGTCTACCCCCAGCAACCATATCCCGGGTATCCGAGCTACCCCCAATATCCCGCGCAGCCGCCGGCAGGCACGTCTGGCGCTCCGCAGCCCGCGCTCGTCCTCCCGCCGTACCGGCCGCCCATGCTCACCGTCGCCCAGCCGAGTGAGGGCATCGCGCTGCCGGACGACAAGCCCGTCGTGGTGTTCCGGTTCGCGAGCGGCGAGCTGCTCGATCCGCTCGACGCGTTGAGCTTCTCCGTCACGGTAGACGGCGTGGAGCGCACGGCGCTCTTCCAGTCGGCGCAGGGCGAGGCCTGGGGACCGCTCTCGGGAACGGGTGAGCTGCTGGCGGCTGGGCAGCACGACGTCCGCGCGCGCATCTGCACGGCCCACGGCGCCTGCAGCGTGGCGCGATCGACGGTGAACATCGTGCCCGCCGCCTCGGTGATCCAGCTCTCCGGCGCATCAGGCAGCAGCCAGACGAAAGCGCGCGCCGGCCGCGTGCTCGATGCGGTGCTCCAAGCGGCCCGCGTGCTCATCCGGCCCTGACAACCCCCCATCGCACCCTGGAGATCCAATCCCATGCAGAGATCAGCCGAACACGACGCCCGCTCGCTCGTCGTCGCCGCCAGTCACGAGTCGGACCCGTTGCGCTCCACCATCCGTTGGCTGCTCGGCGCGGCGATGCTGCCGGCGCTGGTGCTGAGTGCGAGCGCTGCTCAAGCACAGGCCACGGCCACCGCGGCCACTGACACGGTGCAGGCACCACAACCCGTGTCGCGCCTCAGTGAACCCGCCGCCTATACCAGTTCCTTCGACGACATCGCGCTCACCGAAGGCCAGCGCTCGGCGCTGCACGACGCGGCGCTCCTGCCGCCTGTCGTGAGCGCCGCACCTCAGAATGGAGACAATCGGAACGTGGCCCTTTGCGGCACCACGTGCTTCGAGCTGACCACGAGCTATACGACCGTCCCCTACGTCAGCATGGACACACCGCGCTCGGTGACGCTCGTGTACACGGGCAATCGGGCGCATCGAACGGGACTGGTCCAGGTCGATGCCGAGGACGTCGGATCGCAGACGCCGCCAACCCGTCTCTCTCTGAAGCTGCTACAGCCGAACGGGACGCCGTTCACCTACCCGAACGGGCAGCAGGAAGTGTTCTTCCAGTACCAGGCGGGGGCCGGTCCGAACCGTCTGGCGGTCCGCATCGACTTTAGCTCCACCACGAGTGCCTACAAGTTCCGGGCGGTCGTCACGAGCTACTGGGATGCATCGGGAGCGCCCACCACCGCGGTTCAGGCGGCCCCCGTCCCGGTGCAGATGCTCTACGTCGACGCGTACAACAGCCCCTACGGGTGGGGCTGGGACGTAGCGGGCGTGCAGCATCTGCGATTCACCGAGACGGGCTCGGTCAGCGACTCGATCCTCGTCTGGGACGGCGCAGGAACGATGCAGTACTTCCGGAACTCCGGCTGCCCCGCATCCTGCACGTATGCGCCGCCGGCGGGAGAGTTCAGCACGATCGAGCTCGTGGAGTGGAGCCGCCGGACGAACCCGGATTGGGTGTTCGTCCGGTCGTACGTGGATGGAACGAAGGTCTACTTCAGCGGCGCGGGCGAGCAACTGGCCGTAGTCGACCCGGATGGCAACCAGACCACATACAACTGGGTCGAGCCAGGCCGGCTTGCGTCGATCGTCGATCCGACAGGAAAGGCGATCACCTTCCAGTACGATGGCCGAGCGAAGCTGGCGTCGATCACCGACGCCGCAGGCCGCGTGACCTACGTCGGGATCGATGGCGTCGGCGACCTGACGGACATCGTCGACGGCCGGGCGAGCAACGTCGCCGCTTTCCGCGCCGGGTACGACATCGACCATCTCCTCCGCTACACGCTCGACGCGCTCGGCCAGCGCACGGATTACGCGAGCGACCTCATGCTCCGTCTCGCGAGCGTGACCCTGCCGGCGGTGACGGCGAACGGCCAGAGCGTCCGGCCCACCGTGACCTACGAGGTGGGCGAGACGCGGACGCTGTTCAATTGGTGGGCTGGGAGCGGACAGGGGCTCGCCGGGACGCCGTTGCCCGCCGTCGTGGCGAACAGCCTCGTTGATCGAGTGAGCGATCCGCGGGGCAATGTGGTGATCTATCATCACGACCGGTTCGGCGCGCCCACGCGCGTCGACGAGCCGCTCGGTCGGATCACTCTCGTGAGCCGCGACGAGCACGGCCGGCCCACACGAATCCAGGAGCCGTCCGGTCGCGTGCAGAAGCTCGTGTACGAAGGGGCGAACCTGCAGCAGGCCATCGACAGCACGGCGAACCGCTCCGTCTTCATCTTGTATGGGGCTAACGGCCGTCCCTCACACGTGATGCCCAGCGACGGTCCGGGAACGTGGTACGACCGGTACGACACGCCGCTCGCGGACCGGCTCCGGGCCGATAGCCTACACGTGCGCGTCGATGGCAGCGACGGCATCACCCGTGTGGTGTACGATGGCAAGGGACGGGTGCAGGAGACCGGTGACCCGGCCAACCACCCGACGCGCTACTACTACTCCGCCACCGGCTTTCAGAATACCGACTCCGTCACGACCTCCGGCCCGCGCACGACGCGGTTCGGCTACGACGGCGTCGGCCGGCTCGCGAGCACCCGGGACGCGGCGGGCAAGCTGTTTCGCACGGAGTACGATGCCCTCAATCGCGTGCTGCGCGCCATCGGTCCTGTGAACGACACGACGATCTACGGCTACGACGCGCGCTTCCTCCGAAGCGTGCGGGACGCCATGGGGCAGGTGTACGGCTTCACGCCGAACGCCCTGGGCTGGGTGGAGACCGCCACCGACCCGCGCGGGGCGATCACAACGACGGGCTACGACGCCGCCGGCAACGTCGTGAGCACGACCGATCGCCGGGGGCGGACGGTGACCGCCACCTACGACGCGCTCGGCCAGCTCGCGTCGCGCACGGCGGACGGGGCGACGACGACCTTCTCCACCGATCCGCTCGGTCGCTTTACGACGAGCGCGAATGCGGTGAGCGTCGACACCATGTACTTCGATGTGTTGGGCCGGAAGACGCTCGAGGTCTCGCACCGGGGTACGCGGGGGTACGTCATCACCTCCGGATATGACGCGCGGAACCGCCGGAGCAGCGTTACCGCTAACGGCTGGATGACGGGCTACCACTTCAACGCCCTGGGCCAGCTCGACACGCTGACCGACGTAGGGGGTGGCAAGACCTCGATGCTCTACGACATTGAGGGGCTGCTGGTCGCCACGAAGCTGCCTTCCGGCGTCCAGGTTTCGACCCCCGGTGCACCGACCCATGGCGCTGGCGAGATCACCTACTCGACGACCGCGCTCAACAGTGCGCTCGGGGCCCTGCACACCTACGATCCCCTCGCGCGTCTGGGCGATCGGCTGAACGCGGCGGGCACTTCAGGGCGCGAGTTTCGCTACGACGACGTCGGCCGCCTGACCGGCTTCGCGGATTTCAGCATCCCACAGAACTGCTATCGCGATCCGGACACCAAGGAGCGGACCTGCAATGGTGGCGACAAGGCGTACGGGGGCGCGTCGGCCCTCTACACCTACGACGCCGTCGGCAACCGCACGGACAACGGCGCGGCGGTCGAGCTCGGGAACCGGCTGGCCCGCTTCGGCGCGGACTCGCTGATCTACTTCGCCGACGGCAGCCTCCAGCAGCGCCTAAAGGCGGGCTGCGCGACCGACTGTCAGCACACGCTCCAGTGGAACAGTCTCGGCCAGCTCGACGGCGTGTGGCTCTCGAACACCGGCTGGATCACCTACGGCTACGATGGCTGGGGGCGCCGTGTTCGTCGGACTGAGGTGGCCACCGGCCAGACCACGTGGTACGTCTATGATGGCGACGACCTGGCACTGGTCGCCGACGATGCGAGCGGGCTGACGCACGTCTACTCGAACTATCCCGGCGTTGACCGGCCGCACAGCGTGCGGACCGGTGGGGCGATGTACTACCAGCAGCTGGAGGCGAGCGGGAACGTCGTGGGGCTCATTCGCTCGGACGGGACGCTGGCGGCCAGCTACCGGTACGATCCGTTCGGGCGCGTGGTCGATTCGACGGGGGGCGTCGCCCA
>JABFYH010000041.1 GCA_013361335.1 Gemmatimonadaceae bacterium | reverse complement strand
GCCGCCGCGGCGACCCGGTCGGCGATCTCGGCGGCGGGCCGGCGGCGCAGCTTGAGCGCGAACGCCATGTTGTCGCGCACCGACATGTGCGGGTAGAGCGCGTAGCTCTGGAACACCATCGCGATGTCGCGCTCCGACGGCGGCACGTCGTTCACGACGCGCCCACCGATCGACAACCGCCCCGCGGTGATGGACTCCAGGCCGGCGACCATCCGCAGCGTCGTGCTCTTGCCGCACCCGGACGGACCGACGAGCACGACGAACTCTCCCGCCGCGACGGAGAGATCGACGCCGTGCACGGCGACCACGCCGCTCTCGTACTCCTTGCGCACGCCCTCGAGCACGACCGGCGCCGCGTGGCCCCCGCGCGCGACGGCCGTCATCGCCGCCGCCTCGCGTTATCTTGTCCCCCATGACTGAATCGCATGCCTTCCCGGAGTCCTTTCTGTGGGGCGCTTCGACGTCGGCGTATCAGATCGAGGGAAGCCCGCTGGCGGACGGCGCCGGTCCGAGCATCTGGCAGCGTTTCGCGCACAGCCCCGGACGTACCGCCAACGGCGACACCGGTGACGTCGCGTGCGACCACTACCGGCGCTATCGCGAGGACGTGGCGCTGATGGCCGAGCTCGGCCTGCAGGCTTATCGGTTCAGCATCAGCTGGAGCCGCGTCCTCCCGGCGGGCACCGGCCCGGTGAACCAACGCGGGCTGGACTTCTACGAGCGGCTCGTCGACGCCCTGCTCGCGGCGAACATCAAGCCGAACGCAACGCTCTTTCACTGGGATCTCCCGGCGGCGCTGGACGACCGCGGCGGCTGGCTCAATCGCGACGTCGCCGATTGGTTCGGCGAGTACGCACGCATCGTGTTCGCGCGGCTCGGCGACCGCGTCCCCCTCTGGGCGACGTTGAACGAGCCATGGGTCGTGACTGACGGCGGCTATCTGCACGGGGCGCTCGCTCCGGGTCATCGCAACCTGTTCGAGACCCCGATCGCCAGCCACAATCTGCTGCGCGCGCACGGGACGGGCGTGCAGGCGTTCCGCGCCGAAGCGCGCAGCGGCCAGATCGGCCTCGTCGTGAACCTGGAGCCCAAGGATCCCGCGACCTCGAGCCCGCACGACGAGCGCGCCGCGCGGCGCGGCGACGCCTACATGAACCGCCAGTACCTCGACCCGGTGTTCACCGGCCGCTACCCCGAAGAGATGCGCGACATCTTCGGGACGGCGTGGCCGGAGTTTCCGGCGGCCGACTTCGCGCTCATCCAGCAGCCGATCGACTTCCTGGGGATCAACTACTACACGCGCGGCGTCGTGCGAGACGAGCCCACGGCGCTGCCGGTGCGCATCGCGTACGTCCGCCAGCCGGCGCACGCGTACACGGAGACCGGCTGGGAGGTACATCCCCCGTCGCTCACCCGCACGCTGCTCTGGGTGACGGAGCGATACGGCCGCATGCCGCTCTATGTCACGGAGAACGGCGCGGCCTTCTACGATGCGCCCCACGCCATCGACGGCGCAGTCGACGACCCGCTGCGCGTCTGGTACTACCGCGAGCATCTCAAGGCGTGCCGCGCGGCGATCGCCGGCGGCGCCGACCTGCGCGGCTACTTCGCCTGGAGCTTTCTCGACAACTACGAGTGGAGCCTTGGCTACTCCAAGCGCTTCGGGCTCGTGCACGTCGACTACGAGACCCAGACACGCACGCCGAAGGCGAGCGCGCGATACTACCGCGAGATCATTCGCACGAACGGGGCGGCGCTCGACGGCTGACGCGGGGATCAATATCTGAGCTCCACCGTGCCCGGCCCGGCGAGCCGCACGGCGCGACCGCCGTCGACGAGCGGGATCTGCGTGCCGTCCGCCCACGCGCTCACCGGTGCGGCACCGAACGGTGCGCGCAGCTCGATGCCGCCAGGAGGCCGCACGCCGTCGATCGTGATCCGGACAGCGTTGGCGACGGGTGCGACGCGCAGCGTCAATGATCCCCACCAGGTCCGCAGCCCACGCACGCTCACCCCCGCCGTGTCCCGCGCCCAGGCGATCGGGATCCCCGCGCCGACAACGAGCGTCGAGTCGCGCTCGCGCTCGTAGGCCAGCATGTCGAGGGTGGCGCGCATGAAGTCCGACGCGACCCATCCATGCGGCATGTCACCGATGAACTTCGGAGTGCGCGGCTCACGCCACACCGCCTCGCTCCACTGATTCCACTCCGCCGGCCGCCGCATGCCGAGCAGCCAGGCCGCGTAGCTCCGGGCCCGCTCCGGCTGGCCGAGCCGGACGTACGCGCCGACGTCGCGCCACTCGTACGGCACGAAGATGTCCCAGGTCGCACCCGGCTGCCGGCGCCGCTCGAGGGTCGCCCATGCGCTGTCGAAGGTGGCTTCGACAGCGGCGCGCGGAAGGTCGCCGAGCGCCTGGGCCGGCTCGAGCGCCATCGTCGACGAGGTCGGGTCGAGATCCCCCAGCTCCGCGGCTCCGGGAAGGGTGCGTACGCCGTGCACCTTCATCGAGCGGGCGACCGACGCGACGACGTCGGCGCGCATCTCACGCCCCGCCGCGACGTACCGCGCCGCGCCGGCGCCGTCGCCCGCGACGCGCGCGAGCAGACCAGCGTCGTCGAGCCCGCGCACCCCCCACCAGTCGTCCCAGTACGAGTACGCCGGCTTGGCGGAATACCCCTCGTGGCTGATCGACGGAGGGAGCAGGCCGAACACCAGCAACAAGTCCGGCGTTCGATACTGGGTGGTGCGCCGCGAGCTCCGCAACGAGTCCAGGTGCGCCGCCACCCGCGCCAGCACCGGCCAGTGTGCGCGCACGGCGCTCGTGTCGCGGGTGGTGCGGAAGTATTCGGCGGCGAGATAGAGCAGCTCCCCATCGGCGTCGTTCTCGGTCACGGGGTCGGCCCCGCGGGCGTCCACGCAGCACGGCACCTTGCCGTTCGCGAAGACGTTCGGCACGTACCAGTCGAGGAAGGCGCGCGCCTCGGCCGCGTGCCCCATGCGCATCAGCGCCGAGGACGTCAACGCTCCGTCACGGATCCAGCTCCGGCGATAGCTGCGCGTACCGGGCTGGATGGCCGGCCCGCGTGCGTTGATCAGGACGTGTGCGAGCGCGGTGCGCAGCGTGGCGGCGAGGGGAGCGCCGTCGAGAGGGAGGGCGATCCTCGTCACGAGCACGCTGTCCCAGAATGCCCGCATCCCGCGCAGCATCGCCTCGCCTGCCTCGTTCGCTTCCTTTGCGTTTCGCGTCGCGGTTGGCTGGGGAAGGCCGCCCTCCCAGTGTGCCGTCGGCACCGTCAACCAGACGTCGCTGCTGTCGCGCGGCTCGAGCGCGAGCTGCCAGGCCATTGCGGCGCTGGCCAGCGCCACCGAGTCGACCACAGGCCGCGGCTCACGGGTGAGCTGTTCGTCCGTCGGGGAGGCCGCGCTCGAGTCGAACCGCGCGATCCAGCCTGCGGAGGCCGGCGTCATCGCGATGACCGAGCTGCTGTCGTTCACGATGAGCTGCCGCCCTTTGAACCCGATCGTGCGGACGCTGGCCGCGCCCCCGGCCACGCCGAGAAACTGCCACGGCGGATTGACCTGCACCGGGCGCAGGACGGCGAGCAGCGTCACGCTGCGGCGGCGCCGGGCGTGGTTGACGACGCGATAACGAATCCAGATCACCGAGCGACCGGGTCGCCCCGTCGCGAAGACCGTCGTCGCGATCGCGAGGTCGTCGTGTTCGCGACTGACGGTCGGGATGGGACGCCAGCCACCATCCAGCGAGTGCGAGGTCTGTCCGTCGGCCCAGGTGCGTGGCCGCCCTCCTTCGACGAGCATCGGCTCGACCGAATAGCCACCAAGCTCCGGCTCGACCGCTCCGTCCTCGCTCACCAGCGCATCGCGCTCGTCATGTGGGAGCCCGACGACCGTCCAGTACGATTGCTGACCGGTGAGGGAGCGTGGCCAGGCGCCGCGTGCGCTCCCCTGCGCCACGCGCTCGAGGAACGCGCTACGCGTGCGCGCGGCGCTGTCCGACAGCACCCGGATGGCGCGGAGACCGTACCGATTGCCGCGGCTGCTCCGCTTCAGCGACAGACGCAGCTTCGTCGGTTCCGCGTCCGGCAGATGCAGGTACCGGCGGCCCCCGCCGCTCCCGCGCACCGCGCGCAAGAGCGTCCAGCTTCGACCGTCGTCGCTCCCTTCCACGTCGTAGTCGGCGGCCCAGTCGCGCGGCGACCAGTCGAGCACCAGACCGCTCAGCGGTCGCGGCCCACCGAAGTCGAGCTCCACCCACTGCGCGCCATCAGCGGCGCTGCGCCACCCGGCGCTCTCGGGGGCACTCGCGGTGTCCGTGGGCGCGACGTTGAACGACGGAGGCACGACCAGCGCCGCCGGCCGCCCCATCAAGCTCGACGAGGCCGACACGCTCGGCCGCACCGGGTCCGGCACCGGGGATGGCAGCGGGGTGATCGCGAGCTCGTCGAGGTCCAGCCAGCCCTGCCCACCCTGTCCGGCGGTGAAGGCGATCTCCAGGGCGGCGATGCCGCGCGGCCGCCCGCCGCCGAGCGGACCCCACGCGAAGCTCAGGTCAGCCGGGCGAAAGCGAAGCTGCGTCCACCCGTTCGCCACGCGGAGCTCCGGCCGGCGCATCCACCACACATTCTGGCCGCTCGAGTCCACGAGCTTGAGCTCCAGCGTATTCGGACGCGCCACCCCGCGCACCCAGAGTGTGATGGCCCAGTAGGCGGGAAGGGCGGGCAGCGTGAAGGCGCGGCGCGCGACCGCGTATCCGCCGTGCCCCTGATAATCGAACTCCATCCGCAGCGCACGCCCCGACACGCCGGAGTCGGCGCGCAGTGTGAGCCGAACGCCGTCGGAGGGGAGCGCCTGGAATGCCGCGACGTCGTCGAACGATTCCAGCGTCCGGGCCGGCGCTTGCGCTCCGGCGCCGAGCGCCGACAGGGCGAACACCACCGTCATCGCGCACGAGCGCAGCGCACCTGTCATTTCACGCTTCCTTCGGTCACCCCTTCCACATAATAGCGCTGCAGCATGAGGAACAGCACGAGCACCGGCAGCACCGTGATCACCGCGCCCGCCATCATGAGCTCCACATCCTGCGAATGCTCGCCGACGAGCCCCGCCAACGCCACCGGCAGGGTGTAGCGTCGATCGTCGCTCAGCACGATCAGCGGCCACATGAAATCGTTCCACGTGGCGAGAAAGGTCCAGAGCGCGAGGGTCGCCAGCACGGGGCGGATCGTCGGCAGCACGATCGAGCGGAATACGCGCAGCTCCCCCGCCCCGTCGATCCGGGCCGCGTCGAGCAGGTCGTCGGGGATCGCCAGCGCATACTGCCGCACGAGGAAGATGCCGAAGATGCTGGCGAGTCCCGGGATGATCACCCCGCCGTAGCTGTTCACCAGCCCGAGCGACTTGATGAGGAGAAAGAGCGGCAGCATCGCGACCTGGACCGGGATCGCGAGCCCCGCCGCCATGGCGCGGAAGGTCGCATCGCGGCCACGAAAGCGAAGCTTGGCGAAGGCGTAGCCGGCCGAGGCGTTGATCGCCAGCGCGCCGGCGGTCGTGACGACGGCGACGAGGGCGCTGTTCATCGCGTACCGGCCGAGCGCGAGGCGTCCGAACAGGTCGCGGTAATGCACGAGCGTCGGATGGTGCGGCAGGAGTGCCGGCGGGAAGGTTGTCGCCTCCCCCTGCGCCATGAACGACGCGCTCACCATCCAGAGCAGGGGAAGCAAAGACAGCGTGCCGAACAGCGCGAGCGCCGCGTACAACGCCGTCTGGCCGACGCGGTCGCGAGCAGCTCGGGATGCGCTCATACCGCCCCGCGCGGCGAGATGCGCCGTTGGAGGAGCGTGAAGAGCACGATCAGGATGAACAGCAGGAAGGCGATGCCGGCCGCGACTCCGAGCCGCCACCAGCGGAAGCCCTCCTCGTACATGTAGAGCACGAGGCTCGTGGTGGCGCGGAGCGGCCCGCCTTGCGTCATGACGTAGGGCTCGGTGAAGAGCTGCAGGTAGCCGATCATCGTCACGATCACGACGAAGAACATCGTCGGCGCCAGCATCGGGATGGTGACGTGCCGGAAGCGCTGGAAGGGCGTCGCGCCGTCGAGCGCCGCCGCCTCGTGCAGCTCGCGCGGGATGTTCTGCAGGCCGGCGATGAAGATCAGCATGTTGTAGCCGAAGTTCTTCCAGGTCGCCAGGAGGATGATCGCCGGCATCGCCCAGTGCGGATCACCGAGCCAGTCGATCTGCGGGATGCCCAGGTGGCCGAGCAGCCAGTTCAGCAGCCCGTACCGCGGGTGGTAGAGATACTTCCACACGATCGCCACTGCGACCAGCGTGGTGACGAAGGGGGCGAAGAAGACCGCGCGGGCCGTCGCCTTCCAGCGGAGTGTCCGGGCGTTGACGAGGAGTGCCGCGCCCAGCGATGCCGCCACCGTCAGCGGTCCCCCGACGATCGCGAAGTACAGGGTGTTGCGCAGCGCCTGCCAGAACAGCGGCTCATGGAGCACCCGCGCATAGTTGCGGAATCCGACCCACCGCGCGGCGCGCGGATCAGCCAGGGCGTAGAGATCGAAGTCGGTGAAGCTGAGCCCGAGCGCGGCGATCACCGGCCCGACGAAGAAGACGACGATCAGCGTCAACGCCGGCGCGACGAACCACCATCCCGGCGCGATGCGCGGCGCTCGGCGACGAGCATCGGTGTCCCTCATCGTGCCGCTCCGCGCTGTGCGAGCATCCAGCGGCGCTTCTCCAGGATCTGGTCGACGTCGGCATCGAGGCCGGCCAGCGCGTCGTCGATCGTCTGCTGGCCGCGGGCCGCGCGCTCCGCCGCCTGCGCCACCCGCGACACGATCAGCTCGATCTCGGGCACCGCCGGGCTCGGCACCACCCGCCCGAGCTGCGTGCGGAAGGCGGCGAGATACCTGTCGCCCGCGAGCGCCGGATCATCCCAGGCCGAGCGGCGCGCCGGCAGGTCCCCCGTCTTGACGAAGAAGGCAGCCTGCCGCGCCGGGTCGGCGAGGAAGGCGAGCAGCTTCCACGCCGCGCGTCGCTGCCCCGACTTGCGCATGATGACGATGCTGGACCCGCCAGCAAGCGAGACGCCCCCGCTGTCGGGGCCGGGCAGTGGCGCCGTGTTCCATTCGACCGACGCCGGCAGGCGCTTGCGGAACTCGCCGACGTTCCACGGCCCGGTGATGTAGGCCGCCGTTCGCCCCGCTCCGAACTCCTGGAAGACGCTCGCGATCTGGGTCGCAGCCAGCGGCGGCGCGAGCCGATCCTTGAACAGCTGGATGTAGAACTCGAATCCTCGGCGAAACCGCGGATCGCGGAACGCCGCGAGCGTCCCGTGGTCGGCGAGGAGGGGTGCGCCGGCCTGCAGGCCGAAGATGACCGGCTGCGCCCATTCGTTGAGCGGCAGGAGCGCGGGATACGACCCCGGCTCCTGGCGCGCGCGCACCCGCACCAGCGCATCGCGCCAGGCCGCCCACGTCGTCGGGGGCGACGTCACCCCCGCCGCGCGCAGGAGATCGGTGCGGTAGAACATCACCCGCGTGTCCACGTACCAGGGCACGCCGAACAGGGTGTCGTCGACGACGTTGGTCGCCAGCACGCCGGGGAAGTAATCGGCGAGCGGGATGGCCGCGGAATCGTGCGCGACGAGCGAGTCCAGCGCCTGGAGCGCCCCGAGGGCCGCGAACTCCGGGATCCAGGTATTGCCCAGCTGCGCGACGTCCGGCAGCGCCCCGCCAACGTATGCCGTCAGCAGCTTCTCGTGCGCGGCCGTCCACGGGATCTGCTGCACGCGAACGCGGATCCCCGGATTCTGTCGCTCGAACTCCTGCGCCAGCGGCGCGAGCGCCTCGCCCTCTGCCCCGAACGCCCAGACGCGCAGCTCCTGAGTTCCGCTGGCCTCCCCGCGCGCGCAGCCGCCGCAGAGCAACAGACCGGCCGCGACGGCGGGCAGCCATATCGCATTCCGCAGGCGCGCTAGCAACGCCCCGCGATCCATCCGCCCGTGAAGCCCGCGCGGCACAGCCCGCGCACGACGTCGGCGTTGCCGCGCATCAGCCTCCACACGAAGCCCGTGCGCCAGTTCTCGATCATTCCGACGATCGGACCCTGGTCGATGCCGAGGTAGTCCGTGTCGAACCAGGAGACGCCGTCCACGATGCGACCGTGATGGAGCGGCGGCCCTGGCGTCCGCATCGTCGGGTTGAAGGCGTCGACGAAGCCATACCGGCCGAACAGCGGCTCCCCGTACCGCTCGCGCATCGCGACGAGCGTCGGGATCGTCGCCTCGGGCGCGAAGGGGACCGAGCCGCCGGCCGCCGTCGGGACGAGCGTGCCGTCATCGTTCATCTCGTCGGTGCCGACGCCACGTGCCCAATATGTGTGGAATGTCCGCGTTCGCCCGTCGATCGTGAAAGTCGAGTCGAGCGGGCCGTCGCTCGCCGTCAGCCCCCAGGCGTCCGCCCCATAGCCGCGCCACTGCGCCGGGTTCGTCATCGCGTACGTCCGCTGCGACAGCGTCGCCCGGCGCGAGTTCTCGAAGTAGTCGATCCCTCGGCCGCGCATGTACGCGTCCTGGATGCCGCGAAAGTCGACCCACAGATGCGAGTACTGGTGGCCGAAGAGCGGCGCGAACTGCACGAACTCCTGACCCTGAAAGCGGTCCCACTTGTAGGTGCGCGTCCACCGCGTCCATGCGACCGGGTCGACCGGATAGGTGGGAGAGCCGAGGGCGAGCACGTAGAGGAGCATCGCCTCGTCGTAGCCGGCCCACTGGCTCGGGATGAACCCGCGCGGGTTCCGTTCGTTGGCGGGCTCGGGGTGCCACCCCATGCGCACCAGCGTCTCGTCGTCGCGCGCCCAGCTCCAGTCGACGCGGTGATAGATGGAGTCGGCGAGGGCGCGCACCTCGCGATCACCGGCGTCGTCGTGGTCGAAGTACTGGCGGCAGGTCAGCGCACCGGCCAGCAGCAGCGCCGTGTCGATCGTCGACAGCTCGACGGTGGCGAAGCGGCGCCCCGTCTCCATGTCGAGGAAGTGATAGAAGAAGCCCTTGTATCCGGTGACGTTCGTCCCCTCTGGTCCCTGTGGCGCCGTCCAGAAGAAGCGCAGCGTCGTGAGCACCCGGTCGCGCGCCGCATCACGCGTCACCCAGCCGCGCTCCACGCCGATCGGGTACGCGGTGAGGGCGAACCCGACCGCGGCGACGCTGGAGAACGATTTCGTGGGCCACCGGTCCGGGGTCAGCCCGTTGCGGGGATTGGTCGTTTCCCAGAAGAAGTCGAAGGTGCGCCGCGAGAGGGTGTCGAGGAAGGCGCTCTCTCGCGGCGACGGAACGTA
>JABFYH010000165.1 GCA_013361335.1 Gemmatimonadaceae bacterium | reverse complement strand
GCCGGGTCGACCGCCGCACCGATGAAATCGGATTCCGCCGTCACCGTATCGCCGACGGCCAGCGAGGCCAGCGCGTGGGCCAGGTAGCCGCGCGGCGAGACGCAGTGGCCGCCAAGCCGCATCGTCGCCAGCGCCGAATCCGCCTCCGCCAGCGCCTGTCGCGGTCGACCGTCGTCCAGCGCAGCCGACGACAGGAAGCTGAAGGCAATGCCTCGATACAGTTCGCAGTGGCTCCGCCAGCGACCCACCGAGCTCGCGAGCGGAAAGCGGCCGGCCGGAAGCTCGCAGGGCGACGTCGCGCGACGTCGCAGCTCGGCGACGACGACGGCTCCGGCGTCGCCCGGCGCGGGGCGCGCCATCAACCAGATGTTGTCGACGACACCGTTCTCCAGGGCCCGCACGCGCCAGCGCGCGGCGGTGGCCGAGTCGCCATAGAGCACGGCGAGCCGGCGGGCATCGGTGTACGCGACGTTCGGCAAAGGCGCGCGCCGATATGCGCTGTCGAGCGCGGGCAGCCAGCGCCGGACCGAGTCGCTCAGCGCGGGAACGGGGCGCAGCTCGATCTCGTGCACGGCGTCGACGAGCGCGGTGAGGGCGCGCGGGTCTTCCGGATGCTCCTTCGCAAAGCGACCGGCCCAGCGAAGCATCTCCGTCGGCTCATCGATGCGGCGCGCGAAGACGACCATCGCATGCAGCTGATCGGCGTCGAGCGCAGGCTGGGGCCACAGCGTGTGGTCCAGCGACGCGTACCTGCGCTCCGCGGTCTCGAAGAAGCGCAGGAAATCGAACCGGCCGCGCGCGAGGCCATAGGATCGCGTGTACGCCCAGCCGGCTGGATGGCGGGGAAAGTACCGCTTCAGCGAATCCGCGACGTCCACCGGCTGCCGCGTGCGCAGCGAGGGGCCGGGCCCAAACGGCAGCGCGCGCGTGTCGATCGCCGCCAGCAAGGATCGCAGCGAGGGCCCGCCGGCCGGCGTTCCGCCGATCACCAGCCAGGGCGCGAACCCATCCAGGTCCAGTCGATCGGCACGCGGCTCGCGCACCGCGAGCGAGACCGCCAGGAAGTTCGCGGGAAGCCGGATCGTGCCGGCGTAGGCTCCATCTGTGGATCGCACGAGCTCTCCGAGCGAGTCGGCGAGCTCGGCGACGACCCGCCCACCGACGGGCGGTGGGTACTGTCCCGCAGGACGCGCGAATCGCCCGAGAAGAACGAGCCTCGACGCGTCCGACATCGACGTCGGCGGGAGATAGCGTACCGTCACCACGCCGCCGGGGATCGGACGCGCCGGGGTGAAGCTCAGGCGACTCGGCCCCGCAGCCTGAAGCGATGCGGGCTGTGGCCAGAGCGCGACCGCGGCCAGCGCCGCACCGATGACGAGCGCTGCGGCCGCCAGCCCACGGTGGCGGCGCGCCATGGGCATCGGGCCATCGGCGACAGTCCCCATCGAAACAACTCGCGCCGACGCGGGCCGAGGCCCGGCGGCCGCCCTCTCGATGCGCGACCAGAGATCCGTCGGCGGACCGCTCACCTCCACCGCGCGTGCCGCCTCCCCGAGGGCACGGATCTCGGCCACCTCGGCCCGGCACCGCTCGCAACGCGCGACGTGCCGTCCCACGCGGCTCGCTGAGGCGACGTCGTGCGCCGCGTCGGCATGCGCGGACAGCGCCTCGAAGGTGGGATGGAGCATCGAATCGATTCCGGTCATCGGGAGCCTCGCAGAATCGCGCGCAGCTCGCGCCGCGCGCGGTGAAGTCGGACCTCGGAGTTGGCCACGGAGATGCCGAGGAGCTCGGCGATCTCGCTGTGCGCGAAGCCCTCCACTTCCTTGAGCAGGAACACCGTCCGGTGCTCGTCGGAGATCCGCGCCAGGGCGTCCTCGATCGTGACGCGCTCGACGACCGGGTCGGCAGCGGCGACGAGCGATGCGACCGCGTCGACGCTCACCTCGGCGCGCCGCCGGCCGGCGCGGAGCTGCATCAGGGCCTGTCGCACCGCCACGCGGCGGATCCAGGCCGAGAAGCTGCTCATCCCGCCGGTGAAGCCGTGCAGCGCCTGGGGAAGGCGGACGAACAGCTCCTGGGTCACGTCGTCCGCGTCGGCGCGACTACCGGTGAGGCGGAAGGCCGTGCGATACACCAGCTCACCGTGGCTGACGAACAGCTCCGCGAGCGCGTCGACCTCGCCGGCGACGACTCGGCCGATCCGGGCGCGAAAGGCTGCTGGCTCGTCGTCCATGACGACGGCCGGAGCGGCGGACGCTCTGGACAGTGGGGGCATGACCATGGATGCCGGGAGCGGGCGAAAGCTTACACGCCACGAGACGCTCCGGGTGGTCGTTCAGAAACGGGAATGGCGGCGAGCCCGATCGGGCTCGCCGCCATTCGTCATCTCAACGCCGCACGCCCCGTCAGAACGGCAGGTCGTCGTCCTCGTCCGCCAGCGCGCCGGGGAAGTCCTCGAAGTCGTCCCCGCCCGCGCCGCCGGCCTTCGCCTTCGCCGGCGCGGCGGCACGCGACCGCCCGCCGTTCGACTCGGCGTCGAAGTCGCTGCCCGCGGCCCTCGCGCCGCCCCCGGATCCGCCGCCGAGCATGATGAGCTCGCGGACGTTGATCTCGGTGGAGTAGCGGGTCTGGTTCTCCTTGTCCTGCCACTGGCGATACTCGATGCGCCCTTCGACGTAGAGCTTGTCGCCCTTCTTCACGTACTTCTCGACGATGTCCGCCAGCTGCGAGCTCTTGGTGTTCCACACCACGCAGCGGTGCCACTCCGTCTTCTCCTGCTTGCTCCCACTCGCGTCGTTCCACGACCGGCTCGTGGCGAGCGAGAAGGTCGCCACCCGGTTGCCTCCGGTGGTCGAGCGCACCTCGGGATCGTTCCCGAGATTTCCGATCAGCGTCACCTTGTTCAAGCTCCGGCTCATAACCCTCCTCCCTGGACGAGATGTCGATGCCTCGCCCACACGCTAAAGATAAAGTCCAACGGAACGGTACCGATTTGTTGCACACGTCCTTGAAACACTGACACTTGCACCGGCAACTTCACGTGACACTTCACTTGAGATCCCCACCGCCGCCTCCACGGCTCGCCTCACGCGCGGGGTGCGAGATCGCGCCTGAGCAGCAGCGCATCTTCGGTGGGGTGCTGGTAGTAGCCCCGCCGACGTCCCACCGGCTCGAATCCCAGCGCCTGATACAGCGCGCGTGCGGCCGCGTTCGATTCCCGCACCTCAAGATAGAGCGCGCGCACCCCCGCCTCCATCACCTCCGCCATGATCCGCTCGAGCAGCGATCTGGCGATCCCTCGACGCCGCGCCGAAGGTGCGACGGCCAGGTCGGCGACCTCCCCTTCATCGACCATGACCAGCGCCACAACATACCCCACCAGGGTCGGCGCGACACCCCCCGCCCCACCCTCCTCCGCGACCAGGAACCGCAGGTGCCGGAGCGCCAGCGTCGCCGAGAAGGTCTCGAAGGTCCACGGATCCGAAAAGGAGGCCCGCTCGATCGCGCTGATCCGTTCGAGGTCCTGCGGCAGGCAGCGGCGGATCGTGAGCGTGCTGCTCGGCGACGCCCTCACGACGCCGCCAGCGGACGACCGTGCGCCGCCTCCCACTTCACCTGTGCTTCGGCCAGCCGCCCATATGCCGGCTCCCACCCCGCCAGGTCGGCAGGTGTCGCCGCGTCGATCAGGCCGGCGAGCCTGGCGGCAGCGCGGGCATGTGGATCGATCGAATGGTCTCCCTGCCCCGGACCGACGGCGCGCGCGCCATGCTCTGCGGCGACCGCCTGGACCGTCGCCGAGGGCACGAGCCAGGTAGGCGACAGCGCCTGAACCGCGTTCGCCGGTCCGACCTCGTACAGCGCCACGTAGTGCTCGCCGCGAAGCGCGTCGATCGCCGCGAGATATCGTCCGGCGACGAATGGCTCCTGCGAAGCCACGACGAGGGCGAGCGACGACACCGGGACGAGCGGGACGCCCGCCGACATCGCGAGCCCCTTGGCGATCCCCCCGGCGATGCGCAGGCTGGTGAAGCTGCCCGGGCCCGCACCACACACGACGCGCCCGAGCGCGGCGGGCTCGAGCCCGCAGTCCCGGAGCAGGTCGGCCACCGCCGGCATGAGCGCCTCGTGCTCGCGCCCCCGCATCGCGACGGTGCGCTCGCCGAGCAGGCGTGCGCCGTCGATCAGGGCGACGCTGCCGACGTAGGTGGCCGCCTCGAGGACGAGCGCCTTCACGGGTGCCATCCGGCGTAGAGCAGCCGGCGCCCCGGGTCGTCCGGCAGATGCTGCAGCGACAGGGTGACATGCCCCGCCGGCAGGCGATCCCCGGCGCGCTCGGGCCACTCCACCAGGACGACGGCGCGCGCGCTCACCAGCTCGTCCCAGCCGATCTCGTCGAGCTGGTCGGGGCGCTCCAGGCGGTACAGATCCAGATGGTGCACCGGGGAGCGCGGCGCCTGATACTCGTGCACGAGGGCGAAGGTGGGGCTGGTGACCTCCTCGGTCACGCCGTAGCCGGCACAGAGCGCCTGGACGAGCGTCGTCTTCCCTGCCCCGAGCTCGCCGGCGATCGTGACCAGCAGCGGCGCGTGTGCCGAGCGTCCGAACCGCCGGCCCCAGTCGCGCAGCTCGCCTTCGGTCATGGCGAGGGCGCCGTGCTCGGCCAGCGGCGGGACGAGCGGTGGATGCGAGGGCTGCTCCCCGATCGGCGTCACCGGCGGGCGCCGCCAGCCTTCACGTCGGCCGCGACGGCCGGTCGCGAGGTGGACCCGCCGGGCATCCGCGCCCTGACCTCGAAGAGCTGGTCACGCAGCCGGGCGGCCGCCTCGAAGTCGAGCGCCGTGGCCGCCTCGCGCATCTGCGCCTCGAGCATCTTGATCAGCTCCTCCGGATCGGCGATCTGATACTCCGCCTCCTTCTCGGCCACCTTCCGCCCGCGCTTCGGCTTCTCCTCCTCGCGCTCGGTGCGGGCGTCGGCGACGCGGGTGATGAAGCGCACCTGATCGATGCTCTTGGAGACCGACTGCGGCGTGATCCCGTGCTCGACGTTGTACGCCGTCTGAATCTCGCGGCGGCGCGCGGTCTCGTCGATGCACCGCTGCATCGAGCCGGTGATCCGGTCCGCGTAGAAGATCGCCTTGCCGTTCACATGGCGCGCCGCGCGACCCACCGTCTGAATCAGCGACCGGTCGGAGCGCAGGAAGCCTTCCTGATCGGCGTCGAGGATCGCGACGAGCGACACCTCGGGCATGTCGAGCCCCTCGCGGAGCAGGTTGATGCCGACGAGGACGTCGAACTCGCCAAGTCTGAGACCTCGGACGATCTCCATCCGTTCGATCGCGTCGATGTCCGAGTGCATGTAGCGCACGCGAACCCCGACCTGCTGGAGATAGTCGGTGAGATCCTCCGACATCCGCTTCGTCAGCGTCGTGACCAGCACGCGCTCGCCGACCTTCACCCGCTGCCGGATCTCGCCGAGGAGGTCGTCGACCTGTCCGCGCACCGAGCGGACCTCGATCACCGGATCGATCAGCCCCGTCGGCCGGATGATCTGCTCGACGACCACACCTTCCGACAGGCGGAGCTCCAGCTCCCCGGGCGTCGCGGACACGAACACCGCGCGCGGCGTGAGGGAGAGGAACTCGTCGAACATCAACGGCCGGTTGTCGAGGGCGCTGGGCAGACGGAAGCCGTAGTCGACGAGGGTCAGCTTGCGTGCCCGGTCCCCGTTGAACATGCCGCCGATCTGCGGCAGGGTGACGTGCGATTCGTCGACGACGACGAGGAAGTCCTCGGGGAAATAGTCGAACAGGCACGCCGGCCGCTCGCCCGCTTCGCGCCCGGAGAGGTGACGGGAATAGTTCTCGATGCCGGCGCAGGTGCCGATCTCGAGCATCATCTCGATGTCGAAGTTCGTGCGGCTCTCGAGGCGTTGCGCCTCGAGCAGGCGGCCGTTGGCGCGCATCTCGGTCAGCCGGCCGGTGAGCTCCTCGCGAATGAGCTTGACCGCGCGCTCGAGGGTGGGGCGCTGGGTGACGAAGTGCTTCGCCGGGTAGATCGCCGCGCGGTCCAGCGTGGTGATCGTCTCCCCGGTGAGCACGTTGATCTTCGAGATGCGCTCGACCTCGTCGCCCCACAGCTCGACGCGAACCCCCTGCTCCTCGTAGGCGGGGAAGATCTCCACGGTGTCGCCGCGGACGCGGAAGGTGCCGCGCTCGAAGGCGACGTCGTTCCGGTTGTACTGGATCTTGACCAGCGAGCGGAGGATGTCGTCGCGGTTGACCTTCTGCCCCTGGGTGATGGTCACCATCTGCTCCCGATACGAGACGGGATCACCGAGGCCGTAGATGGCGCTCACGGTGGCGACGATGATGACGTCGCTGCGCTCCATGAGCGATGACGTGGCGCGCAGCCGCAGCCGGTCGATGTCCTCGTTGATCGAGGCGTCCTTCTCGATGTACGTGTCCGTGGTGGGGACGTACGCTTCCGGCTGGTAGTAGTCGTAGTACGAGATGAAGTACTCGACGGCGTTCTGCGGGAAGAAGCTCTTGATCTCGCCGTAGAGCTGCGCGGCGAGGGTCTTGTTGTGGCTGAGGACCAGGGTGGGCTTGCCGTAGCGGGCGATGACGTTGGCCATCGTCATCGTCTTGCCGGACCCGGTGACGCCGAGGAGGGACTGGAAGCGGTCGTTGCGCTCGAGTCCCTGCATGAGCTCCGCGATGGCCTTGGGCTGGTCGCCGGCGGGCTCGAACGGCGCTTGGAGGATGAAGTTGGCGCGCGGAGTCATGGCGCAATATAGCGTTTTCGGTCGTTGTTCGGGAGAGCGCCCGGTCGGTCACGTTGGAGGTCGTCGCGCCGCCTGCGGGGTCGACCCTCGCGACGGCGCCGAGACTCGTCGCTCGCTTCGCTCGCTCGAGACGTCGCCTCTGCGAGGGTCGTCCCCTCCGGCATCACCCACCATGCCTTGAGGGCGCGCCCCCGACCGACGTCCAGGCTCCATCGCGCGTGGGCGCGCACCATCGGCGCCGCCCCGGGGTGGATGCGAGAGACTTACCACCGAGCCTGGGCGGGAGGCGGGACGGGTCCCGGAGCGGACGTCTCGAGCGAGCGGAGCGAGCGACGAGTCCCGGCCGCGGAGGGACCCGTCCCGCCGGACGCCGCGCGCGAACTGGCCGCCGAGACCAACCGGCTCGGCTACTCCGAATTGATGCGCTCGCGGCGCTGCACGTCGGTGATGCCTTTCACCTTGCGCGCCGCCTTGATGATCTTCTGGAGATGCGCGAGGTTCTCGACCTCGACGAGCACCGCCCCTGACGCGCGGCCGTCGACCGTCCGCAGCTCCATGCTGCGGATGTTGGTCCCCGACTCGCTCACCGCTTCGGCGACGTCGGCGTAGAGCCCGCGACGGTCGTTCCCCTCGAGCGCGAGGCGCACCGTGAACCGCTCCCCTTCCGCCTCCTGCCAGTCGATCTCGAGCCGGCGCTCCGGCTCGTGCGCCAGGAAGAGCAGGTTCGGACAGTCGGCGCGATGGATGCTCACGCCGCGTCCCCGGGTCACGTAGCCCGTCACCGGGTCGCCCGGCACCGGCTGACAGCATTGCGCGTAGCGCACCATGAGGCCGTCGACCCCCTGGATGCGCACCCCCTTCGTGCCGCGCACCCGATCGACCAGGCGCTCGACCAGCGTCGGCTTGACCTGCTCCTTCTCGACGTAGTCGGGAAAGAGGTGCTTGATGGCGAGGCCGACGTTCACGTCGCCCTGGCCGATCGACGCGAAGAGGTGCGTGGAGTCCGTCAACGAGAGCTCGCGCGCCGCGGTCGTCAGCGTCGCCTCGTCGGGGCGGACGAGCCGACGCCGCTTCAGCTCGCGCTCGAGGATGTCCTGGCCGAGCTTGACCGACGACGAGTGCTCCTCGTGGCGCAGCCACTGCCGGATCTTGTGGCGCGCGCGCCCGGTCCGCACGTGCGCGAGCCAGTCCCGACTCGGCTTCGACGACGGCGACGTGATGATCTCGACCTGCTCCGAGTTGCGGAGCGGCCGGGACAGGGGAGCGATGCGCCCGTTGATCTTGGCGCCCGCGCAGTGCAGTCCGACCTCCGAGTGCACCGCGAAGGCGAAGTCGATCGGCGTCGCCCCCTTGGGGAGCTGGATGACGTCGCCGTTCGGCGTGAAGACGAAGATCTCGTCGGCGTAGAGGTCGAGCTTCAGGAACTCGAGGAACTCGTCCGGCGTCTTGGCGTCGAGCTGCAGCTCGAGGATCTGCCGGAACCAGGTGAGGTGCCGATCGAGCTCGTCGCCGCTCTTCGCGTCCTCCTTGTACAGCCAGTGCGCCGCGATGCCGAAGTCCGCCGTGCGGTGCATCTCCTTGGTGCGGATCTGGATCTCGTAGAGCTGCCGGCCCGGTCCGAACACCGTCGTGTGCAGCGACTGGTAGCCGTTCGACTTGGGCTGCGCGACGTAGTCCTTGATCCGCTCCTGCACCGGCGTCCACCCCTCGTGGATGATGCCGAGGGCGTGGTAGCAGTCGGGGACGCTGTTCACCAGCACGCGAATGGCGAGGAGGTCGTAGATCTCCTCGTACGGCTTCTCGCGCTGCTTCATCTTCTTGTAGATCGACCAGAGATGCTTCGGGCGCCCGGTGACCTCGACCCCCTTGATCCCCGCCTTGGCCAGCTCGCGCTCGAGGGGCTCCCGGAGCGCGGCGATCAGCGCTTCGCGCTCACCGCGCTTCTGGGCCACCTTCTTCGCCAGCGCCTTGTACTCCTCGCTCTCCAGGTGCTTGAAGGCGAGGTCTTCCAGCTCCCACCGCATCTTGGCCATGCCGAAGCGGTGCGCGAGGGGCGCGTACAGGTCGCGCGTCTCCTGGGCGATGCGGCGCTGCTTCTCGACCGGGAGGAACTCCAGCGTGCGCATGTTGTGCAGCCGGTCGGCGAGCTTGACGATGATGACGCGCGCGTCCTTCGCGATCGAGAGCAGCAGCTTGCGGTAGCTCTCCACCTGCCGCTCCTGATTGGAGCCGCTGTTGGGGAGCTTGGCGATCTTGGTGAGCCCGTCGACGATCGCGGCGATCTCGGTGCCGAACTCCTTCTCGACCTGGGCGATGTCGATCGCGGTGTCTTCGACGACGTCGTGAATCAGCCCGCTGGCGACGGTGGTGGTGTCGAGCTGGAGCTCGGCCAGGATCTTGGCGACCTCGACGCAGTGGGTGACGTAGGGCTCGCCGGAGTTGCGGAACTGCCCCCGATGCGCGGCCTCGCTGAACCGGTAGGCGCGCGCGAGCACGTCCTCGTCGAGGCGGCTGTTGACCGCCTCGCCGATGGACCAGCCGGGGATGATCTCGCGCAACGCGGTAGCGGTCACGATGGCCTGGCTTCGAGGGTACAGACGGCTCTCCCCGCCACGTCGCGGGGG